>CAZGXK010000026.1:7096-14783 GCA_964529775.1 uncultured Eubacteriales bacterium
AGACCAGCATCTGGCTGAGAAAACTGACGACCGTCGTCAGCACCCCGACGACCACATACCGAATCGTCTCACGGTTGAGCACCTTCGGGAACCTGGCCCTCGCCCATTTCCAGAGAACAACGAGAACGAGGCAACCGATCCCTCCGACCAGCGCACCGACATTCGGCACCGTGTCCTGAAACGGTGACCAGGCGACCACACAACTGGTGGCGAGCGCGGCAAGCGCGCCGACCCAGCGGTGGTGGGAAAAAAGGGCCATTTCCAGGACGACCAACCCGAGCGCCAACACAAACGGGCCGGCCTGGGGCAGCACCAGCGAAGACACCTTTCCCCAAAAATCGGTCGCGAGCAAATCCGGCAAAACGACCCTCAGAACCTCCTCGGTCGCCGCGGCGGCCCACTCGGTCAGGGGAGTTAAAAACAGCAGAGAGCAAAGCAGGGAGAAAAGCGTCGTCCCCGCAAGGCAGAGCAAAGAGAGAAGGAATCTCACCCAGACGGATTTCGGGCGTGACAATTCGCGGCACCTCTTTTCCGTATCACAACCGAATGTCTCAAGGCCATACCGCACGGGAGGCGGCTCTCGCCGGCGCCACGCGGTATCGCCTTTTATTTTGTGCCCAGCCGCTGTACCGAAGCGATAAGCTCTCCCGGGTTCTCCGAGCGGAACAGGGCGCTACCGATCACCGCGATATCCGCCCCCGCCTCGGCACACTGCGCGGCGTTTTGACCGTTGACGCCGCCGTCGACCTCCAAAAGGACGGAGGTTCCCCGCCGAAGATTCTCTTCCCGGATGATCCGCACCTTGCGAAGCATCTCCGGCATAAATGCCTGACCGCCAAATCCCGGCTCCACCGTCATCACCAGCACCATATCGACCAGTTCCAGATAGGGAAACACGGCCGACGCGGGGGTCTGCGGCTTGAGCGATATCGCGGGCCTTTTCCCGAGGTCGCGAATCCGCCGCAGGGTCCGCTCTATCGGGGATTCACACTCCGCGTGCACCGTGATCCCGTCCGCGCCCGCGTCGGCAAAATCTCCGAGCAGACGGTCGGGACGGCTCACCATGAGATGCACGTCAAAGGGGATGCCGGTGAGCTTTCGCAGAGAGCGAATCACGGGCGGTCCGAAGGTGAGATTGGGCACAAAATGCCCGTCCATCACATCGAGGTGCAGCATATCGGCGCCGCTTTGTTCCGCCAGAGCGACCGCTTTGTCCATCCGGCTGAAATCGCAGGTCAAAATCGAGGGAGACACCAGCATGATCCATCACCTTTGTCTCAGGACCGGCGGGTCCATGTGGAAGGGGCAAACAGGAACAGGACGGGATACAATTCCAGACGCCCGAGCAACATCGCCAAAGAGAGGACAAGTTTGGAGAAGAGCGAATACGCGGCATAACTTCCGGCCGGCCCCACCATTCCGAGGCCGGGGCCCACGTTGTTGAAGCACGAGACGGCGGCGGTGAGATTGGTTTCGAGGTCAAACGGCTCAAAACACAGCAGCAGGAAAATTCCGCCGAGCAACAGCATATAGAGAGCAAAATAGTTGGCCGTGCCGCGCTGCGTCTCTTCCGGGACGTTTTTGCCGTCCAGTTTGACCGTGCGGATGCTGTTCGGGCGGAGTAAATGGCTTAAATTGCTGCGGATCATCTTGAAAAGCAGCACAAGGCGGGAGATTTTCAGGCCGCCCGCCGTGGAACCGGCGCACGCGCCGAAAAACATCAGGATGAACAGAAGCCCCCGCGCGAGTTTCGGCCAGAGATTGAAATCGGCGGTGGAATAACCGGTGGTGGAGAGAACGGACATCACCTGGAAAGAGGAGAGCCTCAGCGAATCCCCGACGGAATGATACAGCGGATAGATGGTCGCCGTGATGACGGCGGTGGAAACCACGGCAATCCCCAGATACACCCACAGCTCCTCGTTCTTCAAAATGTTCTTCGCCTTGCGGCTGATCAGAAGATAATACAGGTTAAAATTCACCCCGAACAACAGCATGAACACGGTGATGATCCACTGAATAGCCGGGGAAAATTCCCCACAGCTGCTGGGATACAGACCGAATCCGCCGGTGCCGGCGGTGCCGAGAGCATAGACCGCCCCCTCAAAGAGGGACATCCCGCCAAAGCAGAGCATCACCATCTCCAGAAGAGTGAGCGCGATATAGAAGAGATACAGAATCGTCGCCGTGTCGCGAGCGCGGGGAACCAGCTTGCCGACCACGGGCCCCGGCATCTCCGCGCGCATGATGTGGATGGAGCGCGCGGACAGGGAGGGGACAATCGCCATGCAGAGCACCAAGATGCCCATACCGCCTATCCAGTGCGTGAAACTGCGCCAAAACAGCATACCGTGCGAGAGAACCGAAGGATCCGGCAGGATGGAGGCGCCGGTGGTGGTAAAGCCGCTGACCGTCTCGAAAAACGCATCGACAAAGGAGGGGATTTCCCCGCTGATAAAAAACGGAAGCGCGCCGAAAAGAGAGAGAAAGAGCCACGCGAGCGCCACCACGATAAATCCGTCCCGCGCGTAAATGACCCTCGTGCGCGGGCGGGAACACACGGCGAGAACCGTGCCAAACAGCGCGGCCCCAGCGGCGGTCGCCAGAAACCAGAGGGCGTTTCCGCCCTCACGGTACAGCAGCGACACCACCATCGGCAGCACAAACATGGCCGCTTCCAACTGCATGATGCGCCCCAGGGTGTAGAGAATCATTCTGCGGTTCAAGCCTAAGTTACCCCCTTTGTGCCCAAGGTCGGCAGAGAATCTCTTCGCCTACACGATATCCGATAAATCGCGGACGCGCTGCCCCGCGGCGATCACAATCACATGATCACCCGGCAGAATGCTGTCGTCCCCCGAGGGGATGATGGACTTGCGCTCGCGGAAAATTCCGGCGATGAGGATACCGTTTTTCAGTGGAAGTTCCCGAAGCGGGATATCCGTGATCTTGGATTTCCCGTTGACGATGAACTCCAGCGCCTCGGCGGCGCCGTCCATCAGCTTATACAGCGTCTCCACCTGGCTTTCCAGAGAATTCTCCAATGCCCGGGCATATCGCACGATCACGTTGGAGATGATATTGCGCGGGGAAATCTGCGTATCCAGCCCCAGCTTATCCGCCATCGCCGCCAGTTCGTCGCTGTTGATCTTGGCGATAACTTTCGGGACGTTCTGCGACGACGCGAAAAAGGCGAGCAGAATATTTTCCTCGTCCATATTGGTCAGCGTGACAAAGGCGTCGGTCGTGCGGATGCCTTCTTCCAGAAGAAGCTCCTGCCCGGCACCGTTGCCGTGGATGACCGTCGCCTTGGGGAGGGACTCGCACAACTCCTCACACACTTCGGCGTTTTGCTCGATGATTTTCACGTTGCTCCCGGTACCCGTGAGCATTTTCGCGAGATAGTAGGCAATCCGGCTGCCGCCTAAAATCATCACGTCGCGGGATTTCTTGCGGGGCACGCCCATATTTTTGAGCAGTTTTTGCAGCTCGGAGAGGGTGGCGGCGATCTCGATTTTATCCCCGGCGCGGAGCACAAAGTTCCCCGCGGGAATCGTCACCTGATCCCCGCGCTGGACGGCGCAGATTAAAAATGCCGACCCGAATTTATCCCGCAGCGATTTCAGAGATATGTCGCACAGAGGGGAATCCTCCCGCAGATGCAACTCCACCATACCGAAATTGCGAAAGGAGAAAAATTCCATCTTCATAACCGAGGGAAACTTGAGAATATTAAAGAGCTCCTGCGCCGCCAGAAGCTCGGGATTGATCGACATGGACAGACCGAGCTGCTGGCGCAGAAAGCCCAAGGAACGATCGTTGTATTCCGGGTTGCGAATGCGGGCAATGGTGTGCGACGCGCCCATTTTCCCCGCAATAAAGCAGCTGAGCATATTCAGTTCATCGGAACCCGTCACCGCGATAAAAAGCTCCGCCTTGTCCACACCAGCCTCATCGAGCACCGTACAATCTGCGCCGTTGCCCGAGACGGCCATCACATCGTACATATTGGTGATGGCATCGATCACGGCGGGGTCGGTATCGATGGCGAGCACATCGTGCCCTTCGGCGGACAAGCTGGAAAGCAGAGTGATGCCCACCTTTCCGCAGCCGGCGATGATGATTTTCATGGCGCTGTTCCCTTCTTTTCCCGCATGGACTATGGCTCGAAACCATTCCCATTATAGCAAAGCGAACCCGAAATGGCAATGCTTTTCTCAGGGAAACGCGCGCACATTTTCACTTTCTCATGTCCCGGGCGGGAGCGGCAATTCTTACAGGCAAAAGACGGCTGCCGACGCGACGAAACCGATGATGGCCCTCATAACCGCCAGTGGGGCCTGCTGCGCACACATAAGGGCGAGGCCATACCCCTCGGGGTTGCCTCGCCCACACAAAATATCCCCATTCCGGCGATTACTGAGTTTCCGTGAGGGAAATCACCGGTTTTCCGTCTCTATCCAATAAGGGTGTCAGCCCGCCGCCAAAACGGCTTTGATAAACAGGTAATGCACCCCGGTCTGTCTGTCCACTAAAATTTCGGTAACGTCCAGCGTAGCCCCCATGTTCTTCTGAGACGTCGTTGTATCTAAATCCGAAGGCTCTTTCCCCGATGTCGGCAACGCCCGCGGGAACCGTGACCGAGGAAAGAGAGGTGCAGTTCAAAAAGGCCTGTTTGCCGATGGTGGTCACGCTGTCCGGAATGGTGATGGAAGTGAGAGAGGTGCACTCGTAAAAGGCACTATCGGCAATTGTAATTGTGCCCGGACGCACGGTTACATTTTGCGGTAAGTCGTTTGAATGAGCATCAATAAGATGTTGCCCGATATACAATACATCGTCTTCCCAATGATTCGGATCGTTGTAATATCCGGTATTGTAAAAGGCACCTCTGCCAATGGACATCACGCTGTCCGGGATGGTGATGGAAGTAAGTGAAGTGCATTCGCCAAAGGCACTGCCACCGATCGAGGTCACACTGTCCGGGATAGTGATGGAGGTAAGAGAGGAGCAGTCGTAAAAGGCCTCGTTGCCGATAGCCGTCACGCTGTCTGGAATGATGATGGAGGTGAGCGAGGTGCAGTTGTAAAAAGCACTGTCGCCAATGGTTGTCACGCTGTTCCCAATGGTCACAGAGGTGAGTGAGATGCAACCTGCAAAAGCACTGCCGGCAATAGTAATCGTCCTCGGATGTACGGTGACATTTTGCGGTAAACCATAGGTTTCCTCATCAGCATCAATAAGATGATGACCGATATACAATACGCCGTCTTCCCAATGTCTTGGGTCGTTGGTATATCCGGTGTTATAAAAGGCACTGTCACCAATCGAGGTTACGCTGTCCGGTATGGTGATGGAGGTAAGTGAGGTGCAGTTGCTAAAGGCATGATTGCCAATTGTGGTCACGCTGTCCGGAATGGTGATGGAGGTGAGTGAGGTGCAGCCTGCAAAGGCACTGTCGCCGATGGTTTTCACGCTGTCCGGAATGATGATGGAGGTGAGTGAGGAGCACCCCAAAAAACATTGTCACCGATGGTCGTCACTCCATTCCCTATAGTGACCGAGGTGAGTGAGGTGCAGCAGTAAAAGGCCATTTCGCCGATGGTCGTCACGCTGTCCGGGATGGTCACTGAGGTAAGAGAAGTGCAGCGTTCAAAGGCATAACCGCCGATGGTGGTTACTTTATATCCATCGATCTCTCCCGGTATCACCACGTCCCCGCCGTCATCCATATATCGTGTAATACTCGCCGTGCCGTCTTCGAGAATCTCATACTCATAATCCCCGCTCTGCTCCGCGCTCACGGCGATGCTCCCCACCGGAACGGCGCACAGAAGCAGCGCGGCGCACAAGACCGCGCCGAGAACCCGTTTCCCGAAATGTCTCATAGAATTTGCCCTCCTAAAAATAAGATCATTTTTTCTGCGGCGGAGGATTTTTTCCACCGCGGCACAACAAAACCGCCGCTTTGGGGCGAGCCGAAAAGCTCACCCCAAACGGCGGTGGAATCCGAAAAATTTAATAAATTAGAAAATCCCCCCCATGATTCTAAAATTTCCGTTTTTCATAGAGGGGCACCACCTTTCCTCAAAATCTATTTTCATTCTATCACATTACGGTCCGCTCTGTCAAGGGGGAAAGCCGGTCTGCGGCAAAATCGCCGCGTAATGCCGGCGATTTCCGCCGAGCGGGTTTATCTCAAAATCATGCACCCCTGAAAATCGGAGAAGCCCAGTTTTTGATAGACGCTGCGCGCCACCTCGGAAGTTTCGAGGGTGATTTTCCGCACGCCCTTGGCTCTCGCGTCGTCGATGAGATACCGCACCACCCGTTCGCCTATGCCGAGGCGGCGGTAATCGGGGGCGGTGTAGATGTTCATCAGATACCCGCAAAAACCGTTATCGTTATCGGGCGAGGGAAGCTCCCACTGGTAACAGATGCCGCCGCAGCCGAGAGGCGTGCCGTCCCGCGCGTCTTTGGCCCACACCGCGACATGGCTGCCATCGGCCAGCGCCTTCGCGTAATACCGCTCGGTCGCCGCCATCAGCGGGGAGAGTTCACCGCTTTCCGGGAGACAAAAGACCTCGCGCAGCGACCGCTCCCGCCACCGGAGCAGCAGCGGCAGGTCCCGCATCCCGGCTTTTTGCAGACTTATTTCCACGATACCCCTTCTTTCATCACCACGGGAAACCGGCTCATATCCGGCTTGCCGTTGTCGTTCAGCGGAATCGACGGCATTTTGACAAAAAATTCCGGAATCATAAAGGCGGGAAGGCTTTCCGCGAGGCTCGCCCGGATCTCGGAAAGACGGATACCCTCACGCGAGGGGACAATGTAGGCCACCATATAGGCGAGCCCGTTGTCATCCTGAAAGGCCCTCACCGCCGCGCCTTCGATCCCTTCACAGTGGTACAAAACCGATTCCACTTCCCTGACCTCCACCCGCTTGCCCTCGATCATGATCTGGCTGTCTTTGCGGTGGAGGAACGCCAGATCGCCGCTCTCGGTCACATATCCCATATCTCCGCTGCGGTAGATGGTTCCGTCCTCGCCGTTGCGGACGAAGGCGCGGTTTTCCTCCTCGTGGTCGCCGATATAGCCGAGCGAGATGCCGTCGCCGGAAATCGCGATCTCTCCCGTTTCGCCCTGCGGCAGTTCTTCCCCGTCCTCGCCGATGATGCGGACCGTCACCCCCTGTATGGCGGTGCCGATGGGATAGGTTCCGTCCGGCAGCAAACGTCCGCCGTTGCAGCGGTAGTAAGTGGCGCACACCGTGGTCTCGGACGGTCCGTAGGTGTTGTACACCTCCGCCTGCCCGAGAAGCCGGTCCACATACACGCCCCGCAGCACATCTCCCCCGCTGATGAGCAGTCTCACGCACGAGGGGATGCGCGGCAGGCGGTTGAGCCGCGCCAGAAGATAGGGAAACGCGCTGATGACGGTGACGTGAGCGCTCTCCACAAACGCCATCAGTTCCCGCATATCCCCGCGCTGCCGCTCATCGGGTATGGCAAGCGCCGCGCCGTTCAGGAGGCTTGCGAAAACCTCTTCCACAAAAATATCGAACGAGCACACGGAATACTGGAGCATCACATCCCCGACGGACGGATGAAATTCACGGGCAAACGCCCGCACATAGTGGCAGACGTTGGCGTTGGACACGCAAACCCCTTTCGGCCGCCCCGTC
>CAZGXK010000027.1:0-7616 GCA_964529775.1 uncultured Eubacteriales bacterium
CTATCAAACTGTCATCCTCAGAAGGAACCAAAGAATCCTTTATGGCTTCAAGAACTGGTTCCGATTTCGGCGACACGGTGATTGTCGATGACCATGATGCGGTCGGCGTTGCGCAAGGTGGAGAGTCTGTGGGCAATGGCAAAGGTGGTGCGTCCTCTGGTCAGGCGGGAGAGCGCTTCCTGAATCTGAAATTCGGTCTCGGTATCCAGACTGCTGGTCGCCTCGTCCAGTATGAGCAGACGGGGAGCGTGCAGGATGGCTCTCGCGATGGCGATGCGCTGCCGCTCCCCGCCGGAGAGCGTGTACCCGTGCTCTCCCACATAGGTGTCGTATCCGTCGGGGCACGCGGCGATAAATTCATGCGCATTGGCGAGCTTGGCGGCCTCGATCACCTCTTCGCGGGTGGCATCCGGTTTCGCGTAGCGGATGTTGTCGTAGATGGTGCCGGTAAAGAGGAAGGTCTCCTGCAGCACCACGCCAATTTGGCTGTGCAGGCTCTCGCGGGTGATGTCCCGAAGATTGACTCCGTCGATGAGAATGCGCCCGTCGTCCGGGTCATACAGCCTCATGACGAGGTTGATCAGGGTGGATTTGCCGGCCCCGGAACGCCCGACCAGACCGATCATCTCGCCTGGTTTTACCGAGAACCCGATATGTTCGAGTACCGGTTCGTAACTCTGGTAGCCAAAGCTCACATCATCAAAAGTGATCTCTCCCTCGATTTCATGCGGACCGGCGGTTTCCCCGTCGGGGAGCGTCGGCTCTTCGTCCAGGATATCGTAGATACGTTCCAGCGCGGTGGAAAGGCGCGTGATCATTCTTGGCAAACGGGTCAGCCATCCGAGAGGGCCGTACAACATGGCGGCATAGGCGGCAAACTGCTCCAGCTGCCCTACGGTCATGTTTCCTCCCAGCACCGCCTGACCGCCGAAGAGAAAGACAAAAAAGGAACCGAAAGTCAACAGATAGGTGACAAAGGGGTAAAGAGTCGCCCAGGAAGTCTCATAGTGCCGTCGGATTTGCGTGAGACGCCGGTTTTCCTTGGCGAACCGCTCGGTTTCCCGCTGTTCCTGACCGAACGACTTGACCACGCGGATGCCGGAGATTACGTCCTGAAGGTGGTTGGTTATTCGGTCGCTGTAGCGCCACCACTGCCGCCACATCCTCCGGTCGCGGCGCTGAAACATCTGTACCAGAATCACCGCCGCCGGAAGCATAGCCACCGTGAGCAGCGCGAGTTTCCAATTCATTGCCAGCATGATGGCCACAGCGCCGGTCATGGTGAAAATCTGGGTGAGCATATTGGCAAAAGCGTCTTCCATAAACTGGCGCACCTGCGTGGTATCCTGAACCACCCGGTTGATCAGTTCCCCCGTTTGGCGTCCCTCCAGAAAAGACAGGGAGAGGGAATTGATTTTTCGGAAAACCCGGTCGCGCAGATCGCTGCTGATGCGGGTGCCGAGTTTGTTGATCCAGAAACTGCGCAGCAGCGAGACGATCACATAGATTAGGATAAGGGTACAGGCGGAGGTAAAAAAGCCCAGCACCGCGCCAAGCCCTCCCGTCGCCGGTACCAGTACCTCATCCACAAAGTTTCGCTGCACGAACTGCAGCGCCAGTGTGGAAACGGAGGTGACCAGCATCATCGCCGTCACCAGCAGCAGCGGTGCGGTGTATCCGCCGCACAAATCCCAAAAACGGTTCAGCCACCTCCGCTTTCCCTCACAGCGGGGGCAGCGCTGTGTCCCGGGGAGCACTCTGCCGCAGCGCGGACAGGTGCGCTCTCTCTCGGGGCTGTTCAGGATTCGGTCATCCCCCTTGCAAAAGAGGGTGGCACCGCGGGCGAGATACGAGAAGCGCACTATCTGCCGCATGGAAAAGCGGCACAGGAAACGCTCGTCTTCTCCGGTTTTGACGGCGAGCAGTCCGCCCCCCTGTGCGGGGATACAGGTGATTTCGTCAACTTCCTGCAGCACAATATGCTCGCGCAGTTCTCCTCCCTGCACCGTCAGCAGACGCCGTTTGGTGACGGCCACCCAGCCGTCCGCGATACATTGTCCGTCCCGGTCTAAATCATACGGCACACAGTAGCACAGCGTCTCGTCTTCGATGAGGGGGGAGACGATCTCTTTTTCGCGGGCAGGCAGCGAAAAAAGCAGGTTCATGGGGGTACTCCTTATATGAACAAATCCAGTTTTTTGATTTCTTTCGCGCTCAGGGCGTAGAGATTCGGAATTTCAAAGCGGTTGCCGTCGATGTCGTTGACCAGATATCGGTCTTTGCCTATTGAGTACACACTGCCTCCCATGCGGGTGGTGAACCGAAAGTGGCCGCGGTCGGTGGTGACATCCCAGTAGGCGTAGCCGTATTCTTCTTTAATATCGCGTACCGAGAGGATCACCGGAGTAAAATAGCGCAGCGCCATCTGCTCTTCCAGCATCTCGCGCGTCTCTTCCGGCAGGAGGGTGATATCCGGTATCAGTCCGATTTCTCTGCCGTCGCCGTCCGGTTCCCGCACCGAGATGTCATGCTGCGGGTCCGAGAAGGGGAAGCATCGGTGAATGTTCACCCTCGGGTAATGCCGTCCCTCAAAATCCAGGCTCACAAATCCCCCCGGTGTGCGGGTAAAAACCGCGTTGTCGGCGGAAATTTCCCGAACGGCAATCAGATCGGATACCGCCCGGCGTTCGGATTCGATAATATCGGGTTCCTTTTCGCTTGGCGTCATGTGTTTCCCACTCCTCTCATGGCGAGCGCCTTGGACTGCAGCTGAAGCAGTTTAAAATACACCCCGCGCTGTGCCACCAGCTGAGCGTGGGTACCCTGTTCGACGAGTTCTCCGTTTTCCAGAACAACCAGCCGATCCGCCCCGCGCAGGGTGGAGAGGCGGTGGGCAATGGAAATGGTGGTGCGCCCCTTCACCAGTATGTCCAGAGCATTTTGTATGGCGCGCTCGGTCTCGGTGTCCACCGAGGCGGTCGCCTCATCCAGCACCAGAATTTGCGGGTCTGCCAGAATGGCGCGGGCGATGGAGATGCGCTGCCTCTCTCCTCCGGAGAGCTTGCGCCCGCCGGTGCCGATGAGCGTGTCGTACCCGTCCGGCAGACGGCAGATGAAAGAATGGGCGCTTGAGGCGATCGCCGCCGAGACGATCTCCTCGTGGCTCGCGTCCGGCCGGGCATAGGCGATGTTTTGCGCGATGGTTCCCATAAAGATATAGGTTTCCTGGCTGACCATCGCCACCGCCCCGCGCAGGCTCTCGAACGGGAGATCCCGCACATTGACCCCGTCGAGCAGAATGTCTCCCTTGGTGGTATCGTACAGACGGGAGATGAGATTGACCAAGGTGGATTTTCCGGCGCCGGAACGCCCCACGATACCGAGCATCTCTCCCGGCTGTACCGTAAAACTGATGTCCTTCAGTATCGGGTGATTCGGTTCATAAGAAAAATAGACGTGTGAGAGCTCAATCCGGCCCTTCAGTGCGATGGGCACGGCACCTGGTTTTTCCGTGACTTCCGGCTGTGTATCGATAATCTCGAAGACCCGCTCCGCGGCATTCATGCTGTTGGTCCACTGCTGGAAGATATCGGAGAAAAATTCGATAGGGCCTTGGAGCATGGAGAGATAGTTGACGAAAGTGAGAAGTTGCCCGTAATGAAAATTTCCTCCCGAGTTCAACAACATCATCGCGCCGATACTCCACACCAGCAGCGGAGGCAGATTCTGCGCCAGCGAATAGGCGATAAAATACTGGTTTCGATAGCGAACCACCGACATTTCCGCGTCCCGCACACGGTGGTTTGCGCGGGAAAACCGCCCGTTTTCACGCTCTTCCTGACCAAATGCCTTGACGACCCTCGCGCCGGTAAAGTTGTCGTTGAGCACCGAGTAGAGCGATCGGGTTTCCCGAGCGCGCTTTCCGTTCGCGTGCCACAGGCGCGTCTGGATAAACCGGCTCGCCAAAAAGGCGGGGGGCAGCAGCGCGAACGCCACGATGGCAAGGCGCCAGTTCATCGCGAACATCACGCCTGCCGTGAGCAGTATCGTGAGGACGTTGAACAGCAGATAGGGCAGCCCGTCGATGAAAAAGCTCATCACTTCGTCGGCGTCGTTGTTGGCCCGCGCCAGCAGCGAACCGGTTTGAGCGCGGTTGAAAAACCCGACCGAGAGCCTTTGCAGCGAGGCGAAGATGCTGTCTTTCAGGCGCTGCACCACTCCCGGAACCATATAGGCGGTCATGCGCCCGTGAAGAACTCCGGTGATCTGCTGAAGCAGTTTGACTCCGGCCATCGAGAGCACCAGACCGAAGAGCAGCACCGAGTATTGCCCTGCGAGACCGGTGCCGGCGAACAGCGAATCCTGCTTGCCCAGCACACTATCGTATAAGAGCGTGCCGGAGAGATACGGCCAGATGGCGTTGAACACCCCTGAGAGCAGAAGGCACAGGAGCATGACCGCGATGCGCACTTTGTACGGTGCGAAATATGAGAGAACCCGGGAGAAAACCGTGTGTTTTTTCATGCAATGGGGGCACACGGTGCGTCCTCTTTCAGGGTAGGGCGCACCGCATTTCGGGCAGAAGAGCGGGACGTCTTCTTCGGACCTGTCTTTTCCGGAGAACGGAGCATCTTTTTGGCAGATCCTGTTGAGTTCATCGCAAAAGCGGCGCATATCCCTCGCACAGGCGCCCGTAAAGCGGCAGATTCTTCGGTCTTCCCCCTGCACGGTCACCACCAGTTGTCCTCCCGCCACGGCGTTGAGGATGTCGGCGCGGGTGACGAGCGGGAGGGAGATGACTTCTGCAGCGCTCACTCGTCTCGGCTCCCAACTCTTAGAGAGGTAAGTGCCCGCAAAGCAGATAGTCTTTGGTGCATCTTCGCAGCGGACGAGATACAGTTCCCGTTCTGTGAGTGCAAGATACGTGTCTTTGAGAGAGCCGTCCTCGGCGCAGTCTGCTCTGGCGGTGCCAAGGGGTTTGCCCCGCATACCGCCGTCTCTCATCGCTGCCAAGACCGCGGCGGGCAGGCGGGGTGTCGGGGGTGTGGAAATTTTTTTCAATGGAGATCCCTTCTATCGGGGCGAAGTGATGCTTATTCGTCCGGCACGCGCAGGCGGTCGGCAAGCGACGGGTCCGGGGTGACATACCACGTCTGCTGGTGCTCGTAGATCACCATGCCGGGTTTGGCTCCCGCGGGTTTCCTGACGTATTTGGCGAGGGTGGCGTCCACAGGAACCTGAGATGAGAGAGAGGCTTTGGAATAGGTCGCCGCGAGCACGGCAGCCTCTTTTTTGGTTTGCTCGCTGATGACGTCCGCACCCGCCTGTACAATAACATGAGAACCGGGAATGTTTTTGACGTGCAGCCATAAGTCGTTTCCCTTGGCGATTTTCAGGGTGAGGCGGTCGTTTTGCATGTTGTTCCTCCCCACCAACACGGGGGAGCCGTCGCTGCTCTTAAAACGCAGAAACGGCAGGGCGGGCGCACTTTTCTTTTTCTTTGTCCCCGTCTCTCGGATATATCCGCTCTGCACCAGTTCTTCGCGCACCTGGGCGATCTCCGGCAGCGAGTGGGAGCGGGAGAGGGCGTCGAGCACAGAATCGAGATAGCGCAGTTCTTCCTCTCCCCGGTCTATCTGCACCGTGAGCACTTCCCGGGCGGTGCGCGCCTTGCGGTATTCCCTGTAATATTTTTGCGCATTGGCGGCGGCACTCCGAGAAGGGTCCAGAGGAATGGTGACTAAGCCTCCCTCTGCGTCATAATAATTGACGACTTCGGCGCTTTTGGCGCCGGGAGGAATTCGGTTTCCCTGGGCGACGAGCAGATCACCGTAAAGGCGGTAGGTGTCGAGCTGAGCGGGGGAGGCCAGTTCCTCGCGTTGCTTTTGCAACTTGCGCTCGATCCGCGAGGAAACGTTGACCAACACCTTGAGTGTGTCGTGTGCGCGCTGCCGCAGCCGCTCCGCACGGTCCTTTTCCTCGTAAAACGCCTCAATCAGAGAGGAAAAATCCGGCATCTCCATCCCCACCGCCGACAGCCCGTACTGGGTGATGACGGTGTAGGCGGCGGCGATAGGGTCGCCTTGCAGATTCCGAAGCAGATACGGCACCTTTCGCTCACCGGTGCGGAGCGTCTCGCACACACGCCCCGCGAAAAAAGCCGTGCGCTCCCACTGTTCCTCGTCCATTTCTTCGCACCTTTTGTCCGCTCCGCGGAGCGCCTGATAGGCGATTTCCCGGCAGCGCAGAGGGGAGAGTCCCTGTGTCACATGAAAGAGGGCGTCGGACAAGGAGCCGCCGCGCCGCTTTGCCGCGCATGCGATGTCCCCGCCGCTCGCGTCCAGCGGCGAGAGTTTGTCCGGCAGTGGAGGAGGCGGGACATAGGTCACACCCGGGACGATGGGACGCACCTCCGATGACGCGGTGTCCACCCGCCTTATGGCGTCGACCACCCGCCCGCTGTTCTCAATGAGGACGATATTGTTGTGCCGCCCCGTCATCTCGCAGGCGACGGTGAGGGGGGAGGGATCGCCGAATTCGTTGACGCAGTCAAAATCGAAACAGAGCACCCGCTCCAGACCGTCCTGGCGAATCGCCGTCAGTTTGCCTCCCGTCAACCGCTTGCGCAGCAGCATACAGAACATCGGCGGGGACGCGGGATTATCTGGCGCGCGGGAAATGATTGTCGCTCTGGGAGACTGCATACGCGCGGAGAGATAGAGTTTTTTGACGCCGCTCGCTCCGCGCAGAGAGAGCACCAGTTCTTCCCGGGAGGGCTGGTGAATTTTATCTACGCGCGCCCCCATGAGGACCTCCCGAAGCTCTTGCGCAAGACATGAGATCATTCCGCCGTCCAGTGCCACGCTCTTCTTCCTCCTTTTTACGGTGCAACGGTTTCATACGGCGCCCGCCCCGTCAGGGAGAACACCCGCAGCCCGCGAAAACACGTCTGAAGCCGTTCGCACAGCGGTCGTACCACCACCTGTTCGGTGGCGTAGTGCCCGGCGGCCAACACCGTCATCCCGGCGGGAGCGGCGAGCCACTCGTGGTGTTTGATCTCCCCCGTCACAAAGGCGTCCGCCGGTGCGTTCGCTATCGATTCCGCCCCCGCGCCGCTGCTCACTAAGACGGTGCGAACAGGGGAAGCACCCTCTCTGATTTGCACCGCGGTGTGCAGAGCTTCGGCGACGGTATCCGCAAACGCCTTCGGGGTCAATGCCTTTGGGAGTTTTCCGAAACGGGAGAACTTTCCGGCGGGCACACACTCCCGAAGCTCCAAAGCGGAGGCAAGACAGTCGTTGACTCCGTTTTCCGCCGCGTCCAAGTTGGTGTGCGCCGCAAAGAGGGCCAGATCGCATTTTACCGCCTGATAGACCGGGTCGGCGGGGGAGAGGGCGCGAATCGGGCGAAAGATCGGAGGGTGGTGGACAATCAGAAGCTGAGCGCCCGTTTCCTTGGCCGAGGCGATGATATCCGGCGTGGCGTCCAGCGCCACCGCAACCGTGTCTACATACGCGGACATTCCTCCGCACAGAAGACCCACGTTGTCCCAC
The DNA here is from genome assembly GCA_964529775.1 of uncultured Eubacteriales bacterium. Classification (GTDB taxonomy): domain Bacteria; phylum Bacillota; class Clostridia; order Oscillospirales; family Acutalibacteraceae; genus RGIG1959. The sequence goes on from CAZGXK010000027.1 coordinate 7,554, forward strand.
TCTTCCGCGAGGGAAGAGGGGGCGATGCGCTCCATTTCATCGACGATTTCCCGTAGTGTCATC
>CAZGXK010000027.1:7626-14733 GCA_964529775.1 uncultured Eubacteriales bacterium
GCGATAGCAGCGCCTCTTTTTCGGAGCCCGTCTCCCCTCTTGCCCGGTTTTTCAGATGGGCCGCCTCTCTGCGAAAATAATCTCTGCCCTCGTTCGGCTCTATCGCGCCTGTGTAACAGGCGATCGGGTCCGCCGCGGCACGGGTACCCGGTGAAAAGTGCGCGCGCATCACCGCATAGAGATGTCCCCTGTCCTCCGCGATGTGTTCTTCGTCGATGGCAAACCCTTCCGCAAACAGCCATTTTCTGAGTGTTTCTCCCCGCGACATCGGCTGGAGCAGCAGACAGAGTCCTTCCTCTTTGACCCATGCAGCCTCTTTCAGAATCGAGACGATGGTTTCCCCGCCCATGCCGGCGATGGCAATCGTCCCCGCCTCTCCCCGCTTTACGGTGGAGAGCCCGTCTCCGCGGCGCACCTGAATACGCCCGCCGAGGCCCGCTCTGCGTACCGACCTTGCGGCGGCACGGCACGGCCCATCCCCGATGTCGGAGGCAATCGCGAACGGGATTTTCCCGTTTTGCACAAGATAAATGGGGAGGTACGCGTGGTCCGAGCCAATATCGGCGAGGGGTATCCCCTGCGGCACCATACCGGCCAGGCACAACAGCCGTGGATCTGTCACATTTTACGCCTTCCCTCCGCGCGTAAAAGAAAGGGCACTTCACTCTCTGCGGCGTGAAGCGCCCCGTTTTTGTCCGTTTGCCTTATTTCGAGAGATGCGCGTTGATTTTGTCAATCAGTTCATCGGAGTCGATGCCGTGCACCATGCACGCCTCTTCGATGGTCTCTCCCCTTGCGGACGGACAGCCTAAGCAGTGCATCCCCATCTCAAAAAAGAACGGGGCTGTGGTGCGGTCGGCGTCGAGGACATCGCCAATCAGACTTTCTTTTGTGACGGTCATGGCTGCGCTTCCTTTCTGAACAGTTTTTTCCGCGATCGACGGTCGGCGGGTGTCGGTCAAAGCCATCCTCCCGAAACCTCACCCGACAGGGGATTCCCTCCAAAGACCGGAATCCCGGCGGGGAAACGGATCGGCGGATTTTTCGGCAATCAGTCGCTGGTGAACGGCATCAGCGCAATTTGGCGCGCACGCTTGATTGCGACGGTCAGCTGGCGCTGATGACGTGCACAGGTTCCGGTCACGCGCCGGGGCAGGATCTTGGCGCGGTCGGAGACATAATTGCGCAGTCTCGCCACGTCTTTGTAATCGACTGTTTCGATTTTGTCGACGCAGAAGCGGCATACTTTGCGGCGACCCTTGCGCCCGCGCGGACGTTCGGGACGTTCTGGGCGCTCGGTGCGCTCGGTGCGCTCCGGGCGAGCGGTGTGTTCGGTATTTTCAGCCATCGTTTTGTCGCCTCCTTAAAACGGCATTTCGTCTTCCGCACCGATGATTTCCTCAAAGTCCCCGGAGGAAGCGGTGGAAAAAGCGGTGGGCGCTTCATTGTACGGCGGGTTTTCGGGGCCCATCGTGGGAGCGGGAGCCTGATAGTTTCCGTATGAGTTGTTCTGCGGCTTGGATTCGGCGAAAAAGACGTTGTCTGCCACCACTTCATAAGCCGTGCGGTTGTTGCCCTCTCTGTCTGTGTACCGGCGCGACTGCAGCGAACCGGTCAGAGCCATGCGCTGCCCCTTGTGAAAATAACGAGTGACAAATTCCGCCGTTTGACGCCAGGCGACAATGTTGATAAAATCTGCCTGACGCTCCTGACCTTTCGGCTGATAGGTGCGGTCTACCGCGAGTGTGAAACTGGTGACGGGAACCTGGTTCTGCGTGTGGCGCAGTTCCGGGTCGGCAACCAGTCTGCCGAGCAGACAAATCGTATTCATCTCCTGGTCACACTCCTTCCTCAGCCGTCTTTGCGCACAACCTGCGAGCGCAACACCCCGTCGGTAATACGGGAGACACGCTGCAGCTCGGCGGGAAATTCGGGTCCGCTGACAAAATTGTACAGCACATAATACCCTTCCGGTTCATCGTTGATCGGGTACGCCAAGCGGCGTTTCCCCCACTCGTCCACTTCGCCGATCTCGGCGTTTTGCGCGATGAGGGACTGGAATTTCTCCTTGAGCGCATTCAGATCTTCTTCGGAAAGGGTGGAGGAGAAGATGAAAACTGCCTCATAGGAAGCTTTGACTGTGGGCACAATAAGCCACCTCCTCATGGACAAACGGCTCCGCTGCCGGCGGAGCAAGGATTTGTGCGCCGTTTCGGCGCAAGCAAAGATATTCTAGCAGTTTTTTTGCTTTTCGTCATGCCTTTTCACGGGTAAAAAGCGGAAAGGGTGAAAATTTTTTTTCGGACAGACGAATACCGGCGCTCACGCCGGAGCGCCGGTACGAGAAAAAATTTACTCCGCGAACATCAGGGTGGAGAGATAGCGCTCGCCCGTGTCCGGCAGGAGGGCGACAATCACCTTGTCGGCGTTTTCCGGGCGCGCGGCGATCTTCGCGGCGGCAAAAACCGCGGCCCCCGAGGAGATGCCCACCAAAAGCCCTTCCCTGCGCGCAAGCTCCCGACCGGTGGCGAACGCCTCTTCGTTTTCAACCGTGAGGACCTCATCGTAGACACCGGTATCCAGCGTGTCCGGCACAAACCCTGCGCCGATTCCCTGAATTTTATGCGGGCCCGCCTGACCTTTCGAGAGCACGGGGGAACCCGCGGGCTCCACCGCGACCACCTGAACGGACGGATTTTGGCTCTTGAGATAGCCCCCCGCTCCGCTTATGGTTCCCCCGGTACCGACTCCCGCGACGAAAATATCCACTTTACCGTCGGTGTCCTGCCAAATTTCCGGCCCGGTGGTGCGGCGGTGTATGGCGGGGTTCGCGGGATTGACAAACTGACCGGGGATAAAACTGTGCGGCGTGGCATCCGCGAGTTCCTGCGCCTTGGCGATGGCGCCCTTCATTCCCTTGGCCCCGTCGGTGAGCACCAGCTGCGCCCCGTATGCTTTCAGAAGATTGCGCCGCTCCACGCTCATGGTGTCCGGCATGGTCAGAATGATGGGATATCCCCTGGCGGCGGCCACCGCCGCAAGCCCGATGCCGGTGTTTCCGCTGGTCGGCTCGATGATCACAGAATCTTCCCGCAGCAGACCCTTCTCCTCGGCATCGTCGATCATGGCTTTCGCAATGCGGTCTTTCACACTGCCCGCAGGGTTAAAATACTCCAGTTTGCCGTAAATCCGTGCCGTCAGCCCGTGCCGCGACGCGTACCGGGACAGATGCAGCAGCGGCGTCCCGCCGATCAAATCGGTCATCGTCTCCGCAACTTTCATACATGATATCTCCTTTTCGCCCTTAATCATAGTAAACCTATAGGCTATATGTGTATTATACGCCGTGGCTCACGGCTTGTCAATCCTTTTTTTGAATTTCTTGCTATTTTTTTCGGGATTTGATATACTGTAGACAGATGGACGGCGGGAAGAGGGGTTGAAAGTGTCTGAAAAAAACGATAGCCTCAAGCGGTGGGTACAGCAAGTGGATAAATTAGAAACGGTCCCGTGGGACCTTCTGCCGGAGCTCGATTTGTACATGGACCAGGTGATCACCCTGATGAACCGGCAACTCAGCGTTATGTCTGCGGACAGCGACCGTCCGCTCACATCCGGTATGATCAACAATTATGTCAAGGACTGCGTCATGCCCTCTCCTGTCAAGAAAAAATACAACCGCGAGCATCTGACGGTGCTTCTGATCATCTGCATGCTCAAATCGGTGTTCTCGATGCCACAGATTCGCGATCTTATCGAGCGGATATCTCAGCTCGGGAGCAGCGAGCAGTTGTACGATACGTTCCAGCGCTTGCAGCGGCAGGCTTTGCAGGAGGCGGTCGAACGTGTGCGTGCGGCAGGGGAACTGGACGAGCCGGACCGCTGCCTGCTGGCGATGGAGCTGGCGCTGGAGGCGAACGCCAAGCGCGTCGCCGCGGCGCGCCTTCTCTCATCGGTGGTTCCGGACCAGAATCAGAAGCCAAAAAAGGAAAAATCCGAGAAGCAGAAAAAAGATAAATCGTCGGCCAAATAAGTGCTCACACAAAGCCGCGGGGAAAGCACCCGCGGTCGCCGCGGCGTATGCGTGGGCGGTGTGGCGTGTGAGACGATGACCGTTACACGCGGTTGGCGGAACCGAGAACCTTTTCTATTTTGTGCTTCACCACGGCGGTGATATTCGCTCTGCCGTCACCGAGGTATTGACGCGGATCAAAATGCCCGGGATTGAGCGCGAAGTGTTTGCGGATGCCGGCGGTCATCGCCAGACGCAGGTCGGAATCCACGTTGATTTTGCACACCGCCATGGAAGCCGCTTTGCGCAGCATATCTTCGGGGATGCCGATGGCGTCTTCCATCTTGCCGCCGTAACGGTTGATATCTTCCACAAATTCCGGCATCACGGAAGAAGCTCCGTGCAGTACGATGGGATAGCCCGGCAGGCGGTCCATGACCTCCTGCAGGATATCAAACCGCAGCTGGGGTTTTTGACCGGGTTTGAATTTGTAGGCGCCGTGGCTGGTGCCGATCGCGATGGCGAGTGAGTCCACTCCGGTGCGCCCCACGAAATCCTTCACCTGATCCGGGTCGGTGTAGTGAGCCTTGTCCGCTTCCACACTGACTTCGTCTTCCACACCGGCCAGTTGACCAAGTTCCCCTTCCACCGTGACGCCGCGCGGGTGCGCGTACTCGACGACCTGCTTTGTCACCGCCACATTGTCCTCGTAATCCAGATGCGAGCCGTCGATCATCACCGAGGTGAAACCGCCGTCTATGCAGTCGCGGCACAGCTCATAGCTGGACCCGTGATCCAAGTGCAGGGCGATGGGCAGACCCGTTTCCTGTTCCGCCGCCTTGACCATGGCGACCAGGTAATTGTGCCGGGCATACTTGCGCGCCGAGCCGGACACCTGAAGGATGACAGGCGAGCGCATCTCGCTGCAGGCATCCACGATTCCCTGGACAATCTCCATGTTGTTGACGTTGAAAGCTCCGACGGCGTATCCGCCCTCATAGGCTTTCCTGAACATCTCGGTTGTGTTGACCAGTGGCATGACAAGCCCTCCTTTGTTTTTTGAAAGGCAAAAGCGGCCGTGTGGCGGGAGGGAAACTCCGATTTTGCTTTTCGCTGTTCTCCTTACTCATTATACACCTTTTTCCCCGTCAGGGGAAGAGGGGAATTTCAAAAATCTTGTTTCCGGAGGGGAATCTCCCGATGCCGGGAGAACGTTCTCTTTTCATCATCGCGCCTGTTTGGGCGATTCTGAGCGCGAACGGGTGCCTTAGCGCAAGGGGAACTCGAAACCCTTCTTGAGAAATGCGTTTCTTCCCGCATAAAAACCAATTTTATGGTCATTTGTTACCGGACGCCGGCATTTCGGTCGTCGTGTGCGCCAATCACGGACACGCTTCTCGTGGGGCAATCCGACCTCCGTAAAGCCAATTTGACTCTTAGTACGCGGGTTACCGGTAAATTCGGCGTGATAATTCGATTCCAAACAGGTGTTCTGGGGAAAAATCGACCAAAACAAGCGCATTTCTCACATTTTCCACAGGGTTATCCACAATTTTACATCGGACAAAAATTATACAAATAGTATATTACAGGTCTGTAACCTGTTTTTGTTCGGCGGAATTTCCGACTAAAATCATAGAAGATGGGGACGTCGGTCTCGGGAATTTTTTATCCTTTTATGGGTGAAGACTTGATTTTTTACCCCTGACCGCGTATAATAAATGTCGTTGAATACGGGCGAAGGGGGAGGATCACCATGGCTGAAAAAAAACCTGAAAAACAATTTGTCCCGGTCAAGCCGGAAGATAGACAAAAGGCGCTCTCGGTGGCGCTGCAGCAGATAGAGAAAAATTTCGGCAAGGGTGCGGTGATGCGTCTGGGGGAGAACACCCACATGAATGTGGCGACGATTCCCACGGGCTCCATCGCCCTCGATATGGCGCTCGGCATAGGCGGCCTGCCGCGCGGGCGGATTGTGGAGGTGTATGGACCGGAGGCATCCGGCAAGACCACTTTGGCGCTCCACGCGGTCGCACAGGCGCAAAAGCTCGGGGGAGAGGCGGCTTTCATCGACGTGGAACACGCGCTCGACCCTGTGTATGCGCGGGCGCTGGGGGTGAATGTGGATTCCCTGCTGGTCTCCCAGCCGGATACCGGAGAGCAGGCGCTCGAGATCACCGAGGCGCTGGTGCGTTCCGGCGCCATCGATATCGTGGTGGTCGATTCAGTGGCGGCTTTGGTTCCCCGCGCCGAGATTGAGGGGGAGATGGGAGACAGCCATGTCGGCCTACAGGCGAGGCTGATGTCTCAGGCGATGCGCAAGCTGGCCGGAGTCGTTTCGCGCTCCAACTGCATCGCTCTCTTTATCAACCAGCTCCGTCAAAAGGTGGGAGTCGTGTACGGCAATCCCGAGGTGACGGCGGGCGGCAATGCTCTCAAATATTACGCGTCGGTACGCCTGGATGTTCGCCGCAAAGACCCCATCAAGGTGGGGGGCAGTCTTATTGGATCCCACACTCGCGTGAAAGTGGTCAAGAACAAGCTCGCTCCGCCTTTTAAGGAAGTGGAATTCGATATCATTTACGGCCAGGGCATCTCCCATGAGGGCGAGCTGGTGGATCTCGCGTCCGAGATGAATATCATCCAGAAATCGGGTGCTTGGTTTTCGTACAAGGGCGAGCGGATTGCCCAAGGGAGGGACAACGCCAAAGAGTATTTCAGGTCTCACCCGGAGATGATGGGGGAAGTGGAGGCGGAGATTCGCGCCCGCTTCGCGCAGCAGCAGTCCTCGCACACACCGCCCGAAGAGGAGGCTTCAGAGCCCGTGGAGAGTACCCCGCGCATCAGCGAGGAGATGGCGAGGGCACAAATCGACATTGTGGTTGACGACGAGGACTGAGAGCTTTTAACGCTTTTCCCCTGTCGGGCGTGCCCGCCCGGCGGGGGATATTTTTGGCGCGCCAGGCGGCGCTCTGGCGGCATCGGGCGCGGGATGCTGGGAGATGCTCTTTTGCAGGATGAGGAAAAAGTTCTTTCAAAAACAGGGGTATTGCGGTAGAATAATCGGTATTTTTTGCAGAAAATGAGGGCGATGA
>CAZGXK010000028.1:0-14016 GCA_964529775.1 uncultured Eubacteriales bacterium
TGGTGATTGAGGTTCAGAGCGGCAGCGTTTCCCCTCAGGCGAATCCCCTCGTCGGCACGGTCACCGCGATCAGCACCGAGGGCAACAGCGCGCTGGAAGAGGGCACCGTGGTACTCTCCTGTCAGGATGCCGCGGTCAACGATCTCGCTTCCTATGAGGTCGGGGATACCATCGAGATGACCTTCTCCTTTGTGGAAAAGGAATGGAACGATGTCGATTTCGCGATCGGCGGCAACTACTCGATCGTGCAAAACGGGCAGGCGATGGAGTACGACTACGTCGACCCCTCTCATCCCGATTCCGACGGCTCGCCTTTTATTTCCGCGGCTTCCCGCACCGCTATCGGCGTCACGAAAAAAGGTAAAGTGGTGATCGTGGCGACCGACGGCAGAGGCGCCGGCGGCGGCGTGGGCTTTACCGCCAACGAGATGTCCCACTATATGGCGGAGGATATGCAGTGTGAGAACGCCGTGCTGATGGACGGCGGCGGATCCACCGCGATCGGTGTCCTCAAAGACGGCAGTTTTCAAATCCGCAACACCCCGTCCGACGGCAGCGAGCGCGCCGTGGGCAACGGCGTTTTCGTGGTGAAACTCGGCACGCCGCGCCCGGAGCAGACCCAGCCTACCGAGCCCACCGAGCCGTACCGCCCGGATCCTTTCCTTTTGCTCCCGTCCACTCTGGAGGGCTCCACCCAGACGGGGCTGACCGCTTCCCTCGATGAGAGCGGTTCCGTTGTCATCACCTCTACCGGTGCCGGCTCCCTGAGCTACCCGGTGAACGGCGATTACAACATCAAGCATCTGCCGAATATGTTCTTCTCCATCACCTCGGACGTCGGGGTGAACGTCAAGGTCAACTATAAGGGCCTGAATGCGGGTTCCGCCAGTATTGTCGGCGATTGGGGCCCCGATTTCGGTGTCGCTGCCGCTGACGGTTATCTGAAGGAAGGCGTCTACGATGACCGAGGCGAAAACGGCGCCGATTATACCGGCAAGGTCGCCTTTACCGGCAGCGTGAGCTATAATAAAAACATCCCCGCCGACAATATCATTCATGTGGACAGTATAGAGATTTCGGTCAACGGCGCCGGTACGGTGACGGTGAGCCAGCTCTATATGAGCGATCTTGCGATGGAAGATCCCGCAGAGCCGGTGACTTCTCTTACCGATTCGTCCGGCGGTTCTCTGGATGCGGCGGAACCTCTGCCGGAAGGGTCTGCGAGCTTGAAGATAGAGGAGACCGAAGTGCCTCCCGAAGCCTCCGCATTGCCGAATGTGCTCGCGGTCTACGACATTTCGGTGCTGGATGAAGAGGGCAACGCGGTGCCGGTGGAAGGCAATCAGCTGACCGTCCGTCTCCCGCTGACCGAGGCACTCAAGGGCTTCGGGTATTATCAGGTGGTCTCCCTCGGGCAGACGCAGGAGATCCTCCCCGCCGAGGCGGACGGCGAGTTCCTGGTGTTTAAGACCACCCATCTTAGCGAATACGCGGTGCAGGGCTCGAACGAGCCGTTCGCGGAAGAGCCGAGCGAAGACATTCTCGATGCACTCACACTGTATCAATATGTTTCCGGGGCGGGAACGCTGACCGAGGAGGAGCTCGCGAAGGCCGATATCAACAGCGACGGCGCCATCAATATGCTGGACGCTTACCTGCTCTATTTGATGACCAGCGGCCAATAAAGTGTGTTGTACCCTTTGGGGTTTCGCCCCCGGCGGAGTTTTTCTGCCGGGGGCGAAAAAACGGCTTTACAAACGACAGACCGTGTGGTATACTGTTCATGCGTTATCGTGAGAACCGTGACCCGGGCGGAGGCGTATGCCCGGAACGCTTCGGGAGTGCCTTTTGCCCCGCGCTGGGTCATCGGCGAAAAACGGGGGAGACCCTGAAAGAAAGGCGGTCATCGATTCAGATGATGTTACCGGAAGAAAAGCAAGCCATTATGAAAGAGTACGCGATCCACGAGGGGGATACCGGCTCGCCCGAGGTGCAGATTGCGGTGCTGACCCGCCGCATCTCCGATCTGACCGAGCACCTCAAAGAGCACCCGAAGGATCACCATTCCCGCCGCGGTCTGTTGAAGATGGTGGGTAAGCGGCGCGGTCTGCTCAATTATCTCATCAAGAAGGATATTTCGCGTTACCGCGCGATTATCGAGAAGCTGGGAATCCGCAAATAGGGAAAAAGGGGGGCAGACGGGCGGCGAGTCCCGCTGGAAGCCCCCCTTTTCGAAATCCCGGATGAGAAAAGACCGTTATCCGCACCCGCTTTCACCGACCGGTAACCGCAAACCATTTTCCGCTCCGTCCCCCTTTGCCCATTTTAGCGATGAAGCGAGTGCTGACCGCACCGTTCAGCACCGGCTTTATTGCTAAAATGCTGGGGAGAGGGGACGGATGTCCATCACCCATCTTCTTTTATTATGGAGGCAAAGAAAAATGATGTCTATGAGCAAATTGGAAACTTTTGACAACCACCGCGTGTTTCAGACCACCCTTGCCGGTCGGCCGCTGGTGGTGGAGACCGGCAAGTACGCGCAGCTTGCCAACGGCTCGTGTATGGTACACTACGGCGATACGGTGATTCTGTGCGCGGTCACCGCGTCGGCCAAACCGCGGGAAGGGGTGGATTTCTTCCCCCTCTCGGTGGATTACGAGGAAAAACTCTATTCCGTGGGGCACATCCCCGGCTCGTTCCAGCGCCGGGAGGGCCGCCCCTCCGAGAAGGCGATTCTCACCTCCCGCGTGATCGACCGCCCGATTCGCCCGCTGTTCCCGAAAGATATGCGCAACGATGTCTCGGTGGTGTGCACCGTGATGTCGGTGGATCCCGACTGTCCGCCCGAAACCACCGCGATGATCGCGGCTTCCATCGGCATCGCCATCTCGGATATCCCCTGGGCAGGGCCGATTTCCGGTGTCGTCGTGGGTCTGATTGACGGCAAGTTTGTCATCAACCCCACTGCCGAGCAGGAGAAAGTCTCCGAGATGCACGTCACCGTCGCCTCCACTTCCGAACTGGTGGCGATGATCGAGGCGGGCGCCAACGAGATCGACGACGAGACCATGTTCGACGGTATTATGGCGGGACATGAGGCCAATCAGGCCATTGTATCGTTTATCAACGGGATTGTGCAAGAGGTGGGCAAAGAGAAGTTCGCCTTTGCCTCCAACGACCCGGACCCCGAGATGATGGAGGCCGTCAAGGCGTTCGCCATCGACGACGTGAAGGCGGCGCTGGACACCGACGACAAACGGGTGCGGGACGAACGGTTGGTGCCGGTGTATGAGAAAGTACACGCTCAGTTCGACGAGCGGTACCCGGACGAGCTGGAAAAAATCGACGATTGCCTGTACCGTCTGCAAAAGTTTGTGGTGCGACGCTGGCTGCTCGACGAGGGCAAGCGGGTTGACGGGCGCGGCATCGACGAGATCCGCCCGCTCGCGGCGGAAGTCGGGGTGCTCCCGCGGGCGCACGGCTCCGGACTTTTTACCCGCGGACAGACTCAGGTGCTCACCGTGGCGACCTTGGGAACCACCAAAGACGCCCAGCTGCTGGACGGCATCGACGACCAGACCGAGAAACGGTATATGCACCACTACAATTTCCCCTCTTATTCGGTGGGGGAGACCAAGCCGTCCCGCGGGCCGGGACGCCGCGAGATCGGCCACGGGGCGCTTGCCGAGCGGGCGCTGGTTCCCGTGCTTCCGAGCGTGGAGGAATTTCCGTACACGCTGCGGCTGGTCAGCGAGGTGCTCTCCTCCAACGGCTCCACGTCCCAGGCCTCTATCTGCGGCTCCACGTTGGCGCTCATGGATGCCGGCGTGCCGATCAAAGCGCCGGTGGCGGGCATATCCTGCGGCCTCGTGACCGAGGGCGACCGCTTTATGACCATGGTGGACATTCAGGGGCTCGAGGATTTCTTCGGCGACATGGATTTCAAGGTGGGCGGCACTCACAAGGGCATCACCGCGATTCAGATGGATTTGAAGGTGCACGGGCTCACCCCCGCCATCATCAGGGAGGCCCTCGCCAAGACCCACAAGGCGCGGGATTATATTCTGGACGAGATTATGCTCAAGGCGATTCCCGCCCCGCGTCCCGAGCTCTCAAAGTGGGCCCCCAAAATGCTCTCCACCAAGATCGATGTGGATAAGATTCGCGAGGTCATCGGCAAGGGAGGCGCGGTCATCCAGAAAATTTGCGCCGACTGCCGCTGCAACGTGGATGTGCAGGAGGACGGTTCGGTCTTTATCACCGCCATCGATATCGACGACGCGCGCCGCGCGCTGGAGATCATCGAGACCATCGCGAAGGACCCTGAGATCGGCGCCATTTACAAGGGCAAGGTCACCCGCCTGATGAATTTCGGCGCTTTTGTGGAGATCGCCCCCGGAAAAGAGGGGCTGGTGCACATCAGCAAACTCGATCTCAAGCGAGTGGACCGCGTGGAAGATGTGGTCGCCGTGGGCGACGAGGTGATTGTCAAGGTCACCGATATCGACGAGCAAGGTCGCATCAACCTCTCCCGCCGCGACGCTCTGATCGAGGTGGAGGGCTTAAAGCCGCAGGAAAGCGGCACTCCGTTTTCCGGTCCGCGCTCCCGCCGCGACGGCGGGCAGCGTCCGCGCCGGCACTGACCGTTTACAGAAGTATCCCCGGCCGCCGAATGCGCGCGGTCGGGGATTGATTACGAAAGGATTTTCTCTCCCATGGCGGATTTTGAACCGAACGACACTTTTGATGTCCTCTCCCTCTCCGCGCCGACGGTCAGGGCGCTGCGCCACATGGGGTTTTCCCATCCCACCGAGGTGCAGCTGAAAACCATTCCTCTGATGATGGCGGGCAAAGATGTGATCGCGAAGGCACCTACCGGCACCGGAAAGACCTGCGCGTTCGGCATCCCGCTGCTCGAGTGTCTGGATATGGAGTGTCGGGATATCCAGGCCGTTGTCGTGTGCCCCACGAGGGAACTGTGCCTGCAAATTGCCGAGGAGCTGCGCTCGCTTGCGCTCTACCGTAAAGAGGTGCGCATTGTCTCTCTGTACGGCGGACAGCCGATCGCCAAGCAGATGGAGGCGCTGAAGCGCCGCCCCCATATTGTGGTGGCGACGCCCGGGAGGCTGCTCGACCATATGTCCCGCGGCACCGCTTATATCGGGAACGTTTACACCGCCGTTCTGGACGAGGCGGACGAGATGCTGAAAATGGGCTTTATCCGCGATGTGCGCCGTATTTTGAAGGAAACCCCCGCCGACACGCAGGTGGTGATGTTCTCCGCCACCATGTCCCGAGAGGTGATGAACATCGCTTGGGAGTACCAGCGGGACGCCGTGGAGATCAATGTGGCGGCTACGGGGGAAAACCGGCCGAAAATCGCTCAGTTTGTGCTGGAATCGACGGGGGACGAGAGGGTGCGGGATCTCGGCCACCTGATCGACACACTGAAGCTCACGCGCGTGATGGTGTTTTGCAACACCAAGAGCACCGTGGCGTGGCTGCACAACAAACTGCGCCGCGAGGGCCGATCGGTGGACTGCCTGCACGGCGATATTCCTCAGTCCCAGCGCAACCGCGTGATGGCTGGGTTCCGGCGTGGCGATTTTGAGATTTTGGTGTGCACCGACGTGGCGGCGCGGGGGATAGACGTGGACGACGTGGAGGCTGTGGTCAATTTCGATATCCCGGAAGAGAACGAATATTATCTCCACCGCATCGGGCGCACCGGCCGGGCCAAACGCTTCGGCGCGGCGTTCACCTTTATGTCCACCGCCGCCCCGCACGACGACACTTTCCGTCTGCGCGACATCAAAAAGTATACCCATTCGGACATTCTCGACATCACATGGGACGCTAACGAACTCCCCGTGCTTAAGGAGGACGGAAGCCCTGTGCTGGAACTTCTGGAATCCGGCGCGGTCTCGCGGGCGTATGAGGAGATATGAAGCCCCAAAAGAGAGGGGAAAAATACGAAGAAGCGGCGGAGAAAACGGAACCCGCGGGAGACTTTGGCCCCCGCGGGTCCTCCGTTTTCTTTTTTCAGTCTTCTTTTTCGAACTGGTCTTTGCCCACTCCGCACAGGGGACAGACAAAGTCTTCGGGGAGATCCCGAAAGAGGGTGCCGGGGGCGATGCCGTTATCTGGGTCGCCCGCGGCTTCATCGTAGACGTAGCCGCACACGGAGCACACATATTTACTCAAGACGATTCCTCCTTTCTCATTTTGTGTAAAAAGATCATTCAAGGCCGTCGGGAGGATGACCTCTGATCAGCACACTTTTTATCCACCCGTTAAACGGGGGATAACCGCACGGGTGTGCACCCGGCGGCTGCCCTTTTCCATGGGGACGGCCAACTCCCTTGCCGGGGTTCTTCTACGCCGCGAACGGAGCGGAGGGGGATTGATTCACCGCGAAAGAGAGGCAGGCTCGGGCATCGGCGGAATCGATTTGCCGGTCTCCGCTCAGGTCGGCGGCGGCGGTTTGCGCGGCGGAGAGGATGCCGCCGGCGGCATCCGAGAGCAGAATACGTCGGGCGTCATCGGAATCGCACACTCCGTCTCCGGTGACATCTCCCGGCGCGACCGCCGTGTAGACGACCGGACCGTTCGGCCCGTTCACCTCGACTACGGCGCCGGTGCCGACAAGGCTGTCCGGCGTGGTGCCCTGCGGGGAGAGAAGGCTTGCGGGGTGTGAGAAAGCGGCGGTCAGCTGAGCGCACGTCAGTCCCAGAGGAATCTCCACCAGCATCTCGTCTTCGTTCAGAGGATAGGTGCAGGTGACGGCCTCCAATGCGACGTGGCAGGAAAAGCGCGCCTCAAACGTGCGGTACCATGGGAAAGAGAAATCCGATAAGCTCACTTCCCCGACCGCAAGACCGGACACCTCTTCCAAATCGGTGAGCAGTTTGCCGCTCTCCAGTTTGTCCAAAACCGTCTGAGCGTCGGTGCCGTCGTCAAAGCCGTTCCACGCCACACGGTAGGTGGTCTTTTGGAAGAGGAATCGCCTGAGTAAATCGGCGAACTCCGCATCGCCCCAGCTGCGGGAGGTCAGTTCCTTGTAGAAATTACCGGTGGAGCCGGAGAGCCTGGGAGAGAGGGCATAGCCGTCTTTGCCGGAAGTGAGGTAGTATTCGATTTCGGCGTTGGCCCGGTGCTTATAGCAGATATCCTTGACCAAGGCAAAAGTGAGCGACTGCAACTGCCCAATATTCGAGAGCTGAGAAGGGGAAGCGGCCGATTTCAGATAGGCATAGCGCGACACCCCCATCGCGAGGCCGATACCGATCGGGTTGCCCCCTGCCGCCCAGCAGCTGTACCCGAGCAGCATCGTGAGATCCACGGGAGAGCGCAGCAGAAGACGGTTAAACACATCGTACTGCGGCGTCTCGCCCTCGCTCTCCACTCCGTCGGGCGCGCCCATTGAGGAGCTCATCGGATCGATATAAATGGTGGGGCGGGCGGAGGTGACCGTGTCGGCGGACAGCTCGGAGATGGCGCTTTCCCACACGGCCTTTCTCTGCGCGATGCCGGTGCCGGAGGGGATGGTGAGCATCACCACGGTGATGTCCGCCTCCTCGGGGGAATCGACCTGTTCACAGCCCAGACTTTGAATATGCCCCTCGGTATTTTGCTTCACGGTTTCCGGCTCGAACGGACCGGATTTTCCGTTTTCCCCTCCTCCAAGATAGCGCAGGAAGAGCTTCGGGCTGATGTGAAAATGCTCCGTCACGCAACGGGCGAGCGCCATCATCCCCAGTTCGTCTGCCCCCGAATACACTTTCGCGTTGGGGTGGATCATGTCGATAAGATGTTGGACATAGTTGATCTCGTTCGACTGAATGGAATCGGTGACCGAGGAATCATCGACCCCGAGGAAAAAATAGGCGGAGGCGTCGATTTCTCTCAGCAGCCAGTCGGTGAGCTGCAGCTTGCGGTGGCGGGCGGCAAGCTCCTGAGAGATTTGATCCGCGCTCAGACGGGCGATGGAGTCATGTACCGACTGAGCGGTCTCGTAGGTGTAGCCGTAAAGCCTGTCGTATTCGTATGTCTGATAGAGCGTCCAGATGTTGTCGGCGGAAATTGCGGTGCCGCCGCAGCCGATGGTGTTCCACAGCCCGTCGTATTCGTAGTAAGCTACAATGTTTTCCACCGTGAGATCCTCTCCACCGAGCCAGGCGCGGGGGAGAGAGGAGTAGTTGCGCAAATCGTTGTACTCCGCGGACCCATAGCCGAAATAGCCAGAGGTGGCAGCAAGGCGCTTCACCGTGTCGAACAGGTACAGCGGTTTGCGCCGGCTCAGCTCTCGCAGATAAGCGACGGTTTCGCGCTCCGGGCTTCCTTCCCGCATCATTCCCTCGACATCGAAATCCCAGCGGGAATAGGCAAGCCCTCCCGACAGAAGCTGATCTGCCGAGATCACAAAGGCATCGCTTCGGCCTTCCACCGAGCGCAGCCACTCGAGCAGGGCCTCGCAGTCCCCGTACTGGGTGCCGTTGGTGTTTTTAGGCTGGTCGTCCAACACAGTGCGGTACCAATCTTCCTCCGGCATCAGCAGAGTCACCCCCGACGCCTTGGCCTGATAGATGACCCGGTCCACATTGACCGGGCGGTCGTCCAGTGGAATATAGGCGACGGTAAAGGCGTCGCCCTCCTCCTGAGACGCCGCCGTCCCGGCGCACAGCGAGAAGACCAGAACCAACGCGAGCGACAGCGCGAAAAATCGTTTCATATCGGCACACTCTCCTTTATGAGTTGGACGGGAACAGATGGGATTTCATCGCCTCAAAGCTCTCGGCGCTGATGACGTGCTCGATGCGGCAGGCATCTTCCACCGCAACCTTCGGGGAGACGCCGAGCGAGATCAGCCAATCGGAGATGGCGGTGTGCCGCTCGTACATCCGTTCGGCGATGGCCTCTCCCGGGGGGAGAAGCGTGATAAAGCCGTCCTCATCGGTCTCGATATAGCCGTTTTCCCGCAGGTGTTTCATCGCGACGCTCACGCTCGCCTTGGAATACGAGAGCTCAACCGCGATATCCACGGCGCGCACCGCCCCCTTGCGCCGGGAGAGAATCAGGATGGTCTCGAGGTAATTTTCGGCGGATTCGCTGATCAACACGGTGACATTTCTCCTTTTGATGTTCGGTGCTCATATGATACCATAGATAGGGTGCGTTTTCAAACTGTTTTTTCTTTTGTTTTTTATTTTTTTGAAGTCGGGCGCAGCCGGAGGAGAATACGGCGCCCCACAGCCGTGCCGCTTCCGGGAGATCGCGGGCGTTCGTTCCAATACCGCCGAATAAAATTTTCCCGGAGGTAAAAAAACACTTGACATTTTCCGCAAAAGAGTGTATACCTAATTATAGGTCGTAATATACTTTAACTTTGAAAGGAGCAGTGAACCATGCAAAAGTGCAAAATCGGGGCAAGGCGTATCCTCTCGCTTTTCCTCGCTGTGATGATGCTGATTGCCTGTTGCCCGGCGGTTTTCTCGGCCGGCGCGGCCGGTCAGCTGAGTAGCGATAGCCTTCGGGTGAACTACTACGAAAGCAATCCTCCTTATCTCAATGTGGATTCTGCTTTGAAAGACCACATGGTGTCTGTCACATGGCTGGATTTCACCAGGCTCGCGAAAGACGAGAAGGGGGCCGTGAAGGATTACATGAT
The DNA here is from genome assembly GCA_964529775.1 of uncultured Eubacteriales bacterium. Lineage (GTDB taxonomy): Bacteria > Bacillota > Clostridia > Oscillospirales > Acutalibacteraceae > RGIG1959. The sequence continues at coordinate 9,668 of CAZGXK010000028.1, forward strand.
CTCCGTTCAGCCCCCCGAAGGTGAGAACGCCGAGGTGACGGAGAACAAGGTCATCGGCGCTTACGGCTCGACCGTTGCCTGGAGACTGGACGATCCGAAGGCCGGCAACTATAGGATTACCGTGCAAAAAAGGGGTGAGCCGGAGAACCAGGCGTCTCTGACTTTGCAGCTCAAGGACGTGCGTTTCCACACGGACACCGGCACTTTCCAGGGGGATGCGGGGACCGAGTACGCCACCGTTGCGCAGGCGAACGCGGAATTGCGGTATATCCCCATTCCCGCGGTGGTTCCCCCCGAGGAAAAAGATTTTCTCGGCTGGTCGGACACACAGGGCCAGACCCTCTATACGGCCGTGACGACCACCGTCCCGCAAGAGGGCGGAGATTTGTATGCCGTGTACGGCACAAAAAAGACATGGCAGGCGGAAATCCAGGATAAAGCTACCGGCGAGAAAGTGGAAAAACTGGATTTCGGCGCGCTGGAATACGAGGCCGAGCCGACATCCCGCGAGCTGGTGATCAAGAACACCGGCACCGAGACGCTCGAAGATGTGGGCGTGTTCAATACGCTGCAGTATTTCGACGTGACGTTCACCGCGCCCCAAGAAAATAAACTGAATCCGGGGGCAACCGCGGATCTCACCATCACCCCGAAGGCGAAACTGGCCGCGGGAGAATATCAGGAGACGCTGATTGCGGGTCGGAGATCCGGGCTTATCTTCCTGGATGTCAGCGTGTCCGTGGGCAAGACCAAGACCGTGACCGTCACTCCCTCGGCCACGACGAAGGGGTACGGGGAGGAACTGAATTCCCAGACAATCAAGGCCACGGTGGACGACGGTTCCGTCTCTTATGACGAACTCGGGATTACCTGGGAATCCGACGGCTTCCCGTCCACGGCGAAGGTCGGCGAATACGATTTGCGCATCGCCTCGGTGAGTAACCCGCACTATCATGTGGAGCTCAGCGAGCAGGCGGGCAAGCTGACGGTGGAAAAAGCCACACCTAAGGGAACCCCCAATGCGTCGGCGGTGAAAAAGGGAGATAATCTGGAAAAATCCGTCCTTACCGGCACGTTTGTCAATCCGAATAACGACAGTCCGGTGGCGGGCACTCTCGCCTGGAAAGAGACGGCCGTGGTGCCCGATACGGGGAATTACACCTGGGTGTTCACCCCGGAGGATCTCGATAACTACACCATCCTTGAGGGGACGGCCGAAGTTCTGGCCACCGATAAAATCGAGACACGCATTATCCCGACAAAGGGCGACAGCGGAAACACGACCTTTACTTTCACGTATGACGGCCAGCAGCACGGCGTGGATTTGACCACGAACCGCCCGGGCAACGTCGAGGGGTCGGAAGTTGAAGTGCAGTACGCCAAGGAGGGCACGGAGGACTATTCCACCGATCTACCGATAGACGCCGGAACGTACCTGATTAAGGCGACGGTTGCCGAGACCGCGGAATACGCGGGAGCGGCGTTTTCCGGAACGCTGATCATCGAGAAGAAAACCCTCTCTATTTTTCTTTCTCAAGTGAGAGATAAGGCTTATGACGGCACCAACAAAGCGGAAATGGTCTACGCAATCACCACCAAAGTGGACGGCGACGATGTGGATGTGAGCTATAATGCCCATTTTGCCGACTCCAACGTGGGCCAGGGCATCGCCGTCACCATCAATCTCACCGGCATCACCGGCACGGACGCCGACAATTACAAACTGGGTATCGTTACCTACCACAGAACGGCGAACATCACCCCGAGAGAGATTACGATTCAGGGCACCGCCACGAAGTTCTACGGCGAGGAAAGGGATACCCAACAGCTGCTCGCGTCTTTTAGCGCGAATATGCCCGAGGGGCAGACCATCCAAGATCTCCGCGCGCAGTTTACCAGCGAAGGCATGGCGGCGAGCGCGCCTGTCGTAGAGGGCGGCTATGAGGTCACCGCGACCATCGAGAACCCGAATTACATCCTGACCGAGGCGACTATCGGCAGGCTGGAAGTGCAGAAGACCACGCCCGTGCTGCGCGACGGTTCGCTGGAAGCGGGTCGCGGGCGCAAAGGCGGAGCCCTCGACAACGTTTCCCTCAACGGTGAATTTTACAATCCCTACAGCCACGAAGACGTCACCGGAACTTTCGCCTGGAAAGAATCCGGAAAAACTCTCCCCGATGCCGACACGACCACCGAAGAGTGGACGTTCACGATGGATACGGAATTCGAGGCCAATTACGAGCCTCCCGCAGGCGGCAGCGTGGTGATCACGCTGGTGGACAAAGAGCCGATGGTCGTTGAGGTGCAGGACGTGACGGTACACTACGACGGCAAAGCCCATCCTTTCGAGAGTTATAAGGTGCGGTATCCCGATGGTGCCCCTGCCGATGCCCTGTGGGATGTGAACATCCTCTATCGGGGCGACGGACAGGACGAATGGGTGAAAGATGACCCTGTGGATGCCGGCATCTACACGGTTCAGATCACGGGGGTCTCCAAACTGGACGCGTACGCGGACAATGTGATGACGGCCACCCTGACCATCGAGCAGGCGACTCCCACCGTGCCCGAAGTGCCGGATTTGCCTGTGGTCGAGGGGACGAAAGTGGACGACCTCGACGATCTGCTCATTTCTCTGCTTCTGCGCCCGACAGGCATCGACGGCGCTGAGCTGGACGGCACATACATCTGGGATGCGAGCGGCAGCGTCGTCTCTAAAGACGGTGAAACCTACCATTACACCTTTGTCCCCAGCAACCCCAACTATCACGATGTGACCGGCAGCGTCACCGTCCGCCTTGTGGAACCCCCGGTGGACGAACGGGTGCTTCAGGCGGTGATTTACAATCTCCCGAACGCGGAAGGGTATACGGATTACGCGGTGCTGGACGTCGCCGAGAACGCGCTGGAAGCGGGCGATATCGTGACGTTCTACAAGGAGGAGGCGTGCACCACTCCCGAGAGTGAGCCGCTGACGATTTCCGAAACCGATATCACCAACGGTTCTGTGAAGATCCTGCTGGACGGCGACGCGCTCGAAGTGGCGGGCGGCACAATTTACGCGAAGATCGACAACACCCATGAGAACGCGCCGAGCGCCGTGACGTACCTTCCAGAGCTCGATATGGTGCTCACGCCCGCGGACATCACCCTCACCGACGACGCGCCCGAATTAACGGTCACGGTCGGCCCCTCTCACGAATCTTATGAGATTACCTCGGTGACGTTCCATCTGCAGGGCAACGACTATGTCCTCCAAAAGGGCACGACGGACCGCGGCATCACGCTGTTCGCCATGGCCCCCGGCACGACCACCCTCACCGTGACGGTCACCTTCACGAATCCCGACCCGAACCACGAGGACCAGACGATTGAGGTCACCAAGACGGTAGATGTGGTCAGCGATCTCACCAAGCCGCACGAGCACAAAATGACGGTGCATGAGGGGACTCCCGCGGACTGCGAAAATCCCGGCACCAGGACCTACTACGTCTGCGAAGAGTGCGGCCAGATGTTCTTCGACGAAGAGGGCACTCAGCCGTTCACCGATCTCGCCGATACCGTTATTCCGGCGCTCGGGCACGACCTCGAGCACGTGGAGGCGAAAGAGCCCACCATGGAGGAAGACGGCAACATCGAGTACTGGCACTGCAAGCGGTGCGGCAAGTACTTCTCCGACGCGAATGCCGAAAACGAAATCACTGAGGAGGAGACCGTTTTGAAACGGTATCCTCTGGGCGACGTCAACAAAGACCATACGCTGGATATCGCCGACGCCCTTGAGATGTTCGCCTTTGTGGACGGCGAAAAGGCCCCCACGGCGGAAGACATCGCTTGGTGCGATATCAACAAAGACGGTAAGCTGAATCTCTTTGATGTCTACATCGTGTATCAGCTGGTCAGCGGAGCGCCTCTTGCCTGATTTTTCGCCCCTGACGCTTGGCGGATAATGTGCCCCCGCGAAGGCCGTTCGGCTTTCGCGGGGGCATTGGCATGTTTATTTCCGGGAACCGGCACCTTATCAGACGGTCGCCAAAAAAAAAGAAAAAAGAAATTTCACAAAAAAATTTTATATTAGACGTACAACTGTGATTGACATATTTTCCCGGTTACGGTATACTATGCATAAAGAGACGAATGTCGAGGGGCAACCGAAAAATTCGCCTGTTTGCGACTCTTCGAACTCTTGTAAAAATGTCTTCGAAGGAGGAACAAAACACAATGAAAGTGGGAAAGAAACTCGTCGCCGTGGCACTGTCGCTGCTCTTGGTGCTTTCCGCGCTGCCTGTGGGAGTCATCGTTTTCGGTGAAGACTACAAGCCTCCCATTCCGTTGTAAGTACCTATCAA
>CAZGXK010000028.1:14026-14430 GCA_964529775.1 uncultured Eubacteriales bacterium
GAAGACTACAAGCCGGCGGAGAAACCGTCTGATTATTTCTATCATCAGCTCAATGAGCGCGCCAAGGCCATCTACACGAAGCTTCTGGACGAATGGACAAACAAGTCCCAACAGGATATCGACGGCACGGGGGTCATCGATTTGATGAACCTCAAGGGCGGCGAGAACGGCGAGACAACAGTCATCGGTAAGGAAGATGTTCAGGCCTATGTCGAATCGGGCAACAAAGACATCTTCAATGATTTCTGCGCCGCGAAAGACGCTCTCGATCTCGACCACTCCGAGCTCTGGTATATCGATTCGGGATATCTCACCTTCCAGGTGACGCAGGAGGGCGAAGAATATCATGTGCTCATCGGCCCCGGCAGAGGGGAAACCTACCTGCTGGCGGGCCAAAAGATAGA
>CAZGXK010000029.1:0-14418 GCA_964529775.1 uncultured Eubacteriales bacterium
CGGCAGGCGGCGGATGTCTACAAATCCCAGCGGCGCGGAGGGCGCGGCGTGCGGGGCATGACCACACGCGAGGAGGATGTGGCGGACAATATCCTGTTCTGTTCCTCCCACGATTATGTGATGCTCTTCACCACCGCCGGGCGGGTGTACCGCCTGAAGTGCTACGAGATACCGGAGGGCAGCCGCAACGCCAAGGGGATGAATGTGGTCAATCTCCTGCCGCTGCAGCCGGACGAAAAGGTCACCATGCTCATCCGGGTGCCGGAACTCTCGGCGGGCGACGGGCGGTACCTGTGCATGATCACGAAAAACGGCGTCATCAAGCGCACTCGTATCGACGCCTACCAGAACAGCCGCAAAAACGGCCTGATCGCGATCGATCTGGACGAGGGGGATCGGCTGGTGCAGGTGCTGGAGACGGACGGCGGGCAGTCCCTGCTCATCGGGACCCGTCTCGGGTACGCGATTCGCTTCGACGAGAACGACGCCCGCGTCATCGGCAGGGTCGCGCGCGGGGTGAAGGCCATCTCGCTTGTCCCGGGCGACGAGGTAGTGGGTATGCAGGCGTGCGCTCCCGGCGACCTGGTGCTGACCGTCACCGAGACGGGGTTCGGCAGGCTCTCGCCGGTGGAGGATTACCGGCTGCAGTCTCGCGGGGGCAAGGGCCTTATCAATTACCACACCTCCCGTTTCGGCGAAGTGGCGGGCATCCGCCTTGTGAATCCGGCGGACGACCTGATCCTCATCTCATCCGACGGCATCCTCATTCGCCTCGCCATCGGCGAAATCTCGCGCTTTTCCCGCCCCTCCAAAGGGGTGCGCATTATGAAGCTCGAACCCGGCAGCAAGATTGTGGGGCTCGCCACCGCGCCGCCGGACGAGAGCGCGGAAGAGGCGGAATCCTCCTCGCCGGGGGCCGAAGCGGACGCGCCTGCGGCGGATGTTTCACGTGAAACATAAGATAGAGCAAGGAGAGCCTCAAGATGGAAACGTGGCAACAGGAGACGGTGCTCTACCAGATCTACCCCAAGAGTTTTTGCGACAGCAACGGCGACGGCATAGGGGATTTGCGCGGAATTCTCTCCAAGGTGCCGTATCTCAAGGCGCTCGGGGTGAACGCCGTGTGGATTTCCCCGTGCTATCCGTCGCCGGGAGAGGACAACGGCTACGACATCTCGGATTACCGCGGAATTGCGCCGGAGTACGGCACGATGGAGGATTTCCGGGAACTGCTCGCCGCGCTACACCGCAACGGTATTCGCCTGCTGCTCGATCTGGTGGTCAACCACACCTCCGACGAGCACGAGTGGTTTGTGCAAAGCCGTTCCTCAAGGGACAACCCTTATCGCGACTACTACATCTGGCGCGATCCGGTGGACGGTCACGAGCCGAACGGCTGGGAGGCCGCTTGGGGCGGTTCCGCCTGGGAGTGGGACGATAAGACGGGGCAGTACTATCTGCACCTGTATTCCAAAAAGCAGCCGGACCTCAACTGGGAGAATCCCACCGTGCGGCGCGAGATCGCCGATATGGTGAACTATTGGCTGGATATGGGGATGGACGGGTTTCGCTGCGACGTAATCAACTCCATCTCCAAAGATTTGTCCGCCGCGGGGGGCGGTGGCATGGGGCCGCGCCTGCACGAGTATCTGCACGAGCTGCACGAGCGGGCGTTTGGGCCCCACCGCGCGCTCACAATCGGGGAGACCTGGGGGCTGACCCCGGCACAGACGCTGGAGCTCACGGGCTGTGCGCGGGAGGAACTGACCGCCACTTTCCAGTTCGATCATCTGATGCTGGGGCGCGAGGGAGGCGATAAATTCTCTCCCTGCCCGGTGGACCGCAAGGCGTTTGTGGATATCCTCGCCGGGTGGGAGGAGGGGCTGAAAGACGACGGCTACCCTGTGCTGGTGATGGAAAATCACGATCAACCCCGTGCTTTCTCCCGCTTCGGAGATGAGCGGTATCCCTATGAGAGCGCGACGATGCTCGCCGTCCTGCTTTACGGGATGCGTGGTATCCCGGTGATCTATCAGGGGCAGGAGCTCGGCCTTGCCAACCCGCATTTTTCCTCGCTGTCCGAGTACCGCGATATCGAGACGGTCCACGCCTACCAGTCGCTGCGGGGGAGCGTGCCGCAGGGAGAACTGCTGAAGAGGATGAATTTCGGCAGCCGGGACAACTCCCGTGTGCCGATGCCGTGGGACGGCTCTCTAAACGGCGGCTTTACCACGGGCGATCCGTGGATTAAGGCGGAACCGGACCCGTCGCGCTCCGTACAGGCGGAGGAGAGCGACCTGCGCTCGGTGCTGCATTTTTACCGCCGTTTCCTGCGCCTGCGCCGGGACGACAAGGTGCTGTTGCACGGCGATTTCACGCTGCTGCACAATCAGGACGGCACGGTGCTCTACCGCCGCGCCCTTCACGGGGAGAGCCGCTTAATCCTCTGCCGGTTCGCCGACACCCCCGCTCCGGCGCCGAAAGGGGCGAAGGGGAAGATTTTGCTCGCGAATACCGATTGTCCCCAAGACGAAACGCTTCTTCCCTACGAGGCGAGAATTCTCGCGGAGGAAAGTCATTAAGATAGGGGGACGACGCTTAAAGAGGCGCGATATATAAGATATATAAAGATAAACGGCGGTCGGTGTTTCACGTGAAACACCGACCGCCGTTATCGATTAAGAGAGAGACAAGTCTGAAGGACGAAGCCGCACCTCCGCCTCAAAGCATACCCCCCGCGCGTGATCGCCGCGGAGGAAAAGTCGCTCTCCGTCCTGCCCTGTGGCGATCGCGAGGGTCTCGCCGAGCTTTGCCTCGCGGCGGAAGGAAAGGGTGAAAGCGCCCACCGTATCTCCCGTGAGCGGGACGGGGGAGAAATCGTCGATCAAATCGGCGTAACGGGAGTTGTTGAAGTGGCCGAGAAAATCGAGGTGTGAGCGGCGCACCGTGAACTCGCCGACGGGGGAGAGGTCGGAGGGCGGCGAGAGCCGTTTCGGTTCGGGGCAGCCGATCGGATAGCCGGGCGGCGGGGGGATATGAAACGCGTCCAGCGCACAGGGGCGCAGGGGCGAATGGTCGGTGGTGCGCACCAGCGCAAAGGAGGAAACGCTCTCGATAAGAGGGCTGCCCCCATCGTTCAGCACGCGGTACGCGCGGAGAAAGCGCACACCTTTATTCGGCAGACACCAAGTCTCCAGCGCGATCTCCTCTCCCATCGCGGGGCGGCGGGTGAAAACGGCCGAAGCCTGGAGCACCACAAACGCCATCCCGTGCTCGGCGAGAGCCGTGAAACCCAGACCGCCGCAGAGGAAATGCCGTTCCCCCGCCTCCTGCTGCAGCCGCAGCAGCGCCGAGAGGGTGAGCAGGCTGTCCTGTCCCACATCGTAACTCGCGACCGGAAAGGTCATCGCGTATCGCGGCGGGATGTTTTCTCCCGCGATTCCGCCGCTCACCGGATCTCTTTCGCGCCGCCGAGATACGGGCGGAGCGCCTCCGGGATGAGAACGGTGCCGTCGGCGCTCTGCTTTTGCTCCAGCAGCGCGGGCAGCACCCGGCTGGTCGCGAGTCCCGAGGCGTTTAATGTGTGGACAAAGCGGGTCTTGCCGTCTTCGCCGCGGTACCGGATGTTGCCGCGCCGCGCTTGATACGCCCTCGCGTTGGAGGCGGAGCTGACCTCTTTGTAGATTCCCATGGAGGGGATCCAGACCTCGATATCGCAGGTGCGCGCCATCGAGAAAGAGCAGTCGCCCGCCGCGAGCTGGCTCACTCGGTAGTGCAGCTGCAGCTTTTGCATCAGCCGCTCCGCCTTGGTCACCAGCTCATCAAATGCTGCGTCCGAATCGTCCTCGGTCGTGATCTGCACCATTTCCACCTTGTTGAACTGGTGCCCGCGGATCATCCCCCGCTCCTCCGAACGGTAGCTGCCCGCCTCCCGGCGGTAGCACGGGGTGTAGGCGATATATTTTTTGGGCAGTTCTTCCGCGCCGAGGATCTCGTCCCGGTGGAGATTGACGAGCGCGGTCTCCGCCGTGGGCAGCAGAAAGCGGCGCTCGGCGCCGGTGGGGTTTTGAATCCAGTAGACTTCGTCCTCGAACTTCGGGAACTGCCCCGCGGTGAGCCCGCACTCGTACCCCAGCATATGCGGGGGGAGAATAAATTCGTAGCCGTCCTTGAGATGTTCGTCGATGAAGAAGTTGAGCAGCGCCCACTCGAGACGCGCGCCCATGCCGCGGTAGACCCAGCTGCCGCCGCCCGCGAGCTTCGCGCCGCGCTCGTAATCGATGAGCCCCAAAGATTCACACAGTTCGATGTGGCTTTTCGGGGTACAGTCGAAAGAAGGCGGCTCCCCCCAGGAGCGCAGAGGGATGTTTTGCTCCTTGCCCCCGGCGGCGACGTCCGGGTCGGGGAGATTGGGCAGCGAGAGCATTCGCTCCCGCAGTTGCGCCTCCACCCCGGCGAGCTCCGCCGCGTCCGCCTTTTGGTTCTCGGCGAGGGTTTTCATCTCCGCCATCAGGGGGGAGGTGTCTTCTCCCGCCTTCTTCATCTGCGGGATTTTCCGGGAGGCGGCGTTTTGCCGCGCTCTGAGCTGTTCGCTGCGGGACGTGAGCGCCCGGCGCCGGTCGTCCAGGGCGAGGATGTCGTCCACCGTGGCGTCGAGATTCATCTCCCGTTTTCGGATGGCCGCTTTGACTCCGTCCGGGTCGCTGCGGATGAGTTTGATGTCCAGCATAAAGAATCCTCCGTCTTTTGAAAATCGCTCAACCGTCCCGCCCGAGGGCGGCCGCCAGCGAGCGCAGATCGTCGTCGTCAAAATATTCCACCTGCAGCACACCGCCCTTTTTGCCGGGCCGCACCCTGACTTTGCGCCCCATCTGCTCCGAGAGGGAGAGCGCCACCTCGTCGCTGAAACGCACGGTGAAGGAAACGGGTCTTGTCCGGGCGGAGGGACGGGACGCCTTGCGCGCCGCCACCTCGCGCTCGATTTCCCGCACCGAGAGCCCTTTTTCCACACAGTGCTCGGCGAGCTCCTCGATCGCCTCGGGCGTTTCCGCCCCCAGCAGCGCGCGGGCGGCGCCGGCGGAGAGCGCGCCGCTCTCCACCATCTCGGCGACTTTCGGGGGCAGCGAGAGCAGGCGCAGCGCGTTCGTCACCGCCGGACGGGATTTGTGCACCGCCTGCGCCGCCGATTCCTGAGTCATGCCGTATTGTTCGGTCAGGGCGCGAAAACCCCGCGCCTCTTCCATGGGGTTCAGATCTTCCCGCTGCAGATTTTCTATCAGGGTGAGGGTTGCCGCCTGTGCCGGAGAGAGCTCCCGGATGACCACGGGGATTTCCCGAAGGCCCGCCATTTTCGCCGCGCGGTACCGCCGCTCTCCCGCGACGATCTCGTATCTCCCGTCGGGAAGCGGACGCACAAGCAGCGGCTGCAAAATGCCGTGTTCCGCCACCGAGGCGGCGAGCTCGTCGAGAGCGGCCTCGTCGAAATTCCTGCGCGGCTGGCCGCTGTTCGGCGTGACCTCGGTTATCCGCAGGGTCACGGTGGCGCTGCCGTCCTCGGTGCTGTTCTCCGAGAGCAGCGCCTGAAGCCCGCGCCCAAGCCCGGTTTTTCTGATGGCCATGCCGTTCCCCCCATTTCTTGTGCAAAAATCGTCTTGATTTTTCGGTGAACCGTTATGCCCGGTGGTGTTTCAGCATCTCTCTGGCCACCTCTTCATACGCCTTCGCGCCGCGGGAATTCCGGTCGTAATACGGAATCGGCTTGCCGAACGACGGCGCCTCCGCGAGCCTCACTGAGCGGGGAATCGGGGTGGAGAACACCTGCCGGGGAAAATACTTTTTGACCTCGTCAATCACCTGACGGTTCAGGTTGAGGCGGGTGTCCGTCATGGTAAGCAGAACGCCCTCGATCTCCAGAGTGGGATTGTAGCTGCGCCGCACCTGCCGTACCGTGTTCATCAGCTGGGCGAGCCCCTCGAGCGCGTAATATTCGCACTGGATGGGGATGAGCAGCGAATCGGCGGCGCACAGGGCGTTTAGGGTGAGCAGTCCCAGGGCGGGCGGGCAGTCGATGAGCAAAATATCGTACGATGCCCGCAGCGGGGCGAGCGCCGCTTTGAGCCGGTTTTCCCGGCGGGGGAGATCGATGAGTTCCACCTCCGCCCCCGCGAGCTGAATATCCGAGCGGATGAGCGAGACGTTCTGGAAGGGAGTGACCGTCACCGCTTTGGCGGGATCGGTCTTCCCGATGAGCAAATCGTAAATCGAGGGGGAATTCTGGCGTTTGTCCTGCCCAAGACCGCTTGTCGCGTTGCCCTGCGGGTCGAGATCGCAGAGCAGCACCCGCTTGCCCAGCAGCCCCAGCTCCGCAGTCAGGTTCACGGCGGTGGTGGTCTTGCCGACCCCGCCTTTCTGATTGGCGACCGCGATAATTCTGCCCAAGGAAAAACCCTCCCGACGGCGATGGGATACACCGTTATTGTACCACAAAACGCCGGAAAAAGGAACCCCCAAAATTCCCCTCCCACTTTTGGGCGGCCGACGGATTTTTCGTCAGATAAAACAAAAACCCCTTGCAATCCCATACGATTTTCGATATAATAGGAGCGGAAAAAACGGTGCGGGGAGGAGAAGAATCCATGGTACGAATCGGCATCGATCTCGGCGGGACGAATATCGTCGCCGGGGTGGTGAATGAGAAAAACAAGATTTTGCAGAAGAAGACGGTCAAGACCAATCTTCCGCGCGAGGCGGGGGACATCATCGCCGATATGGCAACGGTGACCATGCAGGCGGTGGTCGCGGCGGGCCTGTCGATGGCGGACGTCTCGTATGTCGGGGTGGGGTGCCCGGGCGTCTGCCATCTCGAGACCGGCGTGGTGGAGTATTCCTGCAATCTCGATTTCAAGGAAGTGCCGCTCAGGGCAATGCTCGGCAGCCTGCTCGGCAAACCGGTGTACATCGAGAACGACGCCAACGCCGCTGCTCTGGGCGAAGCGGTGGCGGGTGCCGCCAAGGGAACGCAGAGCTCCATCTGTATCACGCTCGGCACCGGCGTCGGCGGCGGCATCATCATCGACGGCAAAATTTACAACGGCTTCAACTACGCCGGGGCGGAGCTCGGCCACACGGTGATTCACGAGGGCGGCGAACTGTGCAGCTGCGGGCGGCTCGGCTGCTGGGAGGCGTATGCCTCGGCGACCGCGCTCATCCGCCAGACCAAGGCGGCGATGGCGAAGCACCCGGAGAGCACGATGAACCGTATCGCTTCGGATTACGGCAAAGTCAGCGGGCGCACCGCGTTTGAGGCGATGCGCGAGGGGGACAAAACCGCCAAAGAGGTGGTGGACACCTATCTTTACCATGTGGCGTGCGGTCTGGTGAACATCGTCAACATTTTCCAGCCGGAAGTGCTGTGCCTCGGCGGAGGGATCAGCCACGAGGGAGATACGCTGCTGCTGCCGCTGCGCGAGGTGATCGAGCGGGAGCGGTACAGCAAGTACAGCAAAAAGCAGACCCGCCTGTGTATCGCGACTCTCGGCAACGACGCGGGGATCATTGGTGCCGCCTGCCTGGGCGAATAGCGGGGCCGGCGAAGCGCGGCACCACGCGGCTAATGTTGAAAAATCCCGCTTTTGGGGATTATGCGAAATGACCGGAGGGAAATCCCGCCGGTCATTTCGCGTTATGAGAAGGGAGAATCAGAAGGATGTCGAGGGGGATTTTTCGGGGCCGAATTCTTCGAGCAGCGCGGGCGCGTGCTCGAAATAGGAGCGGTTGAGCGAGTAATAGATGGTGCGGCCCTCGTTGCGGGTGAGCAGCATACCCGCCTGTTGCAGCAGTTCGAGGTGGTAGTGGGTGGCGGTCATCGAGAGCTTGAGACGGCGCTGCAGCTTGAGCGAGGTGATCTCGCCCTCGTTGAGCAGCATGCGCAGGATGGTCACCCGTTTTTCCTCGCTGAGCGCCTTGCCCATGAGCACGATGTCCGGCTTGATCTCGCCCGTGAGAGTCTTCATGCGGGACTCGTAGTCGCTGCCGATGAGCAGCAGCGGATGGGGGCCGTCGAGCAGCGTGAGGGTATTTCTGGCGAACAGGGTGATGCTCAGGGTGAGGGCGTTCAAGGTTTTTTCGCTCGCGCCCCACTGCTCCGCGAGAAATTCTTTCAGAAGCACCTCGTCCACGTCGTCCCGCACCCGGCGCAGCTCGGTCTTGCCGGTGGTGAAGAGGGGCTTGATCTCCTTGGTGCGGCGGGAGAGGGTGTGCAGCAGCAAATCGTAATACCTTTGCGGGTCGATGCACATCGAGAGCAGGTGATATTTCACCGCATCGTCGGTGTCCAGCTTCACGAGAGAGGCCGAGAGCTCGGCGGGGGTGGGCAGAGTCTTGCCGGTGCGCGGCAGATAAAAGCGCAGCACATCCAGAGCCATGGCGTTTGCGTCGGGGAGGATGGCGCTCACGCCGTCCACCGAGAGATTCCCCGCGTCGCACAGGTTTTTGAGCAGCACCGAGAGGGCGTAGGAGCGGTCTCCCGAGAGCGCAAACAGCGGGATCATCTCCGGGGCGGGCTGCTCGAAAGAGAGCAGACTTTCGCGGTAATACCGCAGATCCGCCGCGCGGCGCTTGGGGTTGACGAACAGGAGCATACTCTCCTCATTGTCCTGATTGTAGTGCATGGACAGGGACAGCAGGACATCCGCAAATACCCCGGGGGCCTGTTCGAATTTCATGCTCATAACTCAACTCTTCCTTTCTGTCGGCGGCACATCGGGGGAATCCGACGCGCTCTGGGGTGTCTCCGTCCCGGGCTCGGGGCCTTTTGGGGCGGATTTCGGCTTATAGAGAACCACCACGCCGACGACGACCGCGGCGCCCACGACGATCACTCCGCCGAGAAGCAGCCACCAGACCATGTCGGGGACAGTGTGTTCCTGAAGAGCGGTATCGAGGGCGGTGTAGGCCGCCGTCAATGCCGCGCGGCTTACGCCGCCGTTTTTTTGATAGACGGCGAGCGCCGTCTGCGCTATCCGTACCGGGGAGGCCGTGTCGTCTCCCGCCTTGTCGAGCAGCGACTGCATGTGTTCGGGCGTGACGAACTGCGCCTCGTAATCGGCGGGAAGTACTTTTTCGCGCAGGAAAGCCGTCAGCGCCTCGGCGGCGGCGGTGTGCGAGGCGAGATCGGGGTGCCCGACGACGCCTCCGTCGCCCCGGGGCAGTTCGCGGTAGAAGATGCCGGCGGCGTCCCCGCCCATCTCCTCCACAAGGGAAGTCAGCGGCTTTTGAAAAGTGACCCCCATCATGCCGGTGACCCACACCACTTTGGCGCCCGGATTCTTTTCTTTTACCAGTTCAATCAGTTCTTTGGCGCCCTGCTTGAACGTCTTGTCGGTTACCCCTTTGCCCCGGCCCACCGAGGCGTCGTTGGTGCCCAGATTGATCACCACGATGTCCGCCGGGCGGGAGAAGGACCACATCTCCTTGCCGGTGTCCTGGTTGTGGTGGAAGGCGGTGTACGGGTACATATCTTTGAGGTTGGTTTTTCCCTGGTTCCAGCCGCGGTAGGCGCCGTAGCCGCTGGTGCAGCAGGCCTGAAAATCCAGACCGAGCGCCTGCGCCGTCTGATAGGCGTAGGTCTGTGTGCCGTCCTGTCCCTCCGGGTCGTCGATGATCTTTCCCGCGCTCGGCTGAAAGATTCCGTAACCGGCGGTGATGGAGTCCCCGATAAACTCGATGAGGGCCGGGGCGTCCGGCACGGGGATCGGCTCGCCCGCCATCGTGAGCGTGCGGAACCAGCACGCGGCGTTGACCTCCTCCGTCTGCCGGTAGATCTCGATCTCGTGCATCCCCTGTGCAAGGCCGGAGGCGAGGACCAGCCTGTTCTCCACAAGGCCCTTGGCCTTGTTGTCGATGCACTCCCTGCGCCGCTCGCCGTCCACGACGACGGTGAAATACTGTGTGTTCGCGAAGTTGTTGCGGGTAGAGAGGTCCAGCACGACATCGCCCGAGCAGTCGGTGTAAAACGCGATGCCGGCGCCGGTGGTGTGCACCGCGAGGCCGATCTCGTCCACCGAGGTGCGCCCCACCACCTTGACGCGGTCGAGCAGCTCGGTGACCGGCACCGGGGCGGGCGTCTGCGGCGCGGGTTCTCCCGAGGCCGCGAGCGGCAGCAGCATCAGCAGCGGGAGAAAACCGGTGGCCGCTTTCAAAAATTGCCTTTTCATAACCGAATCGCCTCCTTCAAATCCTTCACATATGCGGTTGCGTCAGGGCCGCGGCCCGCGGCGCGAGCGGCTGCCGGGAAACCCCCATTGCGGCCTTAGGGCTTTCGGAAACGCCGGTGCGCCGCACTGCCGCCCGGCGGACTTCTTTCGGCACGGCGTTATCGCTTTTTCCCGATAAGATAGGTGCCGAAAAAGACAAGCGCCGCGCAGAGCACGATGGTGGGGCCGGTGGCGAGCGCGTTGTAAAACGAGAAAATCAGCCCCCACACCCCCGAAAAGAGGGCGAAAAGAAGGGAGAGCAGATGGTATCCGCGCATGGAGCGCGCGACGTTGCGCGCCGCCGCCGCGGGGAGGATGAGCATCGCGTTGATGAGCAGCAGTCCCACCCAGCGTATGGCGAGCGCGACGGCGACGGCGACCGCCACCGCGAACAGGCGGTTGTACAGCGCCGCCGAAATGCGGCGGCTCCCGGCGAGCGCGGGGCTGATGCTGACCGCCAGAAAACGGTTGAAACAGAGGATCCACAGCGCCGTCACCGCGGCGAGGGTGAGCAGGAGCGGAAGAAGGTCGCTCTCGGTGATGTTGAGAATATCCCCCATGAGCAGGCTCTGGGCAGTGCGGTAGCCGTCTCCCTTGGAGAGCAGCAGCAGACCGAGCGCCACGCCGCAGGAGGAGAACACCCCGATGACGGTGTCGGCGCTGCTCCTGCCCGATTGGCGCACCCATTCCATCAGCAGAGCGAACGCCACGGCGAAGATCAGCATCGGCACTTCATACCGGCTGCAGCCGAGCAGCACCCCCAATCCCACTCCGGTGAGCGCCGAGTGGCCGAGGGCGTCGGAGAAGAAAGACATCCCGTTGTTGACCACCATGGTGCCGAGCAGCGCGAAAAGCGGCATGATGAGCAGAACGGCGGCGAGCGCGAGGCGCATGAAGCCGTAATCCCAAAAAGCGGTCATGTCCCGTCACCTCCCGCGGCGTCGGGGAAAGAGGCGCGAAACGCCTCGCTCCGGAAGACATCGGCGGGCTTGCCGGATGCGAGCGCTTTGCCGCCGTCCATCAGCACGGCGCGGTCGGCCTCCCGCAGCACAAACGGCAGGTCGTGGGAGATGAGCAGCACCAGCATATCCTCGCTGCGCAGACGCGCAAGCTGGCCGTACAATTCACGCAGCCCGTCGTCGTCGATGCCGGCCGCCGGCTCGTCCAGTAGCAGCAAATCCGGCGAGTTCATGGTGGCGAGGGTGAGCAGGACCCGCTGCCGCTCTCCCCCCGAGAGCCCGCCCGCGGGGCGGTCGAGCAGATTTTCGGCGCCGAACCGTGCGAGTTTTGCCCTTAGGGCATCCTCGGTGCGCCTGCGGTGGGGGAAAAAGACCGGCAGCCGGGTGTGATAACAGAGCAGAAGATCCCGTACCGTCACGGGGGACGACGGGTCCAGCGCCAGCGTCTGCGGGACATAGCCGCAGCGGGGCAGGCGGGAGGAGGGTTCGCCGTCGTGGCCGCTGAAAGTGACCTTGCCCGTGTAGGGCAGTTCCCCCACCAGAGCGCGCATGAGCGTGGATTTGCCGGCGCCGTTGCGCCCGATCAGCGCCGTCAGTTCCCCGCAGTGGGCGTGCAGGTTGACGTGGTCCACGATCACCTCGCCGTGCCGTTTGACAGTGAGGTTTTCCACCCGCAGGCAGTGCAGACCGCACCCGGATTCGCTCACGCTCCCGCCTCCTTCCACGCCGCGCAGAGGCTCTCCGTGGCGACGAGCCAACGGTCGGCGTCCGTCACCCCGTCTTTCGGGGAGACGCAGGTGTCGACTTCGCAGACCACGGCTTCGCGCGGGATGCTCTGCAAATAGGCGTAAGGGGTGGCGTCGTACTGGGAATCTGTCAGGAAGAGGGCGCGCTCCTGCCCGCGCAGGGCATCCTCCGCCTCTCTCAGGCGGGCGGCGGAGGCACCGCTCTCCTCCCCGATCTCCAGCGAACCGATCACCCGCAGAGAGTAATCGGCGGCGAGATAGGAAAGGGAATCGTGGTACACCGCAACGGGGGTGCCGTTCAGAGCGGCGGCGGCGGCGGTCAGGCGCTCGTGCAGGGCGTCGATTTTGCGCAGATAGGCCGCCGCGTTGTCGCGGTAGGCGGCGGCGTGGGACGGGTCGTACCGGATAAGGCCGTCGCGCAGCGCCTCGATCTGGGCGCGGGCGCGCACGGGGGAGACCCACAGGTGGGCGTTCGCCTCTTCGCCCGCCGTCTGAGGCAGCGAAAGGCCCTCCGAGAGGTCGATGACGGCGAGGTCCGGTTCCGCCCGCCGCGCGTCGTCCAGAAACGGCTCCGCCCCGGCGCCGTGACACACCAGGATGTCCGCGCTGGCGAGCGTTGCGCGTAAGGCGGGGGAGAGCTGCACGTCGTGCGCGCAACCGTGCAAATCCGGCAGCAGGTTTTCCACCCGCACCCCGTCGACGCCGCCCGCCACGTTCAAAAGCGAGACATAGACGGGGTAAAAGCTCGCGACGACGGTGGTGGAGAATGTCTGTTCGGGGGGAGAGGCGAAGAACAAGGTAAACGCGCCGCTCACCGCCACAATGCCGCACAACAGCAGGGCGACGCACGCCATGGGATGCTTCATCGGTCAGAAAGACTCCTTATCATCATCGGCGAGACGCTCTCCCGGGGATTTTCCCGCGAGGCGCAGGCGCAGCATATCGAGTGCGTGGGAGGCGCAGAGAAAGCGGATTTTTTCGCGGTCCCCGGAGAGTGTCAGCGCGCGGACAAAGGTTTCGCTCCCGTCCGCGAGGGCGACGAACGCCGTCCCCACCGCCTTGTCCTCTAAAGGGTCCGGCCCCGCGACACCGGTGGAGGCGAGACCGATATCGGAGCGGGCGAGGGCGCGCACGCCGCGGGCCATCGCGCCCGCCGTCTCGCGGCTGACGGTGCCGGTGCGGGCGATCGTCTCCCGCGGGACACGCAGCAGACTCTGTTTGATCTCCCCGCTGTAGGCGCACACGCCGCAGGAGAAGATGCCCGACGCGCCGGGCACGGAAGTGAGGCGGGAACTCAGCAGCCCTCCGGTGAGCGATTCGGCGGTCGCGATCGTCTTGCCGGCGGCTCTGAGCGCGGACACCGCCGTCTGTTCCAGAGAATCGGTGTCCACTCCGTAGACGGCGCTCCCGAGCAGGCGGCAGAGCTCTTCCACCGCCGGGGCGCACATCGCGTCCGCGCGCTCCGCCGAATCGGCGCGGGCGGTGACACGAAAATGCATCTCCCCCGTGCCGACGTAAGGCGCTACCGTGGGGTTTTCGCCGCCGAGCAGAGCCTCCGCCCGCTCGACCGCCGCCGCCTCCCCGAGTCCGAAGACGCGCACCCTGTGGGAGCGCAGCACCGCTCCGGAGAGGGCGGCGAGATACGGTACGGCGCACTTCTCGAACATCGGGACGAGCTCGCCGGGCGGGCCGGGGAACAGCAGCACCCGCTTGCCTTCTTTTTCGATGGCGCAGCCGGGGGCGGTGCCGCACTCGTTCGGGAACACCGTCGCCCCTTTCGGCAGAAGCGCCTGTTTGCGGTTGTTCGCCGTCATCTCTCTGCCGGACCGGCGGAAAAAAGCTTCTATCCGGCGCAGACTCTCCGCGTGCTCGACGAGTTCTACCCCCATCACCCGCGCCGCCGTCTCTTTGGTGAGGTCGTCCGGCGTGGGGCCGAGACCTCCGCACAGCAGCACGGTATCTGAGCGGGAGAGGGCGAGAGTGAGCGCCTCGGCCAGCCGCGAGGGGTTGTCCCCCACCGTCTGGCGGAAGAGCAGCGAGATGCCCAGTTCGGACAGCTTGCGCGAGAGATACCGGCTGTCGGTATCCAGCACATCCCCGAGCAGAAGCTCGGTCCCCACCGCGATGATCTCCGCCGTCATGCCCGCAAAGCCCTCCGTCCCGTATCTTGTGGGGGAGGACGGCAGCATCCACTACCGGTTCCGAATCTCCCCCGTCTCTATACAAAGCAAAGATATAACACACAAAATTTTTATACCATCTACATTATAGAATATCATAGATTATGCGGAAATCAAGGGCTAAAAGGCCCATTTTTTTGCACTTTCGGTCATTTTTGATTTTCGGGCGGTTCGCGGAGGCGAAAAAACGCCCGGCGGCGCACGTTTCTAACGGGTGAAAGTCCTGAATCCGCCCGGTAGCGGGAAGGATACAGCCGAAAGCAAGGGTGTCCACGGTAAC
>CAZGXK010000030.1:0-14396 GCA_964529775.1 uncultured Eubacteriales bacterium
CCTGAATCTAACGCGTCTGCCAATTCCGCCATATCCGCCTGTGATTCCGCTCGAACCGGCAACTATGATTATACCGCCGCGCTCTCCCGTTGTCAAGAAAATTTTCGCCGAAATTTTCGCCGCCGAAGGGAAAAGCGGACTGTCGCCCGAAGGGGGAACCGCAGGGCTTGTCGCTGGGCACGCATTCCCCTTCCCAAAGCGCGGCATTCCGTCTTGCACCGTTTTTCCGACCGCCCGCAAAAGAAAGGCGCCTTATGTCTTAAAATGCGGCGTGCCTTTTCGAAAACAAAAATCGCTCAGAAAGACCAAAGCCGCAGAGCACAGAGCGAGGATACCGTACGGGATCCACTG
Organism: uncultured Eubacteriales bacterium; assembly: GCA_964529775.1. Lineage (GTDB taxonomy): Bacteria > Bacillota > Clostridia > Oscillospirales > Acutalibacteraceae > RGIG1959. Next base: position 352 of record CAZGXK010000030.1, read on the forward strand.
AGACGGCGCGGACACTCTGTCCACGAAAAAAATTGTCAGGAACCGAAGCGGTGTGGCGTTGGTGACCATGGTCAACAACTCATACAGCAGGGCGACGAGAAAGGGTGCCAGCAGCGTCTTGGTCATCTCCAAGAGAAAAAAACTCACTGCGGAAAAAGCCAACATCTGGCCGAGAATCACGGGGAATTCCCGCCAGTAATTGTCGAGCGCAAGGCCGTAAACGGCAAAGAGCGCCGCGACGTGCAGGGCATACCACCCCAGCAGCATCCAAAATAAATCCAGCAGACTTTTTTTATAGACGCGGAGCACTTCACCGGACGCCTCGTCCACATAATCCGATAAGCCGAACAGAACCCACCAGCAGCTGATAAACGGAATAGTCTGCTGAAAATCAAAGAAGATGGACACATACGCCGTTTCCGTGTGACCGTCTGTCAAAAGACGACCCGCCGAGAGAAGGGGGATAAACAGAAACAGCACCGCCGGGGGAGCAAAATAGAGCCAGCCCATTTTCCGCAAGGTCATCAAAAACAGGGTGCGTTCCCTCAAAAGCCTTTGATAGAGCATAAGTAGCCGTCCTCCGTGGTCGGTCGAACCGATTCGCCCGGCTGAGCCTGAGGAGAGAGCACCCGCAGATGTGTTTCCCCCGCGGTTTCGGTTTTATCGCTCACAAAAAAGCTGCCGACGAGTTCCGCTTCCCGCTCAGCCGGAACCAGGTACACTTTTCCGCTCGCCAAGCCGGCGATGCTCTCGGGGTTCCCCGACACAACGAGTTTGCCGTGGTCCATGATGATCATCTCATCGCAAAGGGCGTCGACGTCGCCGACAATATGGGTGGAAAGGATCACCACACCCTTATGGCGGCGGGAGGCCACCGCGTTTTTAAAACGCGTGCGCTCCTCCGGGTCGAGCCCACCAGTGGGTTCGTCAAACAGCAGGATATCCGGGTCCCCGAGCATAGCCTGCGCGATGCCTATCCGCCGGACCATCCCCCCGGAAAGCGCGGCGACCCGCGTCGAGAGAAAATCTTCCATGTGAACCAGACGGACACAGCGCTCAATTTCGTCTTTTTGCTGTTCTCTCGGAATTCTCTTTAAGCCGGATAAATAGGTCAGCATCTGAAACACGGTCAGCTCGCGAAACAGACCGAATTTCTGCGGCAAATACCCCACATTGTCCCCGACTCCCCGGATTTCCCCCTCGGTGAGCGGATAAAGTCCGCAAATACAGCGAAGAAGCGTGGTTTTCCCCGCCCCGTTCGGGCCCAACAGACCGTAGACACCGTCCCGCCACTCCATGGAAAAATTGTCCACAGCCACGGTTTTTCGAAATTTTTTGGTGACGTGCGTCAATGAGAACGTCATATCCCGTCCGCTCTCCCTTCCCGTTCGGCGACAAATGCATCCCGTTCGGTAAAATAATCTTCCGAAGTCAATAATACCGGTTCGTTTTTTTGCCGAACCATCTCCCGAGCCAAAAGGTCCACCTCCACGACGGGGTTTAGGAACAGATGGTCGCTCATCAAAACAGCGTCATCGTACCCGGCATACTGCATGATTTGAGGAAACCGCACGATGTCATAATCTGTCAGGCGAATGTGCTCGGTGATACCCAGACGGTTTTCCCGCGCGGTGACCGCCGATTGCAGCTCGTCCAGCCAGGATACAGAAAATTCATCGTTCATGGTTTCTTCAATCACACGGTAGGGACCTAAGGCCCTGGATGCGATAAATCCTCCCAGCACGGATAATCCGTTGGTTTTTCCGCCATACACGCCGCTTCCCCCGGGGAGATTGGTCTGCAGATTTCTCACGCCGGAAATGCGAACCGAAAAATCCGCCACCGGAAGATCCGTTCTCGTGACGTACGCCGGAAACCCGATGTCGTCGTCCGGCTCCAGAAAATAGATTTTGCGGTATCCCGCCCAAGGATAATACGGAAAACAGCCCGGAAGACAAACCGCCTGTTCGTTGCTGTAAAACACCGGGCTGACTCCGCTGTACCGCACCGAAATCGCGCGGATTTCCCTCGTCGGCGAAACGGTAAAATAATCTCCGCTCCGGGTAAAGGGCAAATCCCGTCCGGCCTCATCCGTTACGGCGGAGATGTCCAAGCCGCGAAACAGCGTAAAAGGATACTCTTTTCTTCCGGAGGAAGCGTCCAGACGCATGACGACATCGCCGTGAAGTCGGCGGTCCACGCGCAAATCCATATCGTATGAGGCGATGGAGAAACCGGGTTCCTCCTCTTTTTGCGCGCTGTGGTTATAGTATACCTGGTCGGAGCGAAAGACGCTGGTGGGAGATTCGCTCAGATCGAGAAGACTTCCCCCCTGAAGATAGAAAAACAGGTTGATTCCCGCCAGAACAACGCAAATTCCCGCAAGACCGTTGCGCAAGACCGGCTTTCTTTTCCACAGAAAACCCGCCCACGCCGCGGCAATAAGGCACAGCCAGAACAAAACCAGATTCCACCTCAGCGGTTCGCACGATACGCCGTACTGATAATCGATATCCCAGTTGAGGTTAGGGGGTAAAATCCGGCTAAAAAAGGCCTTGACAGGCCACAGGTTGATGGCGAAAGCGTCGTTCAAAATACCGGGGAGCGAATCGGAAAAGGGGACGATAAGAAAGATCATCAGCGCCATCACAATATATGCCTTGATTCGGTTCAGGCCGAGGGCGAGAAAACTGCCTGTGAGAATAAGCACGGCCCCCGCCAGCAGGGTATTGAGGACATTCACCCACAGCACATGGGCAAAATAGCCGAGAGGCATATGCGCCACCCCTCCGGCGACCGACGGAACCGCCACCAGAACGCAGAAAAGCCCACCCAAAAAAATCATCTGAACCGCTATCGGCTCTGAGAAAAACCGCAGCCGTCCGAACCTCTCGACCGATACGGTTTCCTCACATCCGCTATGGCGGGAATCGTAGGTGATTTCAAACGACGTGTACAGAAGAACGACGGCGAGTACGCCGTGCAGAGTCAGGCTGTTGTTGAGCAGAGAGAGGGGATCGGGGTGAAGGGCAAAGCCATACCCCAAATAGAGAAGCAGGGCAAGATGCCCCGCCGCCGTCAACGCCAATGGAATCGACACGCGTTTCATGCGGAAAATTCGCACACATTCGGACCTCACACATTTTCCCTCCCCGGTTTCAAGGCAGACCGTTGGCGCAAAACAGCCGTGCGGCGGCAGACTTTTCCCCTGCGGAATTGTCCCGCCATGACTATGATACACGAGATTTCCTCTAAAATCAAGCGTATTTTAGGTAAATTAAAAAAAAAAATCATCACAAAAGCGAAAAATTTGCGCTTTAGCGTGCAGTCACGCTTGGGACCAGGCGGTTCCCGTTCGGCACATCCCCTCTCGTCCTCACAATCATCGTATCTCGTGTGCTTTCGCAAAAAAACCGCCGGGGAGCCGCTTGCGGCGGGCTCTCCGGCGGGCTTTTCGCTCAGGTATCGAACCGCTTTTACTTAGAGGCTTTCCTGGCGCGGGCGGCGACCGCAACCGTGACGCCGGCCGCCAGCGCTACGGCCAGCACAACCGCGAGAGCGGTGGTGTCCTCGCCGGTCTTCGCGCTGCTGGGGGCGGTCTGCGCCGTGGCGGGAGCCGCCGTGGTGGTAGGAGTTGCCTCGGTGGGGGCTTCGGACTCGCCGCTGCTGCCGTCCACAAAGCCGCCCAGCGAGAGATTCTTGAAGGTCACGGAGTTGCCGCCGTCGGTGGCGTCCACCGCGAAGGTGACGCTCGCGAACTGCTCTTCGCCGGTGAGCTGGGCAAAACCGTCCAGCGCGAGCTCTTTTTTATAGGTGCCGGCGGGAAGACGGTCGATGGCGCCCGTTCCCTCGGTGGGGCTTTCCAGTTTATCCACGCCCCAGTTGAACGTCTCGTTGTCGCTGTTGACCCACGCTGTCGTGAAATTAAACGCAAACTTCCAAGGTGCCTTGGCGTCCGCCTCCACGCAGAGAGTGGTGCCCTTCACCGCCATCGCAACGGCTGGGTCCAGCGCGAAAGTCACTTTATAGGTGCCGCTCTTCGCCGTCACTGTGAGAGCGCCGGATTCGTCAAAAGAATATTCGCCGTCGGCGAAATTGGCACCGTCGGACGGGGAAGTCCCCTGAATATCCTTGATGGAATCCAGCAGATTGATCGGCTCCGCCGATACCGTCGCCGCCCCGACCGCGAACAGCATGGAACATACCGTCGCGAGGGCGAGCAGCGCGCTCAAAATCTTTTTCATCTTGTTTTCCTCCTTTGAAAATCATGTACACAGCGGTCGTTTCGCCGCCTTACGCCTTGGGATTTTTCTTTTTCCTCACCACGACCACGACGATCACGATGACCAGCACAACGACCACGGCGCAGACGACCGCGATGATAATCCATGTCGTGGGCGCCGACGACGTGCCGGAAGCATTGCCGGAGGGCTTGGCGGTGGTCGCGCCGGGAGCGGCGGTCACGTCGCCCTCGTCATCGGCTTCGGTGGGTTCCGGCGCCTCGGTGGGCGCCTGCGTGACCGGGTTGCCCTCATCGTCCAGCACGGGCGACGGTTCCACCGTATCGCCCAGCGAGAGCTTGGAGAGGGTCAGCGTGCCGTTCGGGCGCTTCAGCGCAACCTGCACCTGCTGAACCAGCACCTCATCGGTGGGGATGTTCGCGTTATAGGTGCACGCGTCGCTGAAATCGAGCTCCCTCTCGTAGGAGCCGTTCTCGATCTCCAGCGCGTTGGAGAGAACGCTGAAGCGATTGAAGAATTCGTTGGAAAAGCTGACCCACGCCGGGCCGCCGTTCACATCCTCCACCACAAGGGCGATATTGAAGGGGACATCGCTCTCGACGTTCACGAAGATGCTCACCGCCTCCGCGATGGAAACCGTCTGGTCGATATTGATGTGCACACGGTAGCCGTCTTTGGCGGTGTCTTCCCCGGCGGATTTCATGGTCAGCGCACCGTTTTCCACGGTAAACTCGCCGTCGAGTACCTGATCCTCTACCGACCCCTCCTCATACAGCGAGACGTCGTCGGGCAAAAGATTGAGCTCGTCCATGGCGCTCGCGGGCAGCGCGACGGCCGCGCAGACCGCGCACAGCAGCGTGAGAGAGGCAAGCCACGCCAGCGCTTTTTTCATGCGTCTCATATCACTTTCCTCCTTTTAGCTGTTCCGCACCCCAAATCGCGCGGAAATTCACATCCTTTATTGTACCGAAATATCGCCCCTTTCGCAAGGGAAAAGCGACCCCCAGCCGGATTTTCTACATATCCTCTAATTTATAAATCATTATTTATCATAATTAGACAAATATCATCCCCCTCGGTTCTTGTCGGCGTTTTGGAAAGCGAGGGACGTGTACCCGTCCGGCACGATGCCAAACGCCGCCCCGGCGAACGGAGGACCAGTGTCCTAACGGGAACCGGCAAGGTTTTTGAGGAATTTTTTGAAAAACCATTGCAATTTTTCCGCGGAAGTGATATGATGTTTTTTGCGTGATTGAGACTGGATGGCAGAGGAGGTGTGACCATGCCCAATATCAAATCCGCCAAAAAGCGCGTGAAGGTGATCGCCGTCAAGACGGCGCGCAATAAGGCGAACCGCTCGGCGCTCAAAACCGAAATCAAGAAGGCCAACGCGGTCATAGAAGCCAATGCCGAGAACAAAACCGAGGCTTTCAACAGCGCCGTGAAGAAGATCGACCAAGCGGTCGCGAAGGGCCTCCTGCACAAGAATACCGCTGCCAGGAAAAAGTCCGCTCTCGCAAGAAAGATCAACGCGAGCGCCTGAATCCAAAACGAAGCACCGCCGCCGGGCAACCGTGCAGCGGTGCTTTTTCTTATCTCTTCTCAACCGGCGATCCCGCGCGGGCGAAGGATCACAGCACAATGCTCACGTCCCCCGCTCTCAGCGTGCGGATCTCCCCGCCCGGCAGTCGGACCTGCAGGGAACAGCGGTCGTCGATCCCGACGGCGGTCGCCGGGAATTCCCCTTCCGGCAGGCGGACGGTGATCTTCCTGCCGACCACTGCGCTGCGGGCGCGGTATTCTTCCACAAAAGCGAGGGAGGGCAGCGAGAGGTAGATGCCGCGCCACTCGTCCAGCACCGCCGCCGCCACACGGCTGCGGGCACAGGGCCGCGCGGATTCGAAAACCGCCCCCGCGCTTCCCGCCTCCGCCGGAAACCCGCCCTGCGGGGGGAAGACGTTGATGCCGATGCCGAGCGCCGCAGTCCACGCGCCGTCCTCCCGAAATCTGCCCTCCGTGAGGATGCCGCAGACCTTGCGCCGCCCGATGAGCACATCGTTCACCCATTTGATGTCGGCGCGCTTCCCGCTCACCCGTTCCAACGCGCGGGCGACCGCCACCGCCGCCGCCGGGGTGATCAGAGAGAGGTTGTCCGCGCTCAGCGAGGGGCGCAGCAGAAGGCTCATGTACACTCCGGTGCCGCCGGGCGAGTAAAAACGGCGGCCCTTGCTCCCGCGCCCCGCCGTCTGGCGGGCGGCAATCACGACGGCGCCCTCGGCCTCCCCTTTTTCCGCCAGCTCGAGGACGGCCGAATTGGTGGAATCCACGCTCTCAAGCACGGTGAGACGGTACCCGTCCGCCCTCAGAAAGCGGCGCACCGCCTCCTCGGTCAGCGAATCGAAATCGGGGTTTTCCCCGCCGTGTCCCCCGCGCATACGATCCCCCTTTTACCTCTCCGCCTCAAAAATCACCGACTGATACGGCAGCAGCGTCAGGCTCCGGCCGTCGAGGCGCACCTCGTCGTAATTGGAGAGCGCCACTCCCCGGACACCGCAGGGCAGGGTGACCGTGTGGTCGGCCTTGAGATAGTTGTTCACCACCAGGGCGCACGAGTTCCCGCTACGCCTGATATAGGCGATGACATCGCCGTCCTCGAGCAGCACCGGCTCAAAATCCCCGAGACTCAGCGCGTCGGAAATCGCGGAAGACTTGCGCAGCGCAATCAGCTTTTTGTAATAACTGAGCACCGAACGGCTGTCCGCCGCCTCCGCCTTCGCGTTGATTTCCGTATAGTTCGGGTTGATTTTCAGCCAGGGTTTGCCGGAGGTGAATCCGGCGTTCTCGCTGTCGTCCCACTGGAACGGAACCCGGTTCTGGTCCCGGCTGTGGGCGTTGAGCCCGCGCATGATGATGTCGGGCGACAGCCCCGCCGCAAGGCCGCTTTTCCAGTGGTTCCACGAGCTGATATCGTTGATCTCGTCGATGGAATCGAAGTGGATATTGGTCATGCCGAGTTCCTGCCCCTGATAGATGAACGGGGTACCGCGCAGATTCATGAACATGGTGGCGAGCATCGTGACCCCGTGGTAATCCCGCTGGTCGCCGGTGGGCAGGTATTTGTTGACCGAACGGGAATAATCGTGATTTTCAAGGTACACCGCCGTCCAGCCGGCTTTTTGCGCGTTTTCCATATGGGCGTAAATCATATCGCGCAGCTCGGCGGTGGGGATGTCCTCCTTCGCCCGGGCGAACTCCCAGCCCTCTTTGGCAAAGTTGATCTCCGAGTAGGTGAAATCGAACAGCATACTGAAATAGCCGTTCTCCCCCACATACCGCGCCAGCTCATCCTGCGGGACGCCCGGCGCCTCCGCCACCGTCATGCAGTCGGGGTTGTAGCCGGTGAACGCCTTGTCCCGCATCTCGGCAAGAAAGACATCGATGCCTTTGGCGTTGCGCGCCCAGCCCTGCAGCCCGCACATCCCGTCCGGGCCGTCGGGGGTGTGGGAGGCGAGATCCTCGTCTTTTTTGATGTGCACGATGGCGTCCACCCGAAAGCCCGCGATCCCCTTGTCCTGCCACCAGCGGATCATCTCATAGAGCTTCTCCCGCAGTTTCGGGTTCTCCCAGTTGAGGTCCGGCTGCTTTTTGCCGAAGACGTGCATATAATAGCGGTCCCCGCCGACATTCTCCCAGACGGAGCCGCCGAACATGGAGCGCCAGTTGTTCGGCGGGCCGTTGGGGCTGCGGCGGAAGTAAAAATACCCCGCCTCCTCGCAGTCCGGGTCGGCCAGCGCCTTTCGGAACCACTCGTGCTCGTCCGAGCAGTGGTTGATCACCAGATCCATGATGATTTTGATGCCGCGCTTTTTGGCCTGCGCGATCAGCTCGTCCATATCCTCGTCGGAGCCGAACAGCGGGTCGATGGCGTAATAGTCGGCGATGTCGTACCCGTTGTCGTCCATCGGAGAACGGTACACCGGGCTTATCCAGATGACGTCGATACCCAGCTCCTGCAAATAATCGAGCTTCTCGATGATGCCGCGGATATCGCCCACCCCGTCGCCGTCGCTGTCCTTAAAGCTGCGCGGGTAGATCTGGTAGGCGACCGCGCTCTTCCACCATGGCTGTTTCATAAAACGATTCCCTCCTTGGGCTTTTCCCGCTCTTGAACGCGCGGGGAATTTATGCTATACTGGTCACGCACGGCGCGGTTATACGCGCAGCGCGAGCTCCCGCCCGCTCGGCCGGTAGGCGCGCACCGTGACGCCGGTCATCTCCAGCATACGCCGCGCGGCGACCGAGCTGTCGGTGTCGTGGTACTTGTCGTTGTAATAGACCACCTCGGCGATGCCCGTCTGAATAATCGCCTTGGTGCACTCGTTGCAGGGGAACAGCGTCACATATAGGGTCGCCCCCCGCAGCGAACCGATGTCTGCGTTGAGGATGGCGTTGAGCTCCGCGTGGCAGACGTAGAGATATTTGGTCTGCAGCGGGTCGCCCTCCCGCTCCCACGGCATAGCGTCGTCGTCGCATCCGGTGGGCATACCGTTGTACCCCAGCGAGAGGATTTTCCGGCGCGGGCTGACGATACAGGCGCCCACCTGAGTCGACGCGTCTTTGCTGCGCTGCGCCGAGAGCAGCGCGATGCCCATGAAATACTCGTCCCACGAGATGTAATCGGTTCGCTTCATCTTAGGGAAACCCCTTTCCCGAGCACCGGCGCGCCGGGGACGGAGGACCCGCGCGTCGGCTCTGTTGACCTGTGTCGCCTTTAGTGTATCATATTGCGGGCGGCTTTTCAAGGGCAAAGAAACGCCGTAAATTTCCCCATAAAACAGCAAGGAGTGACAGACGATGGATGCCATAGTGATTCAGGGGCTTCGGGTGTACGCCTATCACGGGGTGAAACCCGAGGAAAAGGAAAAGGGCCAGCCGTTCGAGCTGGATATCGAGGTGAAGGCGAATCTGTCCGCCGCCTGCGACAGCGACGATCTCTCCCGCGCCGTCAACTACTCCGATGTCGTGCGCTGTGTCCGCGAAACCATGCTCTCCGAGAAGAACAACCTCATCGAGCGCGCCGCGCAGCGGGTGGCGGACGCCATCCTCACCCGCTTTCCCGCCGACGAAGTGACCGTCACCCTCAAAAAGCCCCGCGCCCCCCTGGAAGCGGATTTCGGCTATGTCGCGGTGCGGATCACCCGCTACCGCTGAGGGGGTGTCGCCATGCGGTTCCTGCTCGGCCTCGGCGGCAACATCGGGGACGTCCGCGCCGCCTTCGACAGCGCCCTCGCCTCCCTGAACGCGCTGCCCTCCACTTCCGTGCTGCGCACCTCGCCGCGCTATGTCACCGCGCCAGAGGGGTACGCCGACCAGCCGGATTTTCTCAATATGGTGGCGGAGGTAGCCTCCGGCCTCTCCCCGCATGCGCTTCTGGGGGCGTGCCTCGGTATCGAGGCGGCCCTCGGCCGGCGGCGCAGCTTTCCGAACGCCCCCCGCCCGATTGATCTCGACCTCCTCCTCGCGGAGGGCTTTTCCTGCAAAACGCCTGAGCTCACCCTCCCTCACCCCCGCATGGCGCGGCGTGCCTTTGTCTTAACCCCTCTGCGCGATTTGTACCCCGACGGCGTGGTGTACGGTGTGCGGGTGGCCGATGGACATGCGTCTTGCCCGTCCGCCCCTTCGGAGACGGGTTCGCCTTAATGCATTTTAAAAAAAAAGTTTCTTTTTTTTTATCAAAATCTTTGTTGACTTTTCTTAATAGTGCGTGGTAAGATAGGTGACGGAGAAGATCTCCGGCCGTGCCCTGATGGCTCGGCTAAAACGAACATGGGTCTCCTTTCCGCCGCCCGTCACAGATGATTGTGATTCGCTTTTCTGTACCGTCTCCCACGGCGCGTGGAGCCCAGACAGCCTATACTGGGGGTAAAACGGAGCGAAATCCGATGTTGCATGGTGGAAGTGCAGGCGGTGAAACATGGCCGTAGAATCGCAGGGATCATTCTCACGCTGGCCCTGACCGCCTTGGGCGCTTTCGTAGTATGGAGAATGGCTGCCCGTTTCGCTCGGACTGTGGAGCCCTCCGAACCGACGGCACCGCCAACGGCATCTCAGGCGACGGTGACGGACGGGTCCGATCCCGCAAACTGGTCCTCGGTAGGGGAGACGGCGAACTGGATGGACGCGATTGATTTTTGTGTCCAGGATTTTACCGTGAGCAAAACCCTCCCGCAAGGGTATTCCAAAGATGAGGTTGAATATTATATTCCCACCGAAACGGAACTGAGTCAAGGATGGGCGATAAGGGAAGCCCAGACGACGGACGAGGCCGGCACGCTCACAAGCGATTACGTCTATGTGGATGCGACGGTGTCGTGGGTTTGCCGGTCATTGGGCAAGGATGTCCTGTCCCTGCAGGCAACCGATGGTTTTCCGTTTTCAGTGATGGACACCCAAATTGTCTATTATAACCGGCAAACAAAGGCAATAAAAATACATTACGAATGTGACGGCAGAATCAAACTCTCCGCAACCGCCGAAAAATATGGCAACGGTGGTTATCTTATGCAAGTGGGGGATATCATAGAAGCCCGTTTGCTTTTTATCGTACCGGAGAGCGATTGGAAAGGGGACGAGATGGCCTTCCTTCTTTCTCCTCAATACTCGGTTTGCGACGACAGCTATATACAATCGAGGGGATATTCCAGGCCGTATGTCTGGCTGAACAGGGAGGAATAGGCTTGAAACGTCACATTCTGAAATCGGAGTTGTCCAGGGCTTTCGGGGGCTGGGGCTTTAAGCTCGCGGTACTGCTGGGGCTGGGCATCGCCGTGTGGCAGTGGGCGGTTCGCATCCTTCCCATACTGATGCAGGGCAATCTCTACGAGGTCTATCAAAATCCGGAGGGGGATTACGGCGTGCCGTTTCCCCTTTGGTCGACATGGCTCGAGGGAGAGGCGTTTTCGCTTCCCGTCACCGTCTATCGTCTTCTGCTGCCCATCCTCGCCGCGCTGCCTTTCGCGGCCTCCTACGCGGCCGATGCCCGCACCGGTTATCTGCGGCAGACGGTCTTGAGAGCGGGTTCCGCCAAGGTCCACGCTTCCAAGGCGTTGGCGGTGTGGCTCTCCGGCGGAGTTGCCGCCGCCCTGCCGATGGTGTTCAGCTTTCTGATCGCCGCCGCCTGTCTGCCGTTTCGCGGCCCGTCGCGCCTGGGCGCCTATTTCGGCAGCTTACAGCTGTTCGGCGACGGGTACGCGCACACCCCGCTTTTGTTTTTCGGGGCGTGGACACTGCTCATCGCGGCGTTCGCGGGCGGGATGGCGCTGTTTGGCCTGCTGCTCTCGCTCGCGGTGCAAAACCGTTTCTTTGTGCTGATCTCCCCGTTTGTGCTGTACCTCTTTGTCAACGAGCTGGGCAATATGCTGGACCCGGTTGGCGCCCCCGCCTATATGCCGATGCAGTTTCTCCATCCTCTGCTCGGCAAATCCGCCAACGCCCCGATCATCTTCATTGAGCTTGTGCTGCTGATCGTCCTCTGCGGGGGCGGATACATTCTGCTCGCCCGCAGACGGGATACGATGTGAGGGGGAGGACGGTGTGAACAGACGCAAAGTGCGCCGCGTCGCCGCGGCGGTCATCGCCGGAGTGCTCGCCATCATCTGGCTGTGCGGTTTCATCACCGTGAATGTGAAGAATCCGCCGGTGCCGGTGGTCACCCTGTACGAGGGCGACCCGTATATCTCCCGCGACGTCTCTTTCACCGTGACCGGTCACCGCATGATCGACGGAGAGAGCGTCAAGAGCCTGCTGATGGAAGTGAACCCCGATCAGTACCGGGAGCTCACGAGCCAAAGAGACTCGCAGGACATCCGTATGCTGCTTCTGGATATGCGGGTGAAGAATCTCGGGAGCGAAAAGGTGGAGGGCGCCTTTGGCGGCATCGTCAGCGCGGGCTTTCTCTCCCCGGTGGACACCCTCTCCTATATGTACCCGGATGTGAACATCTTCGAAAACAGCAAGGCGCTGGGGGAGGACTGGGATACCCTCGCGCCCGGCGAAGAGAAGGACTGGACTCTATTTTTCTATCTGGAAAGCGACTGGATGTCCCCGAAATGGTGGGCTCAGGTCGATACGATGCTCTACGAACTGATACTGGACGACTACCCTGTGGAATATCGTTTCTCCACCGCTCCGCGGCCGGAATAATCCCTTTTTCGGGAAGGTGAGGATTTTGCGCTCGTGGAAAAAAGCCGTGCGGTTCGACCTGCGGTTCGGCGTTCTTCGGCTGTGGTGGGCTTTTTTGCCCGCGCTGCTGTGGGGGATCTTCGCCGTGCTGCGGGCGGACGCCGCCTATGCGGCGGGCGTGACCATGGGGGAGTGCGCCGCCTCCGCGCGGTTTACGCTGGCGGACGTCTGCCTCTATGTGTTCGGCGGCATGAGCCGGTTTATCCCCGCCGCGGGGCAGCCGTTTGAGATTCCGGTGGAGTGGATGGTATGGCATGTGTATCTCGCTCTGCTGGTCTCCCAGTATGCGTACAGGAACCTGTGCGGGATCGGCCAGCAGATGCTGATTCGGTTTCAGAAGCGCCGCGTCTGGTGGGTCGGCAAATGCGTGTGGTCGCTCGTGACGGTGGCGATCGCCTATGCGGTTCTCTTCGGGGCGATGGCCGCCGGCACGGCGGTGTGCGGCGCGCTGTCCCCGAACCTCTCCGTCTGGTTTGGAAATGTGGTGAAATTTCCGCTCACCCCCGGGCAGTGCGCCCTCGGCTGGAGCCGTATCGCCGTCCTCGTGCTGCTCTCCTTCGCCGTCTCCGCCGCTCTGTGCCTGTGGCAGACGGCGCTGAGCCTGCTTATCCGGCCGCTGGGCGGGTTCCTCGTCTCTCTGGTTTTTCTCGCGTCGAGCGCCTATGTCCCGTCCCCGGCGCTGTTCGGCAATTACGCGATGTGGGAGCGCAGCCTTTGGCTGGGCGCAGACACTTTCGCCCCGATTTCCGGCTTTCTCATCTGTCTCTCCGTGTGGATGGCGGCGGTTGCTCTCGGCGGGCTGCTTTTCGCCAAAAAAGATATCCTTCACATTCAGGAATAGGGAGAGATGGCCATGGAACTGGAGCTTCGGGAAGTATCCAAGCACATCGGCAAGGCGGTCATCTTAGACAATATCACTATGCATCTCCACGGCGGGCAGATATACGGTTTCGCCGGCAAAAACGGCAGCGGCAAGGCCATGCTCATGCGCTGTGCGACCGGCCTGATGAAGCCGACCTCCGGCACGGTCGCCATCGACGGAAAACGCTTGTGGAAAGATATCTCCTTCCCCGAGAGCGTGGGACTGCTGCTGGAAACGCCGGCGTTTCTCCCCTCTCTCACCGGCTTAGACAATCTGAGACAGCTCTGCGATATCCGGCGGGTGGCGGGCGATGCCGAGATCGGGCAGACTTTGCGGGACGTGGGGCTGAATCCCGACGACAGGCGCAGGTACCGCAAGTATTCTCTGGGGATGAAACAGCGTCTCGGTATTGCCGCCGCGGTGGTGGAGAGACCGGATTTGGTGGTGCTGGACGAGCCGGTCAACGCGCTGGACGCCGCGGGCGTGGAGCAGATTCGCGCGCTCATTTTGCGGCAGAAAGAGCGAGGCGCGCTGGTCATCGTCGCCTGCCACGATAAAGGGGAGATGTCGCTCCTGGCGGACGAGATCTTCACGCTGGAGGCGGGCAGGGTGATTTCCCATATCGAAGACGCCAAAGGCGAGTGAGCGATCGGGTAGGAGGCTGGCCATTAGTTGGCCAGCCGACCTCCCACAGAACCGTG
>CAZGXK010000031.1:0-5494 GCA_964529775.1 uncultured Eubacteriales bacterium
GAATCGGCGCTCACGGGGGAAAGCCTTCCCGTGGAGAAGAAAGCGGGGGACACGGTGAGCGCCGCCACCGTCAACCAATCGGGCTACCTGCTGTGCCGCGCCGCCCGTGTGGGGGAAGACACCACTCTCTCACAGATCATCCGCATGGTCTCGGACGCCTCCGCCACGAAAGCGCCGGTGGCCAAGGCGGCGGACAAGGTGTCTGGGGTGTTCGTTCCGGCCGTGATGGTGATCGCCGCCGTCACCACAGCGGTATGGCTGCTGTGCGGGAAAGGAGTCGGATTCGCGCTTGCGCGGGGGATTTCGGTCCTGGTGATCAGTTGCCCGTGCGCCCTCGGACTCGCGACGCCGGTTGCCATTATGGTGGGCAGCGGAGTGGCGGCCAAGAACGGTATCCTCTTCAAAACGGCGGCGGCTTTGGAACAGACGGGCAAGACGGACATTGTCGCTCTCGATAAAACGGGCACCATCACAAGCGGCAAGCCGCAGGTGACCGATCTCCTGCCGGCGGACGGCGTCGACGAGCACACCCTGCTGCGAGCGGCGCTCGCCCTCGAGCAAAAGAGCGAACACCCTTTGAGCCGCGCGATTATCGCCCTCGGGCGCGAACGCAACCTCACCGCCGGAGCCGTGGAGGATTTTGAGGCGCTTCCCGGCATGGGCGTGCGGGGCGGAGGAATGATCGGCGGCAGCCTCCCGTTTGTCCAAGGCGAGATTCCGCTCCCCGAAACCGCCGTAGTGCGGGCGACCGCGCTCTCGGAAGAGGGCAAAACGCCGCTTCTCTTCGCGAAAGACGGCGCTCTGCTCGGTATCATCGCGGTGGCGGACGTGCTCAAAGACGACAGCGCGCAGGCGGTCGCCTCCCTGCACGGGATCGGTGTGCGCACCGTGATGCTCACCGGGGACAACGAGCGCACCGCCCGCGCCATCGGGCGTGCGGCGGGAGTGGACGAGGTGATCGCCGGAGTGCTGCCGCAGGGCAAGGAACAGGCGATACACGCCCTGCAGCGCGAGGGAGACGTGATGATGGTGGGAGACGGCATCAACGACGCGCCCGCCCTCACCGCGGCGAAGGTCGGTGTCGCCATCGGCGCCGGCACCGACATCGCCATCGACGCCGCCGACGTGGTGCTCACCTCTAGCCGCCTGGGCGATGTGGTCAGGGCGATCAATCTCAGCCGGGCCACCCTCACCAACATCCACGAAAATCTGTTTTGGGCGTTTATCTACAATATCATCGGTATTCCCCTAGCCGCCGGAGTGCTCATTCCCATAAACGGCTGGCAGCTGAATCCGATGTTCGCGGCGGCGGCCATGAGCCTTTCGAGCGTCTGCGTGGTGACCAACGCGCTGCGCCTGAACGCCGTCAAACCCGATACCCCGCGCCGCCCGCCGAGAAAGCGAAAAAAAGCCCGGAAAGGGCGCGGGAAGGAGGCGAATACCGTGAAGGAGACGCTGAAGATCAAGGGCATGATGTGCGCACACTGCGAATCGCGGGTGAAGGCGGCGCTCGAAGCGCTGCCGGGCGTGAGCGGCGCCGATGTGAGCCACGAGAGCGGCACCGCCGTGCTCACCCTCACTTCCCCCCTCGACCGCGCCGCGGCAAAGGCCGCGGTGGAAGCAGAGGGTTACGAAGTGGAAGAATGAGCGAAAACTCGCCGGGGTTATTGACGAAATGATATATGTATGATACAATATGATACAGTTCTTTCGTTCATAACCCCGAAAGACGCACGCGACCGCCGCCGACGGGGACGAAAGCTCCTGTGGGCGGCGGTTTTCAAATCCAACCCTTTTTCGGGCAGAGACCGGCACAAAAAATCCCAGCGGCGAGGAGGAGATTCCCTTGAAGAAAGCCATCGCGAAAATTTTGCCCGTAGTGCTTTGCACGGTGCTTTTTCTCAATATTCAGGGGCTTGAAACGGTGCGCGCCTCGGGGGAGTGCACCGTGTACCCGACGGGCGGCTATGCGGTGAACCTGAAAGCGGGGGAAACGCTCACCCTCACCCTTTCTCTCACCGACATCAAACACGTCGCGGCGATTCAGTTCCGGATTCGGCTGCCGCAGGGGCTTTCCGCGCACGCCGAGAAGGCCGGCGTTCTCGCGGCCATGGATTCGAAAAGCCCCGAAAACTTCCCGTTTATCCATATGTCCAGTATCTCGTATCAGAATAATAACGGAACTCAAGAAGTGTGGTTCACGGGATTATGCCTTGAAAATATCCCGCTTGCGCCGTACGGGCCGGTGTTCGCGGTCATCACATTGCAGGCCGACCGCGACATCAGGGGCGGCAGGATCGTCGCTTTTTCCGCCGAGTTCTGTGAAGTGCTTGATGAGCCGGTAGAAGGCAGACCATCGGATACGATTGACTGCACCGTGACAATGGCCAATCAAACGCTCCCCTCGGCCGACATCAGCGCAGGGGAGGCGACTTCCTCCGGCGGCGCCGTGGACATCCCCGTGAGCATCGCCAATAATCCGGGATGGAGCACCCTTGAAATTGAAGTCGGCTACGAGCCGTCGCTTTTTACTTTCGATGTCCAATCGGTCCAGGCGGGGACAGCGATTCCGGAAGGGGGCACGTTCTCCGCCGCAAGCTCCGGGAGCGGACGTTTCACGGTGAAAGCGAGCGCCCCCTCGGATGTGAGCGGTAACGGCACCCTATTCACGTTTACGCTCACCCCGAAGGCGGGAGCGGGCGGTAAGAGTTCCGTCACCGTGGGGGATCCGAACGGCGGCACACGCAACGCAAACGGAGAGCCTCTCACGCTGCGCTGCCATGACGGCTCCATCACACTCCCCGGCGCCGCCGCGCCGACCACTTCCACGAAAAAAACGACAACAACCGCCCAAAAGCCTACGACAACCACTCAGCGACCCACCTCCACCACGGTGAAAACGACATCGACCACCAAGAGGGCGACAACAGTCACGGCCAAACCCACCTCCACCACCAAGAAACCCACAACCTCAACAAAGCCGACCACGACAACCCAAACACCCACAGTAACCACAGCTAAGCCCACCACCGCTCAACCCACGACAACTACGGCAAAGCCGACCACGACCCTGGCTCCGCCCTCCTCCACGGTTCCTTCCACCACGCACGCGGCGGAAGAGCCGGGCGGTCAACCCCCGGCGGATTTGACAGGGGACGGGAAAAGCGATATCCGTGATGCGATGACGATATATCTTTTCACCGTCGGGCAGCCCGACGAACCGTTCACGGAGGCGCAAAGAGCTCTGGCGGATGTAAACCGCGACGGCGAGGTGGATATTTTTGACGCGCTGAGTTATTACGTTGCGGTTTCCGGAAAAACACGATAGATAAAAGCGAAGTCACAACCAAAAAGATAAACGAACGCATCACCCCGCGGCGGGAAAGAACTTGCCGCGGGGTGAATTCACATGTGTTCGGACTGTCTGAGATAAGGCCGTAAAAGAATGCATGCGGGATTCCTGCATAAAAGACGGAACGCAAGGCGGAAGAGAGCCTATGGTCAAGGACATAGAGTGGGAGCAGACATTCCAGAGAAAAGCCCAAGCGGTCTCAACCAAAATATAAGAAGAACACTAAAAAAGCACAGCAGCCATGCGTCACAGGCGATCCCCTACAGGGCTTTCTTCTCATAGGAGCTTAAAGATTCCACCGCCGTATTCCTCCGCAACGCATACGCAGAAAAATCCCGCCCCGAAGGGCGGGATTTTAGTTTAGGACGAAAACGACTTATTTGGAGCGAACCTTCTTCGAAGCGACCACCGCGCCGATACCGGCAAGCAAGGCAACCGCCGCAACTATCATCACAACCAGCGTGTTATCTTCCACACCTGTCTTCGGGCCCTCAGGAGAGCCGGGAGCTGTCGTGGGCTGAGTTCCGCCGACAGCCGCTGTTGTGGTTTCGCCAGGCTTCCCGGTAGTCGTGGTCGCACCAGGCTCAGTGCCTGTCGTCGGCTCGGTGGCAGGTGCCTCAGCGGAAATCACGCCTCCAACCACATTGTCTTTCGTCAGAGCATAGGCATAAACGGTGCCGCCCTCTTCATAAGCCGCCAGAGGATCGCTCACGGGAACAACCGCAACGCTCTCGCCGACATTGATATCCACCTTGGTCGTGAATGTCAGAGCGGCGATGACCGCGCCTTCCGATATGGCCTGATTATCACCCATCGCGGTAATCCAAATCTGCCCAGAATATTCACTCTCCACCGGCTCCGCAGGATCGGACACCACATCTTTCTGGATGAACCCGGCGAGCGCATCGCCAAGCGCCGCTTCCTTGAGTTCCAGTTTGTTCTCATCATACCCGAGCTTGAGTTCCAGCATACCGAGCTGCTCAATAGCGGAAGAGGTAACATTCAGTGCCACCTCAGTACCTGCCGGGATGACCTCAGCGGAAGTATAACTACCAAGAGTGAACGCGACAGAACCGGCTTCAACGGATACCGTCCCAATCGAGATGCCGCCGTCCACGCCGACCGTCTCATGCTCAACCTGCCCATTCTCCGCATCCAGAGATTCCGCATTTTTGCGGAGAATCGTGATCTCACACCGCGCGCTTTCGGTCAACGTGGTTTTAGCCTTAAAGGTCAGAGTGGCGAGAACACCGCTGGTTTCCGCAACGTTCTTCGTGTTCATGCCGGTAATCCATGCCTCACCGAGCACATCCTGCATGGGCTCCACAGGAGTAATGTTCACATCGTGCGTTCCGAACTGATCGAGTACCGCACCGGCAACGCCGCCGACAAGCTCCCAATCCGTTGTATCGTAACCGACCACGACATCCACCATGCTCAGATCAAGGCCCTTGGTATCGACAGACACATCGACATCCACGGTACCGCCCGCAGGAACATAAGACTTGGTGACAGAATCCACGGTGTAGGTCACAGGGCCGGGCTCGGGAGGAGGTTCCACGCCATTAAAAGTAATGGTTCCCCCTACGCAATTTAAAACAACATCTTCTAACAAAGCATTGCACGTATCAGCTTGCTTATAACTGATATCCACTTTTGTGGTTTGAGGATAAGTAATCCCAGCCTTTGGAGTTAATGTAAAGGTAAAGAGTGTTCCATCGCCTTTTGCATCGTTTGCTCCACCCGAATATATAACGAAAGAATGTCCTTCATTCGTTTCCTTATTGGTGTTTATAATTGCACCGTCTTTATTCGGAAAAGCTTCCCCCATGGTATACGACTCGCCAAGCACAGCTGAAAAATCAAATAAACTTTCATCAAAATCAACGAATACCTTCAGAGAAGCGATACCAGGATTGCCCGAAATAGTGACCGGAATAGTTACCGGTGTTTCAGGGTCTACAGCGATATCACTTATCGTCACATTAGCTCCTTCGGCTGCAACTCCGATAACAACAGAAGTTGCACTCATCAAAAGTGCCAATGCACAAAGAATCGCTAAGAATCGATGACTTGTGAATACTTTGTTCATAACGAAATCCTCCCCTTTATCAAATAACTAATAAAGTTCTTCATTGCCAC
>CAZGXK010000031.1:5504-14274 GCA_964529775.1 uncultured Eubacteriales bacterium
GTACCAGCAATCTTTTGGCTTAACAAAACGACATCACGACCATTAATTTCTGAATCCTTGCCATTCACGTTAGCATTTATCTTTTGAGAATCACTCAAGACCCGCGTTCCAGCAATAGATTGCGCTAAAAAGACAACATCTCTACCGTTTATGTCCCCATCTTCATTGACGTCACCCAGCAAAAACTGCGGTTCCGGGATGGGTTCGCCACCGGGCTCCTGGTCCACAATCGTGATGGTGCCGGGAACAGTCTCCACCTGAACATTGGGTGCCTCACCGGTCACCCGGCAGATCTTCGCATGGGTAATAGTGAGGAGAGCATCGGTGACGCCTTTCTCGGAGGAGAGGGTGATCACCGCGAAGCGCTTGTTCTGCTCGTTGACCGTCACATTGTCGAGATTCATGCAGGTGACCCACACTTCATCGGTCTTACCGTTCGGTGCGAGATTCACCGTATCATAATCCATCTCGGTAAGAAAGCCCTGCGCAACTCCTTTTGTCGCCGTCACACCCTCGGGCAAATGCAGGTGCATCTGAAAAGCGGCGCTGTCGACACTCCCTCCTTCGGAAGCACCGGTCAGTTCGAGGGCGACGGTCTTCGATTCGCCGGCGCCGATGGACACAGCCAAACCTCCCTCGGGCTGAATCGTCACCTGACCATTATCGGCATCGGCGGCGAACGCACCCAGCGCCGCGCCGGATACAGACAACAGCAGCGCCACCGCCAGAAGCACGCTGACACATCTTTTCTTCATAGCTTCTTCCCCTTTCCCTCTCAAAAATAACGAACACTTACGGATAAACTCCCACACAACACGGATTATACATCTCTCCTTCCCAAATTTCCATAGATTTACGATCATACCGCATTTTAGCGAAACTATAAGCGCAAATTCATTCTCCCTTACCGGAAGCAAAATCGGGATGCCTCCGCGACGGTCACGCCGCAAATCCCGTATGGTCTGAAAAAATGTGCCCGTCCTTGCGCGAGAACAGCCCATCCGGATTCAAGAGGAGGATACCGTCTCAGCCGACGGTATCGGATTCATCGCCGCCGGGGGTGTCTTCGTGCGGCACGGTGCCGTCGGTTCCGCCGAGGGAGATCTCATCGGGCGGGGGCTGCACATCGTCTTCGCCGCTGATATCGGCGGAATAGGCGGGGGACTTCTGAGGAGCCCGTTTCTGAGGAGGCAGCACACGGGAAGGCGCTTTGTGCAGGCGGAGAATCCCTTTTCTGCCGAGAACCACGAGCACGACGACCGCCACCAGAAGAACCGCGCCCACCGCGATGAGGGCGATTCCCCAGCCGGGCATACCCCCTTTATCGCGGTAAAAGCTGCCGACGGCCTCCCCCGCCACCGTGATTTCGCCCGCGATATCCTCGGAGGGAATCTCCGTCGCCTGGCGCAAAAGAAGCTGGGACGGTTCGTCGAAATCGATGGTGTAGGTGCCGGCGGGCGTGTCGCTATAGACCTGGAACTGCAGCTCGGCGATCACGCCCTCGCCGCTGACCCCCTCGGAATCGACGGCGGTGATCCAAATTTTATCCCCCACTTCCTGCGTATCGGAGACGAGGTCTTTCATCGCCATGTTCTCGGCGACAAACCCCTTGAGCTGCCCGCCGATAAACTTCATGTGCTCGGTATCGTAGCGAATGCGCACGCTGAGCGCCGCGAGCTGCTTCACCTCGGTGACGCTGAGGGGCACCGTGACGGTGCCGCCGGGCTGGACCGTCCCGGAGCCGAGCAGGACCGCGACGCTGTTGACAAGCAGCTGATCCCCCTCGGGGGTGGTCTCCACCGCGCCGTTGGAATCCACCAAAGTCTGAGAGGGAGCGAGAGTCACGTCGCCGCCGTCGGGACGGGTCACATTCTGACCGCTCGCGTCGGTCACCACGATACCGCCTCCCTGCGGCGAAGTGCGGGGAGGCTCGGTGGGAGATGCGGGCGACTGGGTGACGGGAGCCTGAGTCGCGGACGGGGCGTCGGTGGGAATGGGCGGATTGTCCGCCGGGGCATCGCCGGAGACCACCTGCACCCCGCCGTTGACGGTGGTCAGAGAAAACACATCGTCGGGGGATATGCCGTAGAGCTCCTGCGTTTTATCGGTGAACTGAATCGCCGACACCCCCTGCGGGGCGTTCTCCTTGACCTTGAACGTCATGGTGGCGATCACGCCGTCGCCCGTCACGCCGTTGAGGGCGAGACCGGTCACCCAGATCTCGTTCGGATGTTCCACAGGCTTGGCGTTGGCGGTGTGCAGCTCCATAGCGTTCAGTATGCCCTGCGCGCTCGCACCCGTGCACTCCAGCACGTTTCCATCGTATTTCAGATAGAAGCCGAGGCCGCCCACCGCAGTGACATCGCTGATGGAGAGCGGAACTTCCACCGTATCCCCGGCGTGCGCGGAAACGGTGCCGACGGTGACGGTGGCCGAACCCGCGGCGGAGACGGCCGCCGCGAGCGCCGGGCAGCAGAGAAGCGCCATCGCACACAGGACGGCGGCGATCTTTCGGACGGATTTGTTCAAAGGGCTCACTCCCTGTTCTTTATTGAGATAAGAGATTTCGCGCTGCTTTGGCGAAAAAGCGTTTTGTTTATTATACCAGCTCCCGGATAAAAAATCCACCCATTTCCCGAAGTTCACGGAAAATTTTTCTTTTTCGGCGAAAAACGGTTGACAGAGCGGCGGGCGGGGTGTATACTTTTAAGTGTAAAGGGATGGCCTTTTACAGGATGTTTTGAGTAAGGAGGCGCAAACTCTGGCAAAAAATATGGAGGTCGCCCTGCTGATCGATTTTTACGGCGATATGCTCACCGAGAAGCAGCGCGACATGGTGGATCAGTATTACAATCAGGATCTCTCCCTCTCCGAGATCGCGCAGAACGCCGGCATTTCCCGGCAGGGGGTGCGTGATTCGGTCAAGCGCGCGGAGATTCAGATGATCGATATGGAGCAGCGGCTGGGGATGGCCGCCCGTCTGCGCGGAGTGCGCAGCACAATTTCGGAGATTCTCGAAGATGTGGCGCGTCTGCGCGAAGAAAACGGCCGCGGGGGCAGCCCGGAGGCGATCGACGCCCTGGCGGCAAACATCGCGGTGCGGGCGAACGAATTGCTCGAAGAGTGAGCGAGGTGAGTTTCCGTGGCGTTTGAAGGGCTGAGCGAGAAACTTTCCGCCGCATTCAAGAGGCTGCGTTCCAAGGGAAAACTGAGCGAGGCCGACGTCAAAGAGGCGATGCGCGAGGTGCGCCTGGCGCTTCTGGAAGCGGACGTCAACTATAAAGTCGCCAAGGAGTTTACCGCCAAGGTCACCGAGCGCGCGGTGGGGCAGCAGGTGATGGAAAGTCTCACCCCCGCTCAGATGGTCATCAAGATCGTCAACGACGAACTGGTGACGCTGATGGGCGGAGAGGCGGCAAAGCTGGAAATCAGCAGCCGGCCGCCCACGGTGATCCTGATGTGCGGGCTTCAGGGCTCCGGCAAAACCACCCACTGCGCCAAGCTCGGCAAGAGTCTGCGCGCCAAGGGGCACCGTCCGCTGCTGGTCGCCTGCGATGTCTACCGCCCGGCGGCGATCACTCAGCTTCAGGTGGTGGGCGAAAAGGCGGGAGTCCCCGTGTTCGAGCGGGGGACGATCGATCCCGCGGAAATCGCAAAGGCCGCCGTCGCCCACGCGAAGGATTACGGCAACGACGTGGTGATACTCGATACCGCGGGGCGGCTGCACATCGACGAAAAGCTGATGGAGGAGCTCACCCGCCTCAAAGACCTGCTCCATCCGCAGGAGATCCTTCTCGTGGTCGATGCGATGACCGGGCAGGACGCCGTAAACGTCGCGAAAACCTTCGACGAGACTTTGGGGCTGACGGGCATCATTCTCACCAAGCTGGACGGCGACACCCGCGGCGGCGCGGCGCTCTCGGTGCGAGCGGTCACCGGCAAGCCGATTAAATTTGTGGGTACCGGCGAGAAGCTGGACGATCTCGAGGTGTTCCACCCGCAGCGCATGGCGTCGCGCATCCTCGGCATGGGGGATGTGATGTCGCTCATCGAAAAGGCGGAGCGGCAGATCAGCGAGCGCGAGGCCGAGGAAATGGCCCGCAAGCTGCAGGAAGAGACTTTCGACCTCTCGGATATGCTCGATCAGCTGCGGCAGGTGCGCGGCATGGGGGATTTGAAATCCATGCTCTCGATGCTGCCCGGAGTGGGCGGCAGGCTGAAAGATGTGGAAATCGACGAGCGTCAGTTCGACCGCCTAGAGGCGATCATCCTCTCGATGACCCCCGCCGAGCGGCAAAAGCCCGCCATCATCAATCCCTCCCGCAAGAGGCGCATCGCGGCGGGCTCCGGCACACGGGTGGAAGACGTCAACCGTCTGCTCAAACAGTATGAATCCATGCGGCAAATGATGAAACAGCTCAAAAGGGGCAAGGGCGGCAAAAAATCCCGGCGGCGGAGAGGTATGCCGCCGATACCGGGCGGCGCGTTCCCCGGCAGATAACCCGTTTCCCGAATTCACGCCGTCTCCCGCGTAGCAGGCACCGGGCGCGGCTTGAAGATACACTCCCCCTCATGAAAGGCCATACATGGAGGGAGCGGACACCAACTTAATCACTAGATGGAGGTACCGGAAATTATGGCAGTAAAAATCAGACTGCACCGTATGGGCGCGAAGAAAGCACCATTTTACCGGATCGTTGTGGCGGACTCCCGCTCTCCCCGCGACGGCCGCTTCATCGATGAAGTCGGCTATTACAACCCCCTCAACGATCCGGCGGAGCTGAAGGTGGACACCGAAAAGGTACAAACCTGGATCAGCCATGGTGCCCAACCCACCGATACGGTCAAGGCGCTGCTGAAAAAAGCGGGAAAATAATCCCCGGCATGAACCCATTTGTTGTGGGAAGCCTGCGGCGCAGCACAAAGAAAGGAAGAACGTCATTATGAAAGACCTGTTGAAAGTCATCGCTCAAGGCCTGGTAGAGCATCCCGAGTCGGTCGTTGTCGATCAGGACGAGCCCGCGGAGGACGGCACCATCGTTTTCCATCTGCACGTGGCGGAGGAAGACATGGGCCGCGTCATCGGTAAGCAGGGGCGAATCGCGAAAGCCATCCGCACCGTCATGCGCGCCGCCGCTACCCGTCAGGATCTCCGTGTATCGGTGGAGATTGACTGACATTCTCACGCTTCCCACGAATTAAGCACACAAAGACCGCCGCCCGGGTTCCGTGTCCGGAGCGGCGGCCTTTTTTCATCCGCTCCCGAGAGGGTGTCTGCGAATCTGCGCGGGAGAGCGAGGGTACAATGCGGGAGTGTGCGCGGTTTTCTCGAAGAGGAGAAGTTTGCGGCACAGAGTCTCCTCCCCCTTCTGCGGGTGCGCGGGAAAACGCAGGGTGCGCTCTTCAACGAGAGAAGCTCCGAGCGCGGCGGCCGCCTCGCGCCCGCCCGGAATTTCCCCCTCCGCCTGAGGACCCTTGAGCGCCACGAACCGCCCCCCGACCCTCACAAACGGCAGGCAGTATTCGCACAAAACCGGAAGCGGCGCCACCGCCCGGGCCGCCGCGACATCATAGTTCTCCCTCAGCCCGCGCTCTCTCCCGGCATCCTCCGCCCGCGCATGGACCGCGCGGGCGCCCGGTGCCAGCTCGGCGCACGCCGTTTCCAAGAAGCGCAGCCGCTTGAGAAGACTATCGAGCAGCGTGAGTCGGATATCTCCCCTCGCTATCGCGGCGGGTACGCCGGGAAAACCCGCGCCGCACCCCACATCAATGAGCGACACCCCCTCGGGGAGAAGCGGCACAAGAGTGAGACTGTCCGCAAAGTGGCGCAGCACGATGCCGGCCGGGTCGGTGACGGCGGTGAGATTCATGCTCTGATTGGCGTCGCTCAGGAGACAGGCGTATCGCTCAAATAAAGCGAGCGCGCGCTCGTCCAGCTCAACGCCGATCTCCCGAGCAAGTTCCCGCAGTCTCTCGCGATCAATCACTGCTGTTCTCCCCTTTGCCGCTCCCCATGAGGAGGAGCACCGAGATGTCCGCAGGGCTGACTCCGCTGATGCGACTCGCCTGACCGATGGTGCCGGGGCGCACGGCGGCCAGTTTTTCGCGCGCCTCCCGGCGCAGTCCGGGGATCGCCTGATAATCCGTATCTTGCGGCAGCGGCCGGTTCTCCAGGCGCATCATCTCGTCCACCGCCGCCCGCTGGCGGCGGATGTATCCCTCGTATTTGATCTCCACTTCCGCTTTCTGACGCACCAGCGAATCCAAATCCCCCCGCCCGGTATCCACGGCGGCCAGCGCCTCCATATCCAGCTGAGGACGGCGGAGAAGCTCCGTCAGGCTCACTCCGGTGCTCACGGGCGCGGTGCCGCGCGACACAAGCAGCGCGTTGAGCGCGTCGCTCGGCGGCAGCACCGTCTCGCTCAGGCGGCGCATCTCCGCCCGCTTTTGCGCAAGACGCGCCGTAAAATGGGCGTAACGGGCATCGTCCACCAGCCCGATCTCCCGTCCTATCGGGGTCAGCCGCTCGTCCGCGTTGTCCTGGCGCAGCAGAAGACGGTACTCCGAGCGGGAGGTCATCATTCGGTAAGGGTCGGTGCAGCCCTTGGTCACCAGATCGTCGATTAAGGTTCCGATATAGCTGCTCTGGCGCGGGAGGATCAGCGGCTTGCGGCCCAGCGCGCGGCCGGCCGCGTTGATACCGGCGACAATCCCCTGCGCCGCCGCCTCCTCGTAGCCGGAACTGCCGTTAAACTGCCCCGCGCCGAACAGACCCGGAAGATCCTGAAATTCCAGCGTGGTATCCAGCTGCAGAGGATCGCAGCAGTCGTATTCGATCGCGTAGGCGGGGCGGGTCACCCGCGCCCGCTCCAGCCCAGGGATGGTGCGCAGAAACGCCGCCTGCACATCCACCGGCAGAGAAGAGGAAAGCCCCTGCAGATACATCTCCTCGGTGTGCGCGCCGCACGGCTCGATAAACACCTGATGCCGCTCCTTATCCGCAAAGCGCACCATTTTATCTTCGATGCTCGGGCAGTAGCGGGGTCCGACCCCTTCGATCGCCCCGGCATACAGAGGAGAGCGGTAAAGATTTTGCAGGATCACCCGCTTGGTCTGCCCGGTGGTCCAGGTGATGTGGCAGGTGCGGGTGTTGACAAGCCGCTCCGCAGTTTCAAACGAAAAAGGCGTCACGGGCTCGTCCCCGAACTGTTCCTCCAAGCGGGAGAAATCGACGGAAGAGCGCAGCACCCGCGGCGGTGTGCCGGTCTTAAACCGGCGCAACGAGATACCCAGTGCGAGCAGCGAGCGGCTGAGTTCGGACGCGGGGAACATCCCGTCCGGTCCGCCGTCATAGGAAATGTCCCCCACATAGATTTTCCCGCGCAGAAAAGTTCCGGTGGCGAGCACCGCCGCCTTCACCCGGTACCGCTCGGCAAGGCGGGTGGTGAGCAGCCAGTTCTCCCCCTCCCTCTCGACGGAGACGATCTCCCCCTGCTTCAACTGCACACGTTTCTCGCGCTCCAGAGCCAGTTTCATGCGTTCGGCATAGGCGCGGCGGTCGATCTGCGCGCGCAGCGAATGTACCGCAGGGCCCTTGCCGCGGTTGAGCATACGCGACTGCAGCATGGTCTCGTCCGCCGCCTTGCCCATCTCCCCGCCCAGCGCGTCGATCTCCCGCACAAGATGTCCCTTGGCGGTGCCGCCGATGGCGGGATTGCAGGGCATATTACCCACACTGTCCAAATGGATGGCGAAGACCAGCGTCTCGCAGCCCAGCCGCGCCGCCGCGAGCGCCGCCTCAATTCCCGCATGGCCCGCGCCGATCACCGCCACATCCGCTTCTCCCGCCAAAAAAGCCATCTCCGCCGCCTCGCTTTATCGCCGTTTGCCGCTCTCATTGTACCACATCCCGATAAAAAATGCAAAACGTCCGCCGAACGCCTTTGGACATCCGCACCCTCTATTTTTTCGGAAGCTCCCTTGATTTTTTGGCGCACTGGGCGTATCATAATTTTTGTCCGAAATCTTTTGCCGCGGGGAGGGCATTCTCCTCGTAAAAGCGGCGCAACGGACACCATAATAAGGGAGGACTTAAAATGAGCAAACCGTTAGTCGCCTATTTCAGTGCCGGCGGCATCACCGCCGATGCCGCGAAAAAGATCGCGCAGGCCGCCGGAGCCGACCTGTACGCCATCCGTCCGCAAACGCCATACACCACGGCGGATCTCGACTGGCGGGACCCGCATTCCCGCAGCAGCGTGGAGATGAAAGACAAATCGTCCCGCCCGCCTCTTGCCGACGGCGATGCCCCCGTGAAAGAGCGCGAAATCCTCTATCTGGGGTTCCCCATCTGGTGGTATACCGCCCCGACCATCGTGAATACTTTTCTGGAAAGCTATGATTTTTCCGGTAAACAGATCATCCTGTTTGCCACATCCGGCAGCAGCGGATTTGAGAACACGGTCGCCGACCTCAAAAAAAGCGTGGGCGACCGGACCGTCCTCCGTGAGGGAACCGTGGTTCACGGGATAAAAGACGCCGGTTTTTGGAAGAACTGGGTCGATTCTCTCACAAAGTAGAGCGGCGACGCAAACTCCCCGTGCCGCCCTGTCGCGCGGTATGGGAAAACTCCGCCCGACGGAAAACCAGAAAACAGGTCAAACGGATATGGGCAGAACGGCAAGGCCTTTCTGCCCATATCCGTTTTTCGCCAACGTTTCTCTTTCCCGCGCCCTCCGAAATCGGCCTCAGCCCACCGCGCCGGGCTGAA
>CAZGXK010000032.1:0-7024 GCA_964529775.1 uncultured Eubacteriales bacterium
GGACGTAGCATATTTTTGCCCGCTTTGTATCTGGTTTCTTTGCGGTATTTTTGAAATTTGCACCAATTTACACTTGACACCATATATATATATAATGGGGCTTAGGGCGTTGCGGCAATCCGCACGAAATACGCCGCATAGCAACCCATACTGAATGGAGGGATTCTCATGAAAAAATTGATCGTTCTCTTGCTCTCGGTCTCGCTGATATTGTGTTGTGCCGGATGCTTCAGCGATGATTCCACAGGCGGCAATACGGATGGTGATACCCCGAGCGAAACAAAATCGACTATTGCCGCCAATGATGAGTCAGAGAAAAAGGATCTTGAGATTTCTGTTGTCAGCACCCGAATAGGAAAAGATTTTGAAGACAAGCCGATACTGCTGGTGGAATATGAATTTATCAACCACACGGAAGAAGCTAATTCGTTTACTTTTTTATGCCAGGACACGGCCTTCCAAAACGGGGTAGAATGCAGCAATACCGTTATCAGCGATGATGTAGATTCCGAACAGCAACTGAACGAGGTAAAGCCCGAAACGCCATATAAACTTACTGTTGGATATAAGCTACAGGATACGACAACAGACGTTGAAATCGAAATTACCGACTTACTCGGCAATGAAACTTATCTGACACAGACGGTTTCGCTCAGCCAATAATTTTTCATTTTCCCGTTGACCGGTTTAGCCGCAAAGCCCGTATTACCGAAAACAAAACAACATATAAGAGAGAAATATCTTCCGCACCGTATTTATCCAAACGGTGCGGAAGATATATTTGTGCCCTCGGTTTTGTAAACCGAATCAAATGTGCCATTACATAAACCCGAAACAGGCGGAACACCAAGCCGTTGGGCAAAAAGACTCCTCTTGTGGGCATTCCGCATCTAAGACAACACCGTATAATAAGCAGTTCAGAAGGAATACACTGATTTGGTGCAGCTAAGCTTCTTGTTTCTGTTTGCATGCGCACCGAAACTGGCGGACAGGCACGACCTGTCCGCCAGTTTCAGGTTCACTATCGCAACATCATATTCCGTTTTGCCGTTTATTTTCGCAAGCCTCGGTACCGCGTCTTCCGGTCATGAAGCTGCCCTCTCACAACTCCAAAAACATGCTCGACCTTCGCTCTCTACGCTTAATCTGTGCCTGTGATCGAACATTTCTGTTTTTGCTCTGCGTTGGCCTGCGGTTTAACCTGTACCGATTCTTTCTTCCCCGACTATTGTGAACCACTGCGTTCTTTCGTTTTTTCGGTCACATCAGATATTGCCTGAGATGTGCTGATAGAATATCATCGCATCATTGATATCGATGACGCCGTTATTGTCTAAATCGCAGGTTTTATTCAAATACTCATCCGGCTGATTCGGCACGGTGGGCTGGGTGGGAACGGTCGGCACAGAAGGCGAAGTACTCGGTGTGGTGGGAGCGGTGGTCGGCGCGGGGACCGTGGTCGTCGTAGGCTCCGATGGGACGGTGGGTACCGTCGGGTTGGTGCCGTCGACCGGAATAAAGGTAAAGCCGTTGTCGTTCGCGTATGTCTGCGCAAGGCTACCGGTGAAACCGTAGATGGTGAATCCGGGGATGGGAGAATATCTGTTTCGTGACTCCTGATAACCAAAAGCGTAAGACTTTCTATCGCCCTCGAAGGTGTGATAGGGGAATTCCCGAAGACTTTGCGGCAGAGTGACAGACAGAAGACTGGGGCAGTTCAGAAACGCGTAATTGCCGATGGTCTCAATGCCCTCTCCGAAATTCACGGACGACAAACTGTAGCAACCCTCGAAAGCCTCGGCGCCGATGGTGGTCACACTGCCCGGGATGGTAACGGAGACCAGACCGGTGCAGCCCTCAAAACCGTCCATACCGATAGAGGTCAGGCTTTCCGGCAGCGTGAGCGTAGTCAACCCCGTGCAACTCTCAAACGCCGCATCCCCGATGAAAGCCACGTTTTTCCCGAAAGAGAGCGTGGTAATACTCCGGCAATCCGTAAAAGCCTCTTGACTGATAAAGGTCACGCTGTCCGGAATAGCCAGAGAAGTCAGGCGGGTACACTCTTCAAAAGCGCCGATGCCGATATCGACAACCCCCTGCCCGAGGTCCAGCGACAGCAGCCCCGTACACTCCTCAAATGCGTAATTTCCGATAGAGGTCACGGTTTTCGGAATCGTGACCGAGGTGAGCCTGAGGTTTTCAAAGAAAGCGCGGGAACCGATTTCGGTCACCGTTTTGCCGCCAAGGGATGAGGGAATACTCACCGCGCCGCCGATGCCGAGATAACGGTCGATGCGGACCGTTCCGTCCGGCAAAACCGTGTAATTGTAATCTCCATCGACAACGGCCGATCCGATGAGCCCGGAGGGAACCACACAGAGCAGCAACACAACCGCTGTGATCACAGCGACCAACTTGATAACGGACTTTTTCATAAAAGCAACCCCTTTCCAAGATAAATAAGATCCTTACTTTTAGTATAACACCTTTTGTCATATTCGTCAACAGACCGGGGCGGAAATAAACCGACGGAATGATCTTTCAAGGCCGAAAAAAGCCCGCGCCCGCTGAAAAAGCGGGGCGGGGGGCAAAAATCTTTTGCTGAGAAGAACAAGAAAGGGAAAGAAGTCCTCAATATCCTCTGCGGGTGCGAATATACGAGATGAGAAAAGCGGCCGTCTGCTCGATGCCGAGACGGGTGCTGTTGACCGATAAGTCGTACCCTCGCGAATCTCCCCAGCTGGTGGTGCAGTAGAAATTGTGATAGGATTTGCGCTGCTTGTTCTGCCGGTGCACGAACAATTCGGCCTCCTCGTAGGAGAGGCGGTTGGATTCCATCACGCGGGCAATCTTCGCCTCTTTATCGGCGAGCACGAAAATGGAAATAAGCGCGGGGTTATCCTTGAGCACCGTCTCGGAGCACCGCCCCAAAATGACGAAAGACTCCCCTTCCGCCGCCTTCTTGCGCAAATACTCGAACTGCAGTTTCGCGATGTTCTCCTCGGGGGAATTGGAATACCCGCGCACACTCCGCGACAGAAGACGGTTCTTGGGCACCTCGTCGTAGCGGGTGAGTTCCGCCACATTGAGGTTGCGCTCGTTGGCCAGCTCCCAAAGCAGATTGCGGTCGTACAGCGGAAGGGCAAACTCCTTGCTGATCGCCTGGGCGATCACCCGCCCGCCGCTTGCAAATTCCCGGCTGATCGAGATAATCATTTGATCGGTCATAATCCGGATACCTCCCTCGTCGATTTATATCCACAAATACCGCGCAAAAATGAACAGCGTGCAGAACAGCAAGACAAGCAGAGATGCCGGTGCCACCTTGAGACAGTATTTCCCCCAGCTGATGGGGCGTCCCGATTTGGCGGCGACGGAGGTACCCACCACGTTGGCCGAGGCACCGATCGGAGTTGCGGAGCCGCCGATATCGGTGCCCATCGAGAGGCCCCAGGCGAGCACCTGCAGATTAACCCCCATAGAGGCGGAGAGGTTGCTGATGACGGGAATCATGGTGGCGGAGAAGGGGATGTTGTCCACAAATGCACTCGCAAACGCCGAAACCCATATGATGATAGCGACCACCAGCATCGCGTTTCCGCCGGAGATACGCTCGATAAACCCGGCGACAAGCTCCAATATCCCCGTTTGTTCGAGACCGCCCACCACCACAAACAGTCCAATAAAGAAGAGCAGCGTTTTGTAATCCACCCTTCTGAGCACTTCCAATGCGTGCCGCCCGGACGTGGCGAGCGAGAGCGCCGCGATGATCAGCCCGATAAACGCCACCGACAGACCCGTCTGCGCGTGAGTGACGAGCAGCGCCACCGCCAGGATAAAAATCACCGTGGAGACGGCGAAACCCGCCTTGTCCTTGATGGCGGATGTGGGGGAAGGCAACTGGGAAACATCAACCTGCGCGTCCCCTCCCGCTTTCAGCTCCTTGCGAAAAGCCAAGAAGAAATAGACCATCACGAGAATCAGAGAGATCCCCGCCATCACGCCGGTATTCGCGATAAAATCCGAAAAAGAAAGATTTAAGGAAGTTCCGATAATGATGTTGGGCGGGTCGCCGCACATGGTGGCGGAACCGCCAAGATTCGCGCAGAAAATCTCGGAAAGGATCATCGGCACCGGGTCGAATTTCAAAAGATGGGCGAGTTCCACCGTGACCGCCGCCAGGAAGAGGATCACCGTGATGCTGTCGATAAACATCGCGAGCAAAGCGGACATCACCATAAACGTGAAAAACAGAGGGACGGTACGATACCGCACGACCTTGGCGATGAGCATACACAGCCAGCGAAAAAAGCCCACGCGCGCCATGCCCTCCACCATCACCATCATGCCGGCGATGAAGAGGATCGTCTCCCAGTTGATGCCGGCGGTCGTCTCCGCACTCTCACCGATATGGTACCAAAAGCCGAGCGTGAAAATCGAGCGCAGGTTTATCGTCTGGTCGATAGCGGTGAAGCTGTGCATACACAGCCCGAACACCACCACCAGGGTCAGCGCCGCGCTGACGAGAGTGACGATATGACGTTCGATTTTATCGGATATAATCAGCAGGAACATCCCCACAAAGATGACCACTGCGATAATACGTGCTGCCAACATATTCACAATGCCCCCGGTTCTTGCCAAAGTGCATAGCGGATAAACGCTCTACTGCCCTGTGGCAAATACGATGATAGCACATCGCTCCCCAAAATGCAAGGGGAACTTGCCCCCTCCGGACGAATATGGTATACTGAACCGGAACAGGGGGGATAGGTATGCCGAGCGAAAAAATCGTGCTACTCCGCAAGCAGGCGATGGCCCTGCCGCTCTCACCCGGGGTGTACCTCATGCGGGACAAGAACGGCAAGGTGATCTATGTCGGCAAGGCGAAGGCGCTCAAGAACCGCGTCAGCCAGTATTTCGGCTCTCAGACGGGTCATTCCGAGAAAGTGCGCCGGATGGTGGAACACGTGGACCGGTTCGAAACCATCGTCGCGAGCAGCGAATTCGAGGCGTTGGTGCTCGAGTGCTCGCTGATCAAGCAGTACTCCCCTAAATACAACATTCTGCTCAAAGACGACAAGGGCTACCACTACATTCATGTCAGTCCTCCCCCGTTTTCCCGCATCTCGGTCAGCAAGCAAAAAAGCACCGACGGCGGTCGGGACATCGGCCCCTACATGAGCTCCTACGGCATCCAACAGGCGGTGGACGAGGCGAATAAGGCGTTCGGGCTCTCCACCTGTACCCGCACGCTTCAGGCGGGACAGCGCCCCCCGCGCACCGAACGCCCCTGCCTGAACCACCATCTCGGGCAGTGCTGCGCCCCGTGCACCGGAAAGGTGAGCGAGGCGGAATACGCCGAGCGGGTGGCGGGAGCGCTGGAACTCATCAAGAGCGGCAGCGCGCCGGTGCTGGAAAAACTGACCCGACAGATGGAGCAGGCGGCCGACGCGCTGGAATTTGAGCGCGCCGCCGTGCTGCGCGACCGCATCACGGCGATCAGACGCATGGACGGCAAACAGAAAGTGGTGATGTCCCGAATCAAAGAGCAGGATGTCATCGCGATGGTGCGCAGTGGGGGATACTCCTGTTTTGAGGTGTTTCATGTCACCGGCGGGACGCTCACCGACCGCGAGCAATTCATCACCGAAGAACTAGACGAGGAAAGCGCCGACCGCGGGGAATTTATCCGCCGGTTTTACGCCGACCGCAAGGCCCCTCCCCGGGTAACGGTGGACGGGCTGCCACAGGATAGAGAATTGCTTGAACGCTATCTAAGCGCTCGCGCCGGAAGACGGGTGCGCATCCTCTGCCCGCAAAAAGGGGAGCAGGCCCAGCTTGCGGCGATGTGCCGCGACAATGCGGCGCAGTATCTGGCCAACCGCCTCGGCATGGGCGGCAGGGAGACGGCGGCACTCGACGAGCTTGCCACGCTGCTGGGGCTGCCCTCCCCTCCCCTGCGCATCGAGAGCTACGACATCTCCCACACGGCGGGCCAGAACGCCGTCGCCGGGATGGTGGTGTATGTGAGAGGACGCCCGCAAAAAAGCGATTACCGCCGGTTTGCCGTCAAAGAAGCGGCGGGAGGAGACGACCCCGCCGCGATGGAAGAGGTGCTCACCCGCCGGTTTGCCGAGTACCGCGCCCACGAGGGCGAAGAGGGATTCGGCATCCTGCCGGATCTCATTCTGCTCGACGGCGGTCAGGCTCAGGTGTCGGCGGGCGAACAGGCACTCTCCCGCATGGGGATAAAGGTACCTCTTTTTGGACTGGTCAAGGACGGCCGTCACCGCACCCGCGCCGTGGCGACGGACAACAGGGAAATCTCGGTCCAGCTGCACCGGGCGGCCTACTCGCTGGTCTCGTCCATTCAAGAGGAAGTGCACCGTTTTGCCGTCGGCTATCACCGTCAAACCCGCTCTAAAACCCTTTCCACCACCCTTCTCTCCATTCCGGGCATCGGGCCAACCCGCGCCAAAACGCTGCTGCGGCAGTTCGGTTCGGTGAAGGCAATCAGCCGCGCGAGCGAAGAGGAACTGTTGCTGTGCAGCGGCATGACCAAACCCGCCGCTCACACGGTGTGGGCGTATTTTCACTCGGAAGAAGCACAGGAAAACATTCGGACCGAGTAAAAGCCATGGACGCCGCAGCGCCGCCCGTCATACGGCGGCTTTTCATGCCGCTCCCTCATCATGTGCCGACAAACTTAAAAAGCGGTCACGGGGAACATTCCCCGTGACCGCTTCATGTATATGAAGTCCATCAGTCCAGTACATACACGATAATATTGCGCCGCCCGAATTGAATACACTCTTCCAAAGTGTCGTAATACAGGTCGGCAATGGTATTGGTGCCGTTATACACAAACCCACCGGTATCTCCCGCCACACAATAACCGTAATCGGGGTAGCTCCCGTCTTCCACCGCGATGTACAGGCGGGTTCCATAGGGGATGACCCGCGGGTCGACCGCCACCACACCGCGCTGCGCCACCATACCGGACGCGGTGATGTGGTCTCCC
>CAZGXK010000032.1:7034-13717 GCA_964529775.1 uncultured Eubacteriales bacterium
CGGGTCGTTAGCGCAGGTGTACGCCGTGCCGGATCCGCGGTAGACGGCGGAATAACTGAATTCCGGAGTGGCGCCACCGAGGTTTTCCGGCGGAGAGGTGACATCCGGCTGAGGCACGGGAGCCGTCGTGGTCGGGGCCACATAAATGCCCACCGCGATCACCTCGTCCACCGGTTCCTTAGTGATGGATTCACTCAGCAATTCGCTCTCGGCGACTTCGCCGTCAACCAGCTTATCGCGGTAAACCAAGGTTTTCTCGCCGTTCTCTCCGGCAACGAGCTGCTGCACAACGCCCTTGTCCAGCTCGCTGGTCTCCTGGTTTCTGGTGCTGTACGGGATCTCGGCTATCTCCTGCCTCTCCTCATACCGCACCCGGTGCACCGCGATGTCGGTCGCCTCGGTCAGTTCGGTTTCCGGCGGGAGGCTGATCTCATCATCCTCCCCCAGCGTGATGTCCGCTTTCAACAGGGCATCCGCCACCGTACCCTCCGTCATGCTGATCATGCGGGAAACTCCATCCACCGATAGGGTCACCTCAAAAGCGCGGGTCACATTGATCTCCGCTCTGGCAAACTGCCAGTCCACCGTGACCGTGTCCGCCTCGTCCAGTTCCAGACCGGCCGCCCTCAATATCGCCCCGGAATCGGTGGAAGAACTCACGATGCGCTGCTCCCTGTCGCCATCGGTGACACTGACCGTGCGCATATTCAAGGTCGCGTACCCGAATATCAGCGCCGCCGCCATCAGGAGAGCCGATCCCGCCATGGCGCGCCCGCGCACCGCGCACAACGCCTTGCGTACGATCTTCTGAAATTTTTTCATCCAATCTCCCTTCCCTTTGAGCAAGGCTCCGCGTTTCCCTCACAAAAAATTCTCTCGTGTGCGGTGTCAACGGCGGAGGAAAAAGAGCCCTGCCCGCGACCGGAACCCTTTCCGGCCGCTCGGCACCGCCCCGTTTCATTCCGTGGAAAACGATGTGATTTGGACGGCCCCTATGCCATATGACCCGGCCGCGCCGGGCGGGGATGATGTTTTCGGAATGTGTCCCCTTTTTATGAGGCAACACCGCTCGCACTCACCTTCGCCGATTGTCGCATCTATCGCGCCGTCAGTTCTCGGAAAACAGAGGCGCACTTCTTAACTCCCTCGTATTTTCCCTTTTCGGCTCAATAACTTTCGAAAACCGCCTTGCCGTTGCGACACGGTATTGTCCTAAAAATTCGTCTATTACTATCTGTTAAATTTAGACGAATCATGGCACTCCTTGTCAAATAAGTTGTTTCTCAAATCGTCGTTTGTATTATACACGGAGTTCCCGAAAATGTCAAACAGGATTTCTCTGTGAGTTTTGTGCATATATTACAAGAAATGACGTGTTATCCGCGATTTTCGCCCCAAAACTCTTTTCCCGCGTATCCGAGATTTACCAAGGTTTTCACCGGGTTTTCCAACAGGTATTTATACAGATTAGACTAAAAACCCATGCGTTTTATTTTTAGATTGTCTATTATTCCCTATGTACTTCCAATATTTTCCATTTATGGAAAATGTATGATAGACTTCCATACCCACACCCTGTTTTGTGCAACCGCACAAAATTAGGCGTTTTGCGCCTTGCCGAAGCGGTTCACCGCCCTGAAAAAAACTCAAATTTTACCTGTTTTTCGCGTTTCTGAAAGATCTGAGCTCCATAAGAATATACAAAGAGTATAATTCCCTTGACATTCACGGTCAATTACCAATTTTTTTGCCTTATTGTTGTTTATTACAATATTGTAACCCGCGGCGACCGCGCTCAAGGGTCTGAGAAAGACGAACGCTTTGCCGAAGGCACAACAAACCCCGCCCGGAATTTCTTCCGAACGGGGTTTGTTGGCTGGCGAAACTCAGCCGTTGCTCTCGCCGAGCTGCACCGTCACCTCAAGGGTTTCGGTGGTATTGGTTCGGTTGTCGATGCGCAGAAGAGTCAGCGTCACGGTGTCGCCCACCTTAAGGCTGGTCAATTCGGAGCGCATCTCGGCGTAATCGTTGACGCGCACCCCGTCCACATGGGTGATGATGTCGCCTTTTTGCGCCTCGGTACCCACTAAGCAGGAATCGCTGCTGATGGTCTGAATCATAAATCCCTCGTACCCGATGGAGGTGACCGTACGTCCGGTGATGCCCAGCGACACTCTGCCGGTCACATAGCCGTACTTCACCAGATCGTCGATCACCGCCTTGGCCTCGTTGATCGGGATGGAAAACCCCAGGCCCTCATAGCCCTGGATAACGATTTTCGCCGAGTTGATACCGATGACCTGACCCTGAATGTTGAGCAGAGGCCCGCCGGAAGAACCGGGGTTGATCACCGCGTCCACCTGCAGACATTTGATGGCGTAGCCGGTATCCTCGTACACATCCCGCGCCTGTCCCGAGAGAATACCCTGGGACGCGGACCAGTGCAGACCGCCGGAATTGCCCAAAGTGACCACGCGATCCCCGAGCGCGACCGCCGAAGAATCGCCGAACACCGCCGGCTGCAGATCGTCTGCGTTGACCCGGATCACCGCGAGATCGGTGGTGGTATCGTAGCCGACAATCTCCGCGTTCTCGTACACGGTACCATCGTACATGGTCACATCGATGCGGGCGTACTCCAACTGGCTGTCTTCGTCAAAGACACAGTGACTGTTGGTGATGATATATCCGTCCTCCGAGAGCACAATGCCGGACGATTCACTCGATTTGACGAGGCTGTCCTCTCCCGTGTCGCCACCAAAGCCAAAGCCGTAAAAGTTCATCTGCTGGCGGCTGTAGGTGGTGAGCACCACGGTGGAATCGAGATTGTTCGCGACGATCTCGCGCGTGGTCAGTCCTCCGTCGTCCACCTCATCGCCGTTGATTTCCAGCGACGGGCCGTTCTCGTTCGGCTCGCGGGTAGGATTGGCCGGCTCATACTGTTGAGTGGGTTCGCTCGAATCGTCGTTCGGTCCGACATCCTTGCCGGAAGTGGAAAACAGACGCGCCGCGAGAACACAGGTGACAATCAGCGACACACAGCACAACACGGCAAGCACCGCGATAACCACGGTCACGGGGCTGGTTTTCTTCTTCTTTTTCGGCGGTTGCGAAGGCGGACTCGGCTGATAGCCGCCCTGCCCGGGCGAATGGTAATACCCGCTGTAGCCGTATCCGCCGTAACCATACCCCGGCTGCTGCGAAGGCGGCGTCTGCGGCTGCGGAGGCTGCACCGGAGATTGCGGTGGCTGTTGCGGGGGTACCGGAGGCGGTTCGGACGGAGCCGGTTCCGAAGAAACCGGCGGTTCGGGCGCCGGAGGCTGCGGCGAAACCGGGGAATCCGCAGGCACCGGATGGTCGGTCTGATCGTCCTGTTCGGGGACGCGGCCGTCTTGATCTTGGAACATCTCGGACATACTGCTCACTGCCTTTCAGAAGTGGAATCAGATGCGGAACGCCTGGTCGACCGCCGGTCGCCGTGACCTCCGTCGTCGTGGACAGAAACGCTGTCCGGCAGCCAAAAGACGAATTCGCAATATTCTCCCTGCACCGAGCGCACGGTGATCTCGCCCTTGTGCAGATTGATAACGGTTTTCACGATATACAGTCCCAGTCCCACGCCGTTTTTATCCCGGCTTCGGGATCGGTCGGTCTTGTAAAAGCGTTCAAACACCCGAGGTGTCTCGTCGGGAGAAAGTCCTTCTCCCGTGTTGCGCACCGCGCAGGTCACTCTTCCGTCGCTCTGCGTGATGTGTATGGTGATGGTGCCGCCCTCGTTGACAAACTTCACGGCGTTGTCCAGCAGGTTGTACACCACCTGCCCGATCAAATCGTAATCCGCCGTCACCATCACTCTGCCGCACTCCGCGAGCCCTTCCACATTCACGCGCTTTTGCTCGATGCGCTGCTCAAAGGAGAGCAGCGCCCTGCAAGTGACATCGGTCAAATCAAAGGGGACGGGGTTGATGCGCAGCGACCCATCGTCTATACGGGAGAGATCCAGCATCGATTTCACGAGGCGGGAGAGACGCTTGACCTCGTCGGACACGATTTTCAGATAATGATCCTGTTTCTCCCGGGGGATGGTGCCATCTAAAATTCCGTCCACAAACCCGCCGATAGTGGTCATCGGAGTCTTGAGTTCATGGGAGACATTGGCCACAAAACTGCGGGACATGTTTTCGGTGGAGGAAAGGGAGACCGCCATCGCGTTGAACGCCTGAGCGAGCTGGGCCACCTCGTCCTTGCCCTTCACCCGGATACGGCTGCTGAAATCCCCCTCCGCAAACCGCTTGGCCGCCGCAGACATCTCCCTGAGTGGTTTGACCATGCGGTAGGTGACCAGATAGATGATACCGGAAAACAGCAGCAGCAGCGCGACCACCACCAGAAGATAAGTGCGGAAAGATTCGCGGCTGTACTGCACCAGTTCGTCCGCCGGCATCGCGACAATCACATACCCGACGGTGACGCTGCCCGGCATCTCGATAGCGGTGGCCGCCGTGTAATACGGAGCGGCGAACAGGCCGTCCATATCGCTCACCGCATAATACGTCTCGCCTATGCGCGAGATGGTCTCCTCGCTGAGAACATCCGCGTGAATCTCCGCCCGCTCCGATGTCACCAGCACATGACCTTGCGGATCCACCACCAGGATGGCGGCATCGAGGGAATTGGACACCAGATTGACAATCGGTCGTATCGTGGAGACGGAGAGATAATAGGCGGAGGGGTCCGCGCTGTCCTGTACCGTGACGGTCGCCGTGTGTTCGGCGATCAGCGAGGCGTTTTCGGTGAGCTGCTCCCGTTTATCCCCGAGCCAGTAGTTGTTCACAAACAGCACCTGTGCCCCGCCCATCACCACCACCGCCACCAGAAGCAGCGACGCGGTGACGACGAAATACTTGGAAAACACGCTCTTAAACATTGGGCGGTTCCTTCACTTCAAATTTATATCCCACGCCCCAAACTGTTTTGAGCGACCACTGATCCGATACCCCGTCCAATTTCTCGCGCAGGCGCTTGACATGGACATCCACCGTGCGGCTGTCCCCGTAATACTCAAAACCCCACACCTCGTCCAGAAGTTGATCACGGGTGAACACCCGGTTGGGATTACTCGCGAGGTGATATATCAGCTCCATCTCCTTCGGTGGAGCGCTGACCTGCTTGCCGCGTACCCGCAGCTCATAGGTTTCCATATTGATGTAGAGATTGTCGTAAGACACCTCTTTCACATCCCGGCGCTCCGACTGATTGGCGCGGCGGAGTACCGCCTTCACGCGGGCGATCACCTCTTTGGCCTCGAACGGCTTGACGACGTAATCGTCCGCCCCGAGCTCCAGACCCAGCACTTTGTCGAAGACCTCGCCCTTCGCGGTGAGCATGATAATCGGGCAGTCGCTCTTTTTCCGGATTTCCCTGCAAACCTGCCAGCCGTCCAGCTCCGGCATCATCACGTCCAGCAGCATCAAATCCGGCTTCTCGGCATCAAACATATCCAGAGCACGGGATCCGTTTTCCGCTATGGCGACGGAAAAACCTTCTTTTTCCAGATACAGCCGCAAAAGCTCACAGATGTTGCTGTCGTCATCCACAATCATGATCTTGGACACCGCCATACTCACTCGCTCCTTTGTCACTTCCTGTTTTCTATTGTAGCACAATCTTCCCGTCTTGTATGAACAAAATTTAACCGCCGTTCAAATTTTTTGTAAAGCCCAAGGGGCGTGCCCGACATATGCCTTCATCGGTGCGCCCCTTTGCTTTACCGGTAACTTTCCGCCTGCAGGAGGAACATATGCGCGTAAGCGCCGCCCTTCGCCATCAGTTGGTCGTGGGTTCCCTCCTCGACGATCCTGCCCTCGTCCAACAGGACAATGCGGTCCGCAAGGCGGGTGGTGGAGAGGCGGTGTGAGATGAAAATCACCGTCTTTTCTTGAGAGAGCTCCGAGACGGTTTGATTGAACCGGTATTCCGAGAGCGGATCCAAAGCGGCGGAGGGCTCGTCCAGAATCAGGATATCCGCATCGCTGTAAAGAACTCTTGCGATCGCGACCTTTTGCGTCTCGCCACCGGAAAATTCCACGCCGTCCTCTTCAAATTCCCGCGTCAGAGGCGTCTGTGTCCCCTTGGGGAGCTCGGCGATACGCTCCTCCAAAGACGCCCCGCGTATCGCTTCGCGCATCCTCGCGTCGTCTGGAGGGTCGGGGCTCATAGTGATATTCTCGGCCACCGTCCCAGCCACGATCTGATGATCCTGAAACAGGGCGGCAATCCGGGCGCGGTAGGGTTTTAAGGAATATTCCGGCAACTTCCTGCCTCCGTAGGTGATCACCCCGTCCGTCGGGTCATAGAGCCGCATAATCAGTTTCACCAACGTGGATTTTCCCGCGCCGTTTTGACCCACCAGCGCCACTTTGGAGCCTCTCGGAACGGTCAGGCTGATATCCGAGAGCACCCGGTGGTCGGTTCCCGGATAGGTGAAATTCACATGAGATAACACGATCTCCCCTCCCCGGGGAGGGGGAATGGTGCCGGTATCCTTCAGTTCGTTTTCGGTATCGAGAAAATGCCGCATTTTCTCCACATACATACTGTGCTGCTGAAACTGGGGCATCGTACTGCTGAAGATATGCAGGCTCGCCAACAACAAGGAGGTGGCGTTGTACAGCGCCAGCATC
>CAZGXK010000033.1:0-13584 GCA_964529775.1 uncultured Eubacteriales bacterium
AGCGCCTCCCGTTTCTCCATGCCGTCCAGTCGCAGCCGGTTGACGTAATCCACCAGCACCATGCCGTTGTTGACCACGATCCCGCACAGCATCACAAACCCGATGAGCGAGATGATGCTCACGTCCTGTCCGGTGAGAAGCAGCCCCAGGAATCCGCCCGTAAACGCCAGAGGGATGGTGAACATCACGATAAACGGCGACTTGAGCGACTGGAACTGTGCGACCATCACCAAATAGACGAGCAGAATGCCCAAAACCAGCATCTGCAAAAGCTGCTCCACCGATTCCATGATCGTCTCGTTCTCCCCGGCAAACTCCATGCTCACCCCGTCCGGCAGCGGAAAATCGCGCAGCGCTCTCTGTGCGGCGGAGGTGACCAGCGTGACGTTGTGTCCCTGTGCGACTTCCGCGCTCACGGTGAGGGTGCGCCTCTGGTCGATGCGTGTGATCGACGGCAGCGTCTCGCGCTCCTGCACCGTGGCGACGTCCGAGAGTTTCACGGTTTTTCGCTCCCCGGCACGGTCGGTCACCGTAAAGGTACAGTCGCGCAGCTCCTGCGGAGAGGGGGTGTCGCTCTTCACCGAAATATCCAGGCCGTCACCCGCCCCGGAAAGGCTTCCCGCGTCGAGGTCCCCCGTGAGGATTTTCGCGATCTCGGAGGTGACCTGCGCCGTCGTCAGCCCGGCCTTGGCGGCCTTTTCCCTGTCTACGGTGAAATGCAGCTCTTTATCGGTTTCTTCTATCCCGTTGTCCACCTCTTCGGCGCCCTCCACCTCGGCGAGCTTCTCGGCGACACGGTTCGCCGCCTCCTGCAAATTCTGCAAATCGTCTCCGTAAAGGTGGATTTGCACTCCTTCCCCGCCGAGCAAATCGGACGAGAACGCGGTTCCGCTCGCCGTCACCTCGGCGTCAAGCCCTTCGCAGCGGGACGACACCTCGTTCGCCACCGCCTTGCTGTCCGCGCCGTCCTCCAGCATCATATAGAGGATGGATGAAGTTTCGTCGCTGAGCATCGCGCCCACCGTCTGCACGCCGGGGATGTCCTGCACTTTCGCGCACACCTCGTCGGTGAGCGCCATCGTTTCCTTTTCCGAGGTGCCGCGCGGCGCCTGCACCGAGACGGTCACCTGACTGGTGCTCATCTCCGGCATATAGGAGAACCCGCGCGACAGTGCGAAAAAGGTGCTCCCCACCAGCAGCAGGACGGCGAAAACCAGCACCGCCGCCTTGTGCCGCAGCGTCCAGCCGAGCGAACGGCGGTAGAGCGTGAGCATACCGTCGAACCATTTGTGCGAGTGTTCCTTGACGGTTCCCAGCAGCCGCGAAGACATGGCGGGCACCAGAGTCAGCGAGACAATGAGGCTCGCGACCAGCGCATACCCCAGCGTGAGCGCCATATCGGTGAAAAGCTGACGGGTGAGCCCCTCCACGAAAACGATGGGCAGGAACACGCACACCGTGGTGAAGGTGGACGCCGCCACCGCGCCCGCTACCTGCATGGCGCCGCTCACCGCCGCCTTCACGGGGGAGAGTCCCTTATGCCGCAGGCGGTAGATATTCTCGATCACCACCACCGAGTTGTCCACCAGCATCCCGATCGAGACGGTGAGCGCGGAGAGCGAGATGACGTTCAGGGTGACCCCGGAAAAATACATCAGCACAATCGCGAACAGCACGCTCAGGGGGATGCTGCACAGCGTCATCAGGGTGGGTCTCCAGTCTTTCAGGAAGAGGACCAGCACCAGCACCGAGAAGAGGGCGCTGAACATCATGTTCTTCATAATGGAGTTCATGATCAGATAGATATAATCTCCCTGATCCATCAGCGTGTTGAAGTGCAGCCCCTCAAAATCCGCCGAGAGCGACTCAAAGCGCTCGGCGAGATTCCGCGAGACCTCCGCCGTCGCGCTGGTGGACTGCTTTTGGAAGGAGAGCAGCACCCCCGGCGCGCCGTTGATGCGGGCGTACACCTCGTCGGCGTCGTCGGTTTTCTCGACTTCGGCGACATCCGAGAGGCGGATCGGCTCCACCCCGTCGATTCCGAGATCGAGCAGTACCGTCCCTCTCAGCTGCTCCTCGCTCTCGATGCCGTCCCCGACGCTGACCAGCACGCGGGTGTCGTCCTCCTCGGCATACCCCGCGGGCATATCGAAATTCTGCGCCGTGAGCAGAGAGACCACCGTCTCCGGAGTGAGGATCTCGGCGACGTTCGCGGCGTCGTAGGCCGACTGCCGGCCGTCTTCCAACGCCTGCATTCCCTCTTCCAGCTGCGCCTTGCCGGCGTTCAGCTGTGCCTCGCTGTCGAGCAGCTTCGCGGTGGTCTCCGAGAGCGTCAGTATCCCCTGCGCCCTCTGTTTTTCGAGCTCCGCTCTCGCCTTCGCAATCTCCGCGCTCCCGGCGTCCAGCTCGGATAGCGTCTGCTGCAGGGTTTCTATCCCCTGCGAGAGCTGCGCTTTGCCCGCTTCCAGCTCCCGCGCGGCTTCGTCCAGCGCGCTCTCCTCAATTCCCATGCCCTCGAGTTGCGCGGTAAACTGCGCCTTCGCGGCGGAGGCGGCGGTGAGCGCCGACGTCTGCTGTTCTATCGCCGCGGCGAGCGTCTCCGGGGTGAGATTCCGCGCGGCGAGCTGC
Organism: uncultured Eubacteriales bacterium; assembly: GCA_964529775.1. Taxonomy (GTDB): domain Bacteria; phylum Bacillota; class Clostridia; order Oscillospirales; family Acutalibacteraceae; genus RGIG1959. The sequence goes on from CAZGXK010000033.1 coordinate 2,629, forward strand.
GCCGTGATCTCGGCGATTTCGCCCTGCGCCGCGACCACCTCTTCCCGCTCCCGGATACCGGCAATCGCCTCCAGCTTTTGCGCCTGGGTGAGCGTCTCGTCCGCCTCGATGGCGGCGATTTCCGCCTCGATTTGCGCCTGAAGCTCGCCGAGCGCCTGCAGCCGCGAGGCCATCCCGCCGAGCGTCTGCACCTCCTCCTGAAGCGACGCGATTTGCGCGTTCAGCTCCGAAAGCTGCGAAGCCGTCTGGCCGAGCTGTTCTCCCCGGCTCTGCAAATCGGCGAGCTGCGCCTGCAAATCGGCGATCTGAAGGCGCAGCTGTAACTTGGTCTCGCGCAGCTCCTCCGCCTTTTCGTCCAGCTGCGCGCCGGCGTCGCCCGTCTGCTGCAGCAGTTCGTCTTTTCCGGCGTCGAGCTGGTCCTTGCCGTCCTGCAGCTCCTGCTCGCCCTGGTCGATTTGCTCCTGCGCCTCGTCGAGTTCGCTCCCGGATTCCTCAATCTGCCGGTCAATCTTTTCCCGCAGAGAGGCGTTGAGCGCCTCGATTTTCTCTTGATCCAGCGTCACCGAGATCTGCTCGGTGACCAGTCCGCTCGACGTGACGGACGCCACCCCCGAAACACCCTCCAGCTTCGGCAGCACCGTCTCCTCCACAAACGCGGAGAGCTGAGCGGTGTCCATGCCCTCGCGGTCCACCGACGCCACCATCACCGGCAGCATATCCGGGTTGATTTTCAGAATGCTCGGGGTGCCGACGCCCTCGTCCCAGCTCCCGCTCACCCGCTGGACATTTTGCAAAATATCCACTTCGATACTGTCTAAATTCGCATCCTCCGTAAATTCCAGCACCAGATTTGAGTAGTTGGCGGCGGAGGTGGAGGTGATCGACTCGATATGTTCCAGCGTCGCCATCGCCTGCTCCAGCGGCTTGGTGACGGTACTCTCCACCTTCTCCGGCGTCGCCCCGGGGTAGGCGGTCGTCACCATCACATACGGCAGGTTGATGCTCGGCAGCAGATCCGGAGTCATGTGTGAATACGAGACAAACCCCAGCACCACCACAATCACCACGGCGACCAGCACCGTAAACGGCTTTCTGACGCTAAAACGGGTCATGTTCTTCCCTCCCTGAAAAGGCCGAGCGGCACAAGACAGCGCCGCCTTTGCGCATGAAGTGCACTTTCACCCAAGTATAGTATACACCTTTCTCTTGCGCTTGTCAAAGACGACTTGTCAAGAGCCGCGCGGTATGGTAGACTGAAAGGGTAGAGGAGGGGTTTTGAGATGGCGAAGGCGAAGACACGGTATATCTGCGCCGCCTGCGGGTTCGAGGCGGCGAGATGGAGCGGACAGTGCCCCTCCTGCGGGGAGTGGAACACCATGGAAGAAGCGGCGGCGCCCCGCCCGTCGGCAAAGCGGGAGGGCGGCGCCCCCGCCGTCCCCCTGAAGCTCTCGCAGATCGGTTCCGCCCCCGAGCAGACGCGAATCCCCACGGGGATTCCCGAGCTCGACCGCGTGCTCGGCGGCGGCATCGTGCCCGGCGCGCTGATGCTGCTCGGCGGGGATCCGGGCATCGGCAAGAGTACCCTTCTTCTGCAGGTGTGCGCGCATCTGGACGGCGATATTCTGTACGTCTCGGGGGAGGAGTCGGCGCGGCAAATCGCCCTGCGCGCCTCCCGCCTCGGGATGCACACCGAGCGCCTCTCCCTCCTCTGCGAAAACGACCTCGATACCGTCCTCGCCACCGTGGAATCGGTGCGCCCCGATTTTCTCGTCATCGATTCCATCCAGACCATGACCCTCTCCACCATCCCCTCGGGGGCGGGCAGCGTCACTCAGGTGCGCGAGGGGACGGCGGCGATCATGCGGTGCGTCAAGGCGCTGGAGATCCCGGCGTTTTTGGTGGGCCATGTGAACAAAGACGGCGCCATCGCCGGGCCGAAGGTGATGGAGCATATCGTCGACTGCGTGCTCTCGTTCGAGGGGGACCGCCACGGGGCCTACCGTCTGCTGCGCTGCGTGAAGAACCGCTACGGCTCGGTGCAGGAGATCGGCGTCTTCGAGATGGCGGATACGGGCCTTCAGCCGGTGCCGAACCCCTCCCAGATGCTGCTCTCCGGGCGGCTGCGGGAGGTGAGCGGAACCTGCGTCGCCTGTGCGCTGGAGGGCTCGCGCGCGCTGCTCTCGGAGGTTCAGGGCCTGGTCACCCCCACCGGCTTCGGCAACCCCCGGCGGATGTCCACGGGGTTTGACCTCAACCGTCTCAATCTCCTGCTCGCCGTCCTCGAAAAGCGGGCGGGCTATGTCTTTTCCGCGCTGGACGTCTACCTCAACGTGGTGGGCGGGCTGAAGCTCGAGGAACCGGCGGCGGACCTCGCCGTCGCGCTCTCGCTCATCTCCGGGCTGAAAGACACCCCTCTGCCGCACGACCTCATCGCGTTCGGAGAAGTGGGTCTCTCCGGGGAGGTGCGCGCGGTCGCGGGGGCGCAGCTCCGCGTCGCCGAGGCCTCCCGCCTCGGCTTCTCCCGCATCCTGCTGCCCGCCCACAACGCCCGCTCCCTGAAATTCCCGGACGGGGTCACCCTTCTCCCCGTGCGCACCGTCCGCGAGGCGTTCCGTCTCGCCGCCTCGTAACCGGGCAAGGCTTTTTCGCAATATCTCTCCGCACAGGGCTTTCCCCTCACCCTGTCCCGCTCCCGCGGCAACATAGCACGGCCCCCGCAAGCTCCCGCACTCTCCGCGCTCCTTTTGAGCGTCCCGGTCCGTCTTACGTCAATCGCCCCGGCAGGTTTCCCTGCCGGGGCGAAAAAGTTCTGTCGGTCTACCTAAGAATCAGCGCTTACGCGGCGGGAATGAAAGAAATTTCCTCCCAAGTGAATTTCTTTCCCACTTGATTGTAGGAAACGCTGATCAATATGGATGTGATCTCAATCGTGGCGGGTTCGGAAAGAGTATAGCCGTCCTTGTCGAGATTTGCCTGCTCAAGGATGTTGAAATCTTTATCATATGGATACAGTAGATTATCCTCAGGTGGTACATCACTATCCGGTTTACCGTTTTCCAGAATGCCCAGCTCGATTTCATGTTCTTCCCCGTTAACGGTAAAGTAAATGTGCATATTGGAAACCGCGTTGTTATCGGAAGAACCTTTCAGGGAGAGAACGGGAGTTTTTGCCAGATCCACGGTAATGGGCGTTTCAAAAGTCCACTGGTAAGAGGGATACGCTTCGGCACCTTGCAGTTGTTCTCCCGCGCCGGGGCCAATGGAAATGGAGACACCACTTTCGGTCACTGTCACTATCGGGTTGCCACCCGCACTCCGTTACGCGGCATCGTTTCCGCTGACAATGAGATACAGCAGATACGCGTCCGCCATGTTCAGCACACCGTCGTCGTTGATATCGGAGGCCTTCTTCTCCTCATCGGAAAACGCGTAACTGCCGCTGACACCGTTGAAGAGAATCTGCGAATCTTTCACCGTCAGGCCGGGCTCGCCGTCCAGCTCGCCGGGCGTACCCGGGAGAGAGGGTTTGGTGGATTCGCCGGGCTCCGTCGTGGTCTCACTCGGCTCTGTCGTGGTCGTCTCGGCCGGCTCCGTGGTCGTCTCGCCGGGCTCCGTCGTGGTCTCGGCAGGCTCCGTGGTCGTGGGTTCCCCGGAGGGCGGGTCCACAATCAGTCCTCCGGAGGTGATGGCGAGCGAGCGGATGGTCAGGGTACCCTCGCCGTCCAGGCGGATGGCGATCGCGTCCACCTGAGCCGCGCCCTTGGTATCCGGCCAGTCGGCGTTCTGCACCGACCAGGTGTAGATGCCGCTGATGCCCTGCACCATCTCGTACACACCGAGGGGATACTTGTACACGTTCTCCACCAGATTGGCCCCGAGATCGAAGGTCTTCCCGCTCAGGTTATCGGTAAACCCGATGGTGTACGGCACATCCGAATCGAACGACTGGCTGAGGTTCGGCGTGTCATTGTAGTTGTACCTCACGCCGGGCGCGATATCCACATCCCCCGTGATGCTCCAGCTTCCGTCTTCGTTCACGGTGACGTTCTCGGCGCCGCTCGTGATCTTGCTCTCATCCAGCAGCCAGATGTTCTCCCCCTGCGGGGTGTAGTCCGGCAGGGTGGGGGCGGCCTCTCCCCGCATCTTGCTGATCAGGTACTCGCCGATCACCCTGTGCCCCTCGGGGCTCGGGTGGACGTTGTCGTTGAGCATATCCAGAATCGCCTGTCCATATTCGTCCTGCGCGCTCACATACAGCCCGCCGGTCTCGCTCGCGAGGCGGGCAAGCTCTTTGCGGTAGAAATCCTGCGAGCCGAACCCCCACGCCATATCGTGGACGATCACCCGGCAGCCCGTCTGCTTGACCGTCTCGATGATCAAATCGATTTTGCGGGTAAACTCCTTCTGGTTGTCGGGGTTGCTCCCATCAAAATGGGAATCGTTGTAGCCGTGCGCCATGATGAGGGTATCCGCCCGGCAGGCGAATTGAATGATCTCGTCCGAGACGTCGATCAGCTTGGAGCCGTTGGAGGCGTAGTTGTTGATCACCGGCTGCGACGGATCCTGATAATAGCCCACGCCGTTGATGCCGACGGGTTTGCCCTCGCTCGTGATCTCGAGTGAGAATTTGCCGTCCGCCGGGAAGGGGATCGCCTCGCTCCGCCCGACGGTGGAATAGCCGTCCAGCCCCTGGGTGGTGTCCACGCTGGTCCGTCCGTCGGAGGTGACCACGTCAAAGGTGCCGCCGTTCGCGTTCTTCTCGTAGTAGACGTAAAAGCTCTTGAAATTCTTCGCGACGGTGAAATCGAGCGACAGCCCCTTCTTCGACGCGCTCACTCTCATCCGCCCGAGGTCGGCGTCGATGCGCTCCTCCTGCCAGATGTTCGTATCCCACCGGGTCTGGTGCACCTCGTCGTACCGCCCCAAACCGTTCCACAGGCTGTTCTCGATGGAGGCAAAGCCGTAGTTCTCCACCCCCGTCTTCTCCCACAGCGCCTGTTTCACAAGGGAGATGTAGCTCTGCTCGTAAATCTTGGGGCAGTTCGCGCCGTGGCTGATGCTGTCGCCCAGAACGGCGATCGCCGGCTGACCGTAAGGGTCGGTTTTCTGCACGTCGAAATAATCGGTCTCCGCCGCGCGCTCCCCGCCCGCGGCGGACGCGCCCGCCACGCCGGCCACACCGGCCATCAGCAGGCTGACGGCGGCGATAACCGCCATCATGGCTCTCGGATGTTTCATAAACCCGTCTCCTTATCTTGAAAAATTTAAGGCAAACCCGCCCTAAGGCTATCGTGCCGCCGCGCCGGCGGATGTTCGCCGGAAGAGCCCCGGGCCGCAGCCGAAGCGGAATGCCGGCTCCGCGAATGTATTTGAAAGGCCCGACGAAATAAGACCCCCGGCAGCCGGCCAAAGCGGCAGCCGCTTTGTGCGCGGTGTTGCCTTATGAGGACAGGTTCAGTATACCGCATTTGTCCCCGAAAGGCAAGGGCAAATCCGCAGAAAGAAAAGCTCAAAAAATACCGCCGTATTTTTGTGGGATAAGACCAAAGGCGCCGCGCAGGCCCCGCGATTTCGCGGTGATGTTGTGCATTATGCCCAATATCGGGCGCACACGGCGCGGGGCCGTCCTCTTCGGGACGGCAGGGCTATTTTGTCTCCCTCTCCCTGTCCTCCTGCTCCTTGAGCCGCACGGCGTACTCCTCCACCAGCACCGTGAGTTTGCGCTTGAGCTTGGAGACGTCCAGCGAGAGAAAGAAGAGTTTGACAATCAGAATGGCGCTGACGACGAGGAAGACGAAATTGGCGGGGGACTGCACCCCCAGAAGATCCGAAATCCACATCAGAAGCTGCGGGAACAGGCTCACAACCACCAACAGCACCGACATCACAATCCAGAAGATGCTGTCGGACATGAGCATTTTCGAGCGGCGGATCTCCCGCAGCACAAAGGCGCAGGCAAACACCGCCCCCGCTATCAGCAGTACACGCAATATCACCGACATGACCGATTCTCCTCCTCAAGCGGCGCCTTTCGGATAAACCACTGAAACAGCAGCACGGACATCCCCACCCGGATCATGTAGGCGGCGGAGCGGGTGAGGTTCAGGTAGCTGGTCCCCGCGATGCGCTCGCGCATCACCACCGGAACCTCCACCGTTCTGGCCCCGCACCGCATCAGAAAAGCGACGGTGTCCGGCTCGGGCTGGTAGTCGTCGTGACCGGCGAAGTAAGAGATAATCCGGCGGCTGTACATCCTCATGCCGGAGGTGGGGTCGGTCAGCTTCTTTCCGGTGGTGAGCCGGATCGCCCACTCGATCGCTCGGCTGCCCGCCATGCGCAGGCTGTGGGGCTTTTTCCCCTCTAAAAAGCGGGAGCCGATGACGATATCCGCCCGCCCGTCCCGTGCCGCGACGAGCATGGCGTCGATGTATCCCGGGTCGTGCTGCCCGTCCCCGTCAATCTGAATCGCGTACTCGTACCCCCTGCGGCAGGCGTACCGCATACCGGCGGCAAACGCCCCGGCAAGCCCGAGATTCACCGGCAAATCCAGAAAGGGGAAACCGCGTTCGCGGCAGAGACGCGCCGTGCCGTCGGTCGAGCCGTCGTTGAGGATCAGATAATCGTATTGCGGACAGACGCGCTCAAGTTCCCCGACCACCCGGCAGAGGTTCATCTCCTCGTTGTAGGCGGGGATGAGAATCAGGAGCGGACTTTGGCTCATACCGAATCCTCCTCACGCGCGAGAACGAGCTGTTCAAGCGCCATTGCTGTCTGTGCAAATGTGAAACGGCGGGAACAATATGCATATGCTCTTTCAGCGCATTCTCGCCGATCTTGGCGAGCCAAGGCCTTTTTGAGCCCTTTTTCGATCGCCATTTCCGACATATCCTCAAGTTCCTCCCCGCAATCTCCCGAATGAAAAACTTCTCCCAAAATGCCAACGGCGGTACCCACGGCAAAACATCTGCAAGCTACGGCCTCCAGATAGGAAGAACAAAACCCCTCCGAACGGGAAGGCAGGCAGAAAATATCACATTCGCTCAGCAGTGTGATCACTTCAGGAAAATCTAATTTTCCCAACACAGATAGATTGCGCCCTTCCCGTTCGCGCAGAGATTTTTCAAGCGGACCGTCTCCCGCCAGAAATAAATGAATATTTTGCGATCTCGCAAGATGCTCTACCGCCTGTGTAAGCTGCCATACCCCTTTTTCGGGGATCAAACGTCCTGTATACACAATCGTCGGTGTATCTCGGTTCAATCCGGCGTCCCGGCGAAAATGAGGCCTCGTTATAGATCGCAGACGGGCAATCTCGTCAAAATCCACTGCGTTCGCCAGCACGCCCTTGGTCCGGATGCCGAAATGCGAGAGCCATTCGCAGGCGGCCTGAGAAACGCCGTAAAACGCGGGAGAAGCCCGCAGGATGCGCCCGGTGATCGCGTGTTCGTACGCGTGAATCAGACGGTCGGCGAAACGGTTCCCCAGCGTGAGGTGCGCCGAGCCGTGTTCGACCACGATGCATGGCGTTCCCGCCCGACGCGCCCGCTTCACGCCAAAGAGCGAGAGAGGGTACAGACGGGTGTTTACCACCGCCATGTCAAACGGCTCGCCGGGGAGTGTTTTCGGCTTTCCCCACGGGAGCAGCACCGGCAGCCGCCCGCCCATCAGCGAAAGGCTCGAAAGCCGCACCACCTCCACCCCCTGCGGGGTGGTCTCGCGCGGCGGACAGCCGGGAAAAGAGGATGTCACCACCGTCACCCTGTGTCCGCGGGAAGCCAGCGCTCCGGCCAGATTATCGGTATACCGTTCCACCCCGCCCATGTGCGGCAGATACTGGGCGGAAAACAGGCCAAACGACCGCGCCAAGGATTTTCCCTCCCCCGTTGCCTTACAGCGCCGCCGTCCGCTTGTCGGGAGAGCCGTCCCCCGCGCGGCGCATATACACGGCGATGGCGATGAGGAAAGCGCACGCCACCGTGAACATCGAGATCGCGTACAGCACCGCCGCCCCCGTCAGCTCCATCGATGAGACGAGTCCGTGAGCTATCGGCAGACTCACGGCGGCCCCGATCACATACCCTATCCACGCAAACCACTGTCTGCGCATCACCGTGAGCACGTTCACGGCGAGCACCGCCGCCGCGGAAAACCCGCCGCCCAGCATAATCACCGCAAGCGCCGCCGGATAGGGAGAGAGATCCACCCCGTAAAGCCAGGAGAGCACCGGTATGCCGAACAGCCACGCCGCCCCCATGGCGAGCGCGGTCAGCCCCGCCACCACGAGAAAGAGCTTCACAATCAGACGTTGAAACGCCTTTTTCTCCCCGGCGTTCCACTCGCGCGCCATCGTGGTGAGCAGGGGCCGGAACACAAACAGGCTCATCAGATTGATCACCGACGCGGGCATAAACAGCGCCCCGAAATAGGACTGCACCTCGTTGGAAAACAACCCGTCGATGGTGTATTTCGGCAGATTGGTGAGGAAAATCGAGCCGAAAGAGCTCACAAACAGCGGCAAACATTCGCGGAAAAGCTGCCCGCAGGCGCGGAAATTCCACGAGGGAGTGAGCGGCACGATGCGTCGGGCCAGGCGCATATCGTAGAAGAGAATCCACACGACTTCCGCCGCGCACGCCGCCGCGCACGCCGCCGTCAGGGAGCGCGCCGCGGCGAGAACCAGCACAAAAACCGCCATCGAGAGCACAATGCGGAAAAAGAGGGATTTCCCGCTGATATCCAGCCTCCCGTACTTTTGAAACCGCGAGTAAAATACGCCGGAGAACGCATCGAGCGCCTTAAACAGGCAGAGCAGCAGCGTCACCGCGAGCTCCGTCCCACGGGTTCCGTCGATGAGCATCCACCCCGCGCTCGCCGCCAGCATCGCCCCGCACAGCAGCAGCTTAAAGCTCAGGTAATCCCCGAAGGAAAACCGGTTCTTATGATCCGTCACCTGATACGGCCCGGTCTCGAAAGAACCGATCGACCACATGAGCACCGCCACCGCGTAGCCGATCGAAAACACACCGCCCGCCGCTTCTCCGCTCAGGCGGTTGACCACCATCAGCAGCAGCATATAAAACGCCGCGTTGGCGGTGCTACCCAGAATATTCCAGATGACCAGCGATTGGACGGGAGCCGAGGGGGAAAGCGTCAGCCGTTTTTCTCTCATCACGCCGTCTCGTCCCCGAAATCGAGCACCGCCGCGCCGTGGTTGCGCCGCTGCTCTTCCGGCGGGAGCTGCCGGTAGTCTCCCCAGACCCGCCGGAGCAGTGCCTCGTGCTCGCGCGGCACACAAATGGTGGTCTGCTCGAACGGCACCCTCTCGACAGGATACACCTCGCTCTTCCGGCGGTAAAACTTTTCGGGGTGAAGCGCGCTGAACATCGTCATCCCCCCGGACGTATCCTCCTGATAGCGGGTGACGATTTTCCGGTATTTCGCGGCGATTTTTTTGGGATTGACCCGGAACAGCCGCATGAGATGGTGCAGCACAAGGCACGCCGCCCCAGCCAGCTTACCGGCCGGCCCCCCCATCGGAAGATGTGGGTGTTTCAGGTAATAGATATAAGAGAGCCGCTGCTGCCACCATGCCTGCCGGATTTGCCTGGCACGGCGTTTTTCGTCCGCCGTCGTGTCATCAAAGGGGAACAAATCCAGGTGAATACCCGTCTCGCATCCGCACTCCACCATCTCTTCCGACTGGCACAGAGTCCCCCGCTTGGAAACTTTGGCAAACATAAACGGGCAGTTGTCGTCGTAAAGGGGGTCGATCACGCGGTATTTGGCGGAAAACGCCTCATCTTCCCGCGCCGTCTTCAGAAACATCTCATAATCCGCGCGGGACATCCCGAGATCGATATCGTCGTCCCAGGGGATAAAACCCCCGTGCCGAAACGCGCCGATAAGACAGCCTCCGAGCACAAAATAGGTCAGGCTCTTTTGCTCGCAGAAAGCATCCACATCTTCCAAAATACCGATTTCCGCCATCTGCAGCCGGCGCAAAACCTTGGGATCGTACCCGCCCGTCATCGGCATCCTCTCCTCCCGCTTTGCCCCATTATAACGTGTTTCCCCCCGCTTGTCAAGGACGGCAGGGGGAAACTTCGCGTCGGGTCACAGTGTGTCACGCGGGCAGGACGGGCAGAATATCCGATGCGATGAGAAAGATGATCAGGGCATCCTCGATATCGATGACTCTGTCGCGGTTGACATCCGCCGCCTCCATCTGAGCGGGGCTGAGCCCGCGATTCCCGATAACGGCGTGGTACAGGCGCTGAGCGTCCTCGATCTCCACGAAGCCGTCTCCCCCGAGATCGCCGAGCCACTTGTCCGCCGTCCCGCCGCCGGTGGTGATTTCCCCGGCCGCGCCGGTCGACTCCGTGGCGGTGGTTGTGCCCTTGTCCGCGGTCGCCTCGGCGGTCGTCACCGACAACCCGGCGGTGGTCACGGTCGTACCCGCATCGGCGGTTGTCGTGCCGGACGAATCGGAGGTGGCCTCCGTCCCCGGTGTCGTCGCGGTATCAGCTGTCGCAGAGGTGGTCGTCAAAACCGTGGTGGTCTCCGTCCCGGTGGTTGCGGAGGACTCTGTGCCGGTATAGGTGGTGTCGGCCGAAGAAGCGTTTGTGGTCGCGCCCGAGGGCGTCGCGGCGGTCGCCTCCGTCGTGGAAGCGGGAGTCGTCGGATCGGTTGATGCGGCTGATGTGGTTGTCGTGACGGGCGCCGCCGTTGTGACCGTCGTTTCCGTCGCGGTTGCGGTGGTGGCTGATGTCGTGGTTGTCGTGGTCGTCGTGGTCCTACGCGTGACGGCAATCACGGCGGATCCGGCGGTGATCTCGCCGTAGGCGTTCACCGTAAAGCTCGCCTGCGGAGCGTCCGCCTCATACCCCTGCGGCGCTTGAAGCTGCTCCGCGGTGTAGCTGCCCGCCTTCGGCAGCACCGCTGTGAACTGCCCGAGGC
>CAZGXK010000034.1:0-13282 GCA_964529775.1 uncultured Eubacteriales bacterium
TTTTGCTCGCGACGACGCTGCTGCTGGCGGCGGTGCCGGCCGTCTCGGCGGAAGAGAACCTTCATGTGACATTAAAAAATAATGAAGGTCTTCCGGCGATGACAACGAACCAGTTCAGCGTTTACCAGCTTTTCAAGGGCACCGCAAATAATGAGGGCCCCGCAAAGGACAACGATTACGGCGCTACCAACTGGGATAACTACACGCTGGCGGATATCGAGTGGGGCGCGAGTGTCGGCACTACACCTGAAGAGGCTCAGACTAAAGGCAATGCCATACTGCAAGCGCTGAAGGACATTGAGCCTCCTACGGGCACCGGGAGCGAACAATTCTCGAGCCCTAACGTGTGGGCATATAGTTTTAATCAGAATGGAACGCCTCAATGGACTAATTTGTTTGCTGAATGCAAAACTGCCGCTGATTTGGCAGCCGTATTGGAAGGGCGTCTGAATTACTTCATGCAGAATTTTGCCGAATTTCTGAAAACAAACGGGAATTTGACGCCGCTCACTCTTGATGGTCACGTCACATTAACGCCTGGTCCGAACGGTGACCACAGCAAAGATTCATTAGATTATAACTTGCAAACATGGGGAGAAGGCTATTATCTTTTCTCCCAAAATGATTTGGGCGGTGCTCATCAAGAATTTTCCGATTTTATTTTCGCCATTCTGGGGAGCCAAGAAATCCAACTTAAAGCCGATATGCCTACCGTAGATAAATATATCTATGGTGGCGCTGATACAGATGACTCACAAGATGATCAGCTTCTCGAGGGAGATACCGAGGAAATCGGCGATGACATTACCTTTGTGCTGACGGGTACTCTCGCGGAGAATATTCAGGATTTTAACAAGTATGAATATATTTTTCACGATACCCTTTCCGAAGGCCTGACGTTTAATCCGGAATCTCTGAAAGTCTTTATTGGCGGTTCGGGTACTTCTGATGATCCGGAATCTTACAAATGGGGAACAGTTCCTCAACACCACAATGGGGTAGATCAGTATACTATAGAGTACGGAATAGGCAATTCTTTTAAAGTTCATTTTCCTGATCTTAAGAAAGGCTTGTGGGTTACTTATACTGATGAAACAGGAGACCATGAAATTTTATTGATTCCCGGAATTCCAAGTTCTAACTGGAGTATTATTGTGGAATACACCGCCACCCTTAATGAGAACGCGGTGATTGGCGGCGGCGCCGATGGCTCGGGAAACCCGAATGAGGTTTATCTTGAGTATTCCAATAACCCGAACGAAGAGGGAACAGGCACCACCACGGAAAAGAAAGTTTATGTCTATACTTTCGGGCTCGATTTGCTTAAAAAGGGTTCGGATCAACCTGCGGATAATTCGAATATCGGATTGAAGGACGCCGGATTTACGCTGAGCAAGGGCGAAGGCGATGGACTGCTATATGCGAAATTCACGCCTCGCACCGGGGGAGTTCAAAATGATGAAAATGGGAACCCCTTAGAAGTCATCACCTGGGTTTCAAAAAATGAAGTTGATAAGTTAATTACAGCTTACAATACTGCCAAAGAAACTTACGATAAGGCAACGAATGCAGAAAGAGAACCGGGCGGCAGTGCTTATTTAGCATTGCAAAAGGCGAAAGACGACCTTGCTCCGTATCTTCTGGAATCTGGCGAAGACGGACAACTTCCGGAGATTGCCGGGCTAGATGCTGACGTTGTCTACACGCTGACCGAGGTTATTACCCCGCCCGGATACAACACGATGGATCCTGTCACCTTTAAGATTGAGGCGCAAATTGGAGAATTTACGGGACAACTGTTGACTTTATCCTATTATGTCCCACATGATGCTTCTGAACCGACTACTTTTCTTGGAGACAGTCATGTTTTCTCCACCGGTCTGATCCCGGATACGCTGGTCAACGAAAAAGCCCCGTTCCTGCCGTTCACCGGCGGCATCGGCACCACCGTGCTGTACATCGCGGGCGGCGCGCTGATCGCGGGCGCGATCCTCTACCTTGTGATTTCCTCCAGAAAGCGCAAGGCGGCGAAATAACACACACGGTCCCCCGCCGCCCCGGATGGGCCGGGGCGGCGGGGGCGGGAGCGGGCTATGGCGAGGCAAAAAGAGGGTAAACAGGGCAGGAGGGGGCTTGTCTCCTCCCTCATCGTCACGCTGGTGATTTTGCTGGGGGTGGCGATGATTCTGTACCCCACCGTCTCGGAATATCTCTGCTCGCTCGATTATAAACGCACCATCGAGACCTACCGGCAATCGGTGGAGAGCATCCCGCGGGCGAACCTCGACGCGCTGTTTACGGGTGCCGAGGCGTGGAACGCGGAGCTTTTCGCCCGGGGCGGCGCCATCGCCGCGCTGACGGGGGAAGAGAGCGCGCGGTACCGGGGGCTGCTCAACCCCGCCGGGGACGGCATGATGGGGTATGTGGACATCCCGAAAATCAAGGCGGCGCTGCCGATTTACCACGGCACCGAGGAGAGTGTGCTGCAGAGCGGCGTGGGGCATATCGAGGGTTCCTCCCTGCCGGTGGGCGGAGAGAACACGCACACGCTGATCACCGGCCACAGCGGGCTGGTGAGTGCGAGGCTGTTCACCGATATCGACCAGCTTGAGACGGGCGACACGTTCACGCTGCATGTGCTGGGACGGGTGCTCACCTATCAGGTGGAATCCACCGCCGTGATGCTGCCGGAAGGGGCGGAAAAGCAGAGTTTCTCCGCCGGGGAGGACCGCTGCACGCTGATCACCTGCACGCCGTACGGGGTGAACACCCACCGGCTGCTGGTGCGCGGGGTGCGGATCTTCGTCCCGCCGGAGAGGGAGGCCACACCCGTGCCGATGCCGCTGATTATCGGAATTTTGGCGGTTTTGGCGGTGATCGCCGCGGTGACCGTGTTCCTCGTTGTGCGGCACAGACGGCGTAAGGCGGGAGAGCATGAGCAAGGGTAAAGGCGAAAAAGCGAGGCGGGCGATCTCGTATATCTTTTCGGGAATCCTGTTTTTCTGCGGGCTCTCGCTCACGCTGTACCCGAGTGTGGCGAATTTTCTGAACAAACAGCAAAATAACGCCGTCATCGACGCCTACAACCAAAGCTCGGCCGGCACCGAATCCGGGGCGCAGAGCGAGATGTGGGAGGCGGCGCGGGAATATAACGCCGAGCTCGCGCGTTACACGCCGTATTTCACGGAGATGACGAGCGAGAGGAAAGCGCGGTACGAGAGCCTGCTCAACCCGGACGGCAGCGGTGTGATGGGCTATATCGAGGCGGAAAAGGCGCACATCGCGCTGCCCATCTACCACGGCACCGAGGACGAGGTGCTGCAGGACGCCATCGGGCATCTGGCAAGTTCATCGCTCCCCGTGGAGGGGGAGAGCGTTCATGTGGTGCTGACGGGGCACAGCGGTCTGCCGTCGGCGAGGCTGTTCACCGATATCGACCAGTTCGAGGAGGGGGACACGTTTTCGCTGCATGTGCTGGGTCGCACGCTGACGTATGAAGTTATCGCGATTCACCGTGTGCTGCCGGAGGAACTCTCGGAGCTTTCGGTGGTGGAGGGGAAGGAGCTTTGTACCCTCATCACCTGCTCGCCCTACGGGGTGAACACCCACCGGCTGGCCGTCACCGGCCGGCGGATTGAGACACCGCAGGGCGAAACGGCGCCGCCCGCTCAGCCGCAGGGGACGGAAGTCTCCCATTGGAGCCTGTGGTTCATCGCGCTGCCGGCGGGGTTGTTTGTCTTGATTCTTTTGATTGTGATGATCTGCCGCAGACGGATGCGCAGGAAAAAACAGGCGGCGGATACAACGTAAAGGGGGAACCGATTGCCGTGAAACGACGTCTTGCCGTCACGCTGATGTGCGCGCTGCTGATGTTCACCGCGGCTTTGTCCGTGTCTGCCGATGCGGGCTCTGTCACCGTGCTCTTTGCCTATGAGAAGCAGCCGCTCTCCGGCGTGACCTTCGCGCTGACTCCCGTGGGAAGCTGGGACAACGATCATTTCACCCTGAACGAACCGTTCGCTTCCGATGGCATTGTCGTGCCGGACGAGGGGGACGACGAGGGGTATAAGGCGCTGGCCCAGACGCTGGCGAGCTATGCGGCGCGGGACAATGTGCCGCCGCTGGCGACGCTCGACACCGACGCGAACGGGCAGGTACGGTTTGACAATATCGCCGAGGGGCTATATCTCGTCACGGGAGATTCCGCCGTGCTGGGCGAGCTCACCGTGATTCCGCTGCCGACGCTCGTCTCGATTCCGTATGTCACGCCGAGCGGCGATGTGAGCACCGACGCGGTGTGCGAGCCGAAAGTGGAGGTGCGCACTCCGGTTCCGGAGACGGTGGAGAGGCGCGCGCTGAAAATCTGGGAGGACGACGGCAACGAGGCCGACCGGCCCGAATCGGTGACGGTGCAGCTGTTGCGCGACGGCGAAATTTATGAAGAAGTGACGCTGAACAGCGAGAATAACTGGCGCGTTTCGTGGGAAAATCTGGATGCCGCGTACACCTGGCAGGTGACGGAGAAGGATGTGCCGGAAGGGTATACCGTGCAAATCGAGCAGCAGGGCATCACCTTCACGATGACCAATACGAAGGAGTCGCCTCCGCCCACCACCGTGCCGAGTGAGCCGTCGACGACCACGCCGACCGAGCCGCCCACCACGGTGCCGGGTGAGCCACCCACCACCGTACCGCCCACCGTGCCCCCCACGCAGCCCACCGATCCGCCGAAGCCCACGCTGCCGCAGACCGGTATGCTGTGGTGGCCGGTGCCGGTGCTGATTCTCTCGGGGGCGGCCGCGCTGTTCATCGGGGTCTATCTGCTGCGCCGGAAAAAAGGATGAACGCGAGATGGAACAAAACCCTCGCCCTCGCCCTGTGCGGCCTGGGCGCGGCGGCGATGCTGTGCGGCGTCGGGCTGGTCGCGTACAATCTCTGGGACGACGCCGAGGCCACCCGCCGGGTGGAGACGGTGGCGGAAGAGATCGACGCGCGGATTGCGGGCGCCGAGGATAAGCGGCCGGACGGGCAGTGGGACGTGATCGAGGATTACGAGCTCGACCCGGGGCGCGAGATGCCGGCGGTGGAGATCGACGGCTACCGCTATGTGGGCAAGATCGCGGTGCCCTCGCTGGATCTGGAGCTGCCGGTGATGGAGGAATGGGATTATCCCAGGCTGAAGATCGCTCCCTGCCGGTACTGCGGCACGGCGTACCAGCCGAATTTCGCCATCTGCGCGCACAACTACACCTCGCATTTCGGAAGGCTGAAAAATCTCGCCGCCGGGGACGAGGTCACGTTCACCGATATGGACGGCAACGTGTTCCGCTACCGTGTGGCGCTGGTGGAGACGCTCAAGCCCACCGCCGTGGAGGAAGTCCGGGCGGGGGGATGGGATCTCACGCTGTTCACCTGTACGCTCGGCGGCCGCACCCGTGTGACCGTGCGGTGCGATAAAACGGAAGAGTGAAGTCGCAAACCGCCGCATCTCGCGGCGGTTGGCTGTATAGTGGTGCGCCGGGTGCAGTATTGTTAGGTGGCTGGCCGATGATGGGCCAGCCTCCGAACCGATTGCCGCGCGCATTCGCCTTTGACGTTTTCGATATGAGGGCGTTTCACTCTATTGAACAGGTGGTTATCAGCGGGGAGCCGAAAAGGTCCTCGAGAACCACCGTGCCGATGGATACGGGTGCGTCGATTTGCAGAGAGCGGATTCGCTTCATGGCGTCCGAGAGCTTTTCTTTGGGGATGGGGGAGGCCGTTTTGACACTGACCATGGTGTCGGTGCGGTTGGTCACTCGCACGGTGGATGTGAGGGTGCGTGTCGGATGGAGACACTCGTCCGTCCCGTATACGGCGCCCTTGGGGCAGGCGTTTCCCTGTACGGTGGCGCTACCGTCTTGGACGGTGACGGTGAGCGGGCAGCCGCGTGGGCAGATGATGCAGGTGAGTTCGCGTTTCATGGCTGTTCCTCCAATGCGACCGTGATCGGTCCTGTGGCTTTTTTTAAATCTTCCCCTTTGATTATCAGCTTTTCCATCTCCCCGGGCACCGCGCGCAACCGTATGGCGGAAAACAACGTGTTTTCCCCGGATGTGACTGTAAAGCGCACCTTGCCGAAAGGCTGTGATACCCGCAGGAACAGAGCAATTTCCCCGTTTCCATCGGTGTGCACCCGCTGAGGGAGAACATAGCGTACTCCGTTTCCGGCTGAGGTGGGCAGGGTTTTGCCGCCGGTGGTCTTGTTCAGCACAAAATTTGCGGCGCCGATTCCCGCCAATTCCGCCTCGTCCGAGACATAGTCCACCAAATCGTGTACCTGCAACACATTGCCGCAGGCGAAAATACCGGGAACGGCCGTCTGGCGGGTCTCATCCACTACGGCTCCGCTGGTGACCGTATCCATGGGTATGCCCGCTTCTGAGGTAAGCTCATTTTCGGGGATCAGCCCCACCGAGAGGAGAAGAGTATCACAGGGGATGATTCGCTCAGTTTCCGGTTTTATGTGACGATGACGGTCTACCTCGGCCACCGTGACTCCTTCCAGACGGCGTGTGCCGTGAATCCGGGTAACCGTGGTGTTGAGGAACAGCGGAATATGGAAATCCTCCAGACATTGCACAATGTTGCGTGTGAGGCCACCGGAATAAGGCATCAGCTCGCAGACCGCTTCCACTTTTGCGCCTTCCAGCGACATCCGTCTCGCCATGATGAGCCCGATATCGCCTGAGCCCAATATCACCACGCGGCTCCCGATGCGGTATCCTTCGCAGTTCATCAGTTTTTGCGCGGTTCCCGCGCTGTAAATTCCCGCGGGACGGGTTCCGGCGATGTTCAGCGCGCCGCGGGACCGCTCACGGCAGCCCATCGCGAGAATCACAGCCTTAGCATCTATGGACATCACGCCGCTGCGGTTTTGCGCCACAATTTTTTTGTCTGAAGTGAGCCGGGTCACCATGGTATCGGTGACGACTTTTATGCCGCGTTCTCTCACCTTTTGACGGTAGACTTCGGCATATTCGGGCCCGGTCAGTTCCTTGCCGAGCTTATGCAGACCGAAGCCGTTGTGTATGCACTGCCGCAGGATACCGCCGATATCTTTCTCGCGGTCGAGTATCACCACATCTTTAACCCCTTGGTCATAGGCCGCAACCGCTGCGGCCATTCCGGCGGGGCCTCCGCCGATAATCACGATATCGTGTCTGCACATTGCGTGTTCCCCTCTCAAAGTACTCCGGTGACCATGCGGGAGTCTTTGCCGTTTTTGGTGATATTCTCTATCGGAATGCCTGTTTCTTCCGAGATCAGGCGCATCACATAAGGCCCGCAAAACCCGCCTTGACAACGGCCCATGCCCGAACGGGTGCGTCGCTTGACCGCGTCGATATCGGCGGCCGGCGGGTTGAGGCGGATGGCGCGCCGGATTTCCCCCTCGCTGACCGTCTCACAGCGGCAGACGATTTTTCCGTAATCCGGGTGCGCTTTGACAAATGCGTCCCTCTCCCGGTCATCCATTTTGCGAAAGGCGCGGGTATCTTCACGGGTAGCGTTGAAATCGGGATTCGGTTCACTATCCAGCCCGTTTTCCCTGAGAAGATTCACAAGGCGTCTCGCGATAGAGACACAGCAGGAGAGACCGGGCGAATCGATTCCGGCGGCGTGTATCAGATGCGGCACGGTGTGGCTGGCACGGATGATGAAATCCCCGCTTTTCACCGAGGCGCGAACCCCGGCAAAAGAAGTGATCACCTGATGTACATGGACACCCGGCACACATTTGGGGGCGAGACGCATCACGCTTTGCAGTCCCGTTTGGGTGGTTTGTTTGTCGTCGGGGGATGCGACTTCGGTCGCGGTCGGACCCAGCAGTAGGTTTCCGTCTGCCGTTGGGGAGACCAACACGCCTTTGCCGGCAGAGGTCGGCACCTGAAAAATCGTGTGCGAAACGGTATTGCCCTCCGATTTATCTAAGAGCAAATATTCTCCACTGCGGGGGATGACGGTAAAAAACGGGTCCCCGGCGAGAGAGGCGATTTTGTCGGCATAGCCTCCCGCACAGTTGACCAGATAGCGGCACTGTAGGGTGTCGCCTCGGTCGGAAGTGACCGTAAAACATCCCTTTTCCCGCGCGATGGAGGTGACGTCAAAGTTGGTGCGCAAAGTCGCGCCGTTGTCCATCGCGTTTCCCACGGCGGCGATGGTGAGTGCGTATGGACAGACGATGCCGGAATGCGGGCAGAGAAGCACGAGAGTGATGGCGGGGGAGAGATTTGGTTCCATCCCGCGCGCCTCATCTCCGCTGAGAAGTTCGAGACCGGTCACGCCGTTTTGTCTGCCCCTCTCGAGCAAATCCCGCAAGACCGCTTCTTCCTCCGAATTAAAAGCGCACACCATAGAGCCGTTCCGGCGATAGGGGATATGCAGTTCCTCGGCCGCTTGGAACAGGAGAGGGACACCGGCAGTGTTGAGAGACGCCTTTAAGGTTCCCGGAAGTGGATCGAAGCCGCCGTGGACGATGCCGCTGTTCGCTTTGGAGGCACCGCAGGAGACATCGTTCTCCTTTTCCATAAGACAGACGGAGAGACGGTATTTCATCAATTCCCTCGCCGTCATGCCACCGATGATTCCCGCGCCGATAATGCCGACATCATAGACCATCTTTTTGCTCCCTTCTTTATGCTTGCCCCGTGTGCCAACGGTTCGGAATTTCCCGGCACAACACACCTTGTCCAAGAGTGACTGTCATTCCCACTCGACGGTGCCGGGGGGCTTTGAGGTGATATCGTAGACCACACGGTTGACGCCCGGCACCTCGTTGGTGATTCTGTTGGAGACGGATGCCAAGATGTCGTAGGGGATACGCGCCCAATCGGCGGTCATAAAATCGTCGGTGACGACCGCACGGATGGCGATTACATTCTCGTAGGTGCGGTGATCGCCCATCACCCCGACCGACTTTGCGCCGGTGAAGACGCAGAAAAATTGGCTGAGCCGCCGATCGTAGCCGTTTTTGCTCATCTCATCACGCAGTACCCAATCCGCATCCTGAAGGATGCGGATTTTCTCGGCTGTGATTTCCCCGACGATGCGCACTCCGAGCCCCGGACCGGGGAACGGCTGCCGCCACACCAGTTCCTTTGGAATACCGAGCATTTCACCGACCTTGCGCACTTCGTCTTTGAAGAGATCGGCGAGCGGCTCGATTACCCCTAAAAACCGCACGTCTTTCGGAATCTCTCTTTGATTGTGGTGCGTCTTGATGACCGCGCGGCCCGCCTTGCTCCCCGACGCGCCGCGTCCGCTCTCGATACGGTCGGGATAGATGGTGCCCTGCGCGAAAAAGGCGTCCCCTTTGGCGCGGGATTTGATCTCATCCCAAAACACCTTGTAAAAGGCATCCCCGATAATATGGCGCTTTTGCTCCGGGTCGGTCACTCCGCGCAGCGTTTCCAAAAAAGTTGTGGCGCAGTTGACCCGCACAAACTGCATATCAAACAGCCGCTGAAACGTACTTTCGACAAAATCTCCCTCGTCCTTGCGCATGAGGCCCTGGTCCACAAATACGCAGACAAGTTGTTTGCCGACCGCGCGGCTGAGCAATCCCGCGGCGACAGCGCTGTCCACTCCGCCGGAGAGCCCTAAAATCACCGGTTTGCTCCCGATTTGTTTTTTCAGGCGGGAAACGGTTTCCTCGATAAAATGGCTCATTTGCCAGTCGCCCGTACAGCCGCAGATGCGAAAGACAAAATTGGAAAGTATCGTGTCCCCGAACTCTGTGTGAGTGACTTCCGGGTGAAACTGAACAGCGTACAGTCTGCGTTCTTTGTCCTCCATGGCGGCACAGGGGCAAGCGTCGGTTTCGGCGATCACGTGAAAGCCGTCGGGCAGCGCGCTGATGCGGTCGGTATGGCTCATCCAGACAGCGCTCTGCTGCGGGACATCGGCAAAAAGGGGGCTTTGCGAACCGGAAAGCCGCATGGAGACCCGGCCGTATTCGCGAGTGGGTGCCTGCTCTATGGTGCCGCCGAGAAGGGTCGCCATCAACTGCGCTCCGTAGCAGATGCCGAGAATCGGGATGCCGAGCGACAAAAGCCGCACGCTGCATCGGGGGGAATCGGGCAGATAGACACTGTTCGGCCCGCCGGTAAAAATAATGCCGCTGTACCCTTGTGCCGCGATGCGTTCGAGCGGAGTGGTGTAGGGCAGGATGTCGCAATAGACATGGCGTTCGCGCACCCTCCGTGCGATGAGCTGGTTGTACTGCCCTCCGAAATCGAGCACCAGAATTTTTTCCATAGTCCTTTACCTCATAATAATGGCCTCGCGCTCCGGACCGTTGGAAATCATGTCGATGTGGCGGCCGAGCCGACCTTCGATAAATTCCACATACTGCCGCGCTTCCGAGGGAAGGGCATCATACGAACGGATGCCGCGGATATCTCGGTGCCATCCGGGAAGACGGCGCAGTACGGGTTTGGCTCGCTTGAGCATGGGAGTGGTGGGGAAAGAAGGAGTGATTTCTCCGTCGATTTCATATCCCACGCACACCGGGATTTCCTCGAGATACGACAGACAATCCAGTGCGGTCATCACGACAGTCGTCGCCCCTTGGCATTCGATGCCGTAGCGGGTGGCGACACAGTCGAACCACCCGACTCTGCGCGGACGGCCGGTGGTGGCGCCGAACTCCCCTTTGTCCCCTCCGTGAAGCCGAAGTTGGTTTGCCGTTTCCTCATCGGTGATTTCCGAGACAAATTCTCCCGCGCCCACGGCGGAGGAATACGCTTTGGTGACCGCGACGACATCGGTGATGGCGTAGGGGGGCAGTCCGGCGCCCACTGCCCCGTATCCGGCGAGGGTGGAGGAAGAGGTGACCATCGGGTAGATACCGAAATCCGGGTCTTTCAACGTGCCGAGCTGGCCCTCCAACAGGATGTTCTTCCCGCTTTGACAGGCCTGCTGTAAAAAAGAGCGGGTGTCGCAGACAAAAGGGGCAATCCTGTCGCGGTATTCCATGCAGGTCGCCAGAAGTTTGTCTTCGTCTAAGAGGGGTTTGCGGTAGATATATTGTAAGGCTAAATTTTTCAGAGTGCAGATATTGTGCAGCTTCTCCCTGAGGGTATCGCTCTCAAAAAGTTCGTTCACCTGAATGCCGATTTTGGCGAATTTATCGCTGAAGAAAGGGGCAATACCGCTTTTGGTGGAGCCGAAAGCGTTTTTGCCGAGGCGTTCCTCTTCATAGGTGTCGAACAGGATGTGATACGGCATCAGAATCTGCGCGCGGTCGGAGACCATAAGATTGGGATTCAGACCGGCCTCACGGATACTCTGCAGCTCGTCGCAAAATTTCGCGATGTCCAGCGCTACCCCGTTGCCGATGACACAGATGGTATGGTCGTAACACACGCCGCTCGGCATCAGGTGAAAAGCGAAGCGCCCGTGTTCATTGATGATGGTGTGCCCCGCGTTGGCGCCGCCTTGAAAACGCACCACGATATCCGCTTCTTTGGCGAGCATATCGGTGATTTTGCCTTTACCCTCGTCGCCCCAGTTGGCGCCGACGATTGCTTTGATCATGGATGACCCGTCCTTTCCGGCAGTACACGCTATCAGTATATCAGACATCCGCTCAAAAAGCAAGGCTCCGGAAAGGTTCCTTTCTTCCTTGTGTGTAGCGTTACCGCTGATGTGAGACGGGAAAGCGCCTATGCCGGCGGCGCGGTGGACATGAGAGAACGCCGCGCGATGCGCATTTGCCGCTTCAGCCGGCATTTTTCGTGGGAATCCAAAGTAAAAAAGGGCAGCCGCCCTTGACGATCAGGGAAACTGCCTTTTTGACTTCGCATTTCTTTTTGTGAACAAGTGCGGTAAGGTTCTTATCTTTTTTTTCAAAAAGCCTCCAAAGGTGCCGTGGGTTCCGGGGAGGCGACCGTCAGCGTATAATCTCTTCCGTTTTCCGCCCCGCAGGCGGAGAGGGCGTGTAACGCGGTATCGCGCGCCAGGAGAGGGGTATTGTTTTCGCGGGAAAGATGGGAGAGGGTAAACCGTGTGGTGCCGCTTTGCAGCAATTCCGGCAAAAAGGCCGCGCATACCCGGTTGGACAAATGACCGCGATTCCCCTTAATACGCTGCTTAAGCTGGTAAGAATACGGTCCGCGCTCGAGCATCGTCTCATCGTGATTGGATTCCATGTGCACCAAATCACAGCCGAGGAGGGCCTTTTTCACGGTCTCGGTCAGGCATCCCATATCGGTAGCAACGGCGGCTTTGCGCCCGTCGGGAAAGGTGATGAGATAGCCGCAGCTTTCCCGGCTGTCGTGCGGCGTCGCAAACGGGGTGACCGAGAGATCCGCTGCCGTCACTTTACCGGTGATCACCCAAGGAGTGACTCCCTCGGGTAAAAAATCCCCGCCGAGCAAGGCGCTTGCCGTTCCGGCAGTGGCGTACACGGGGACAGGATAACGGTTGAGAAACACTTTCAGGCCCCGTATATGATCGATATGCTCATGGGTGATAAACACCGCATCGATGTGTTCGGGCTCGATTTCGCGCTGCCGCAGCGCATCAACCAATCTTTTGGTTGTCACCCCTACATCGATGAGGATTCCCCTCCCGCGGGGATTGAGAAAACAGGTGCTGTTGCCGCTGCTGCCGCTGAAAAGGGGACAATACCGTGCCATTATGATCTCCTTCTCATGCCCCGAGGCTCATCGCGGGCCGCACACGAACGCGCTCCGCATCGGCGCCGAGAGAACCGAGCTTTTCCAGTATGCTCTCATAACCGCGCTCGATATACTGAACCTCGTCGATGGTGGTCACCCCGTCCGCGCACAGCGCCGCGATCACCATGGCGGCGCCCGCGCGCAAATCGTTTGCCTTGACAGGGGCGGCTGTCAGGCCGTTTACCCCCTGAATCACCGCCACATTGCCGTTGACCTGAATATCCGCCCCCATACGGCGAAGTTCGCCAACATATTTGAACCTGTTTTCCCAGTTGTTTTCGGTCAGAAAGCTGGTGCCCGGGGCGAGAGAGAGCAGCACCGCAACCTGCGGCTGCATATCGGTGGGAAAGCCGGGGTGCGGCATGGTGCGGATATTGCAGTGGTGCAGAGGCCCCGTGCGCGAAACACGGATGGCATCGTCGTCTTCGAGCTCTTCCACATCCGCGCCCAGTTCTTCCATCTTGGCGGTGATCGATTCCAAGTGCTTGGGTATCACCCCGCGCACCAGAACATCTCCTCCGGTGGCGACCGCGGCGGCCATATAGGTGCCTGCCTCAATT
>CAZGXK010000035.1:0-13146 GCA_964529775.1 uncultured Eubacteriales bacterium
CACTTGCCACAGGACTCGTCCACGGTAAACTCCAGGAAGAATTTCGCGATATCCACCATGCAGGTGTCCTCGTCCATAACAATCAAACCGCCGGAACCCATCATGCAGCCGATGGCGATGAGATTATCGTAATCGATCTGTGTATCGATGAGGCTCGCGGGAATACATCCGCCCGAAGGGCCGCCGGTCTGGGCGGCCTTGAACTTCTTGCCGTTCGGGATGCCGCCGCCGATATCCTCGATAATCTCCCGAAGAGTGGTACCCATCGGGATCTCCACAAGCCCCGTGTGCTTGATCTTGCCGCCTAAGGCGAAGACCTTGGTGCCCTTGGAACGCTCGGTGCCCATCGAGGCAAACCAGTCCGCCCCGCGCAGGATAATCTGGGGAATATTCGCGAAGGTCTCCACGTTGTTCTCCACCGTGGGGGACTGGAACAGCCCCTTGGCGGCAGGGTACGGCGGGCGGGGACGCGGCTCGCCGCGATTGCCCTCGATAGAGGTCATCAGTGCGGTCTCCTCACCGCACACAAACGCGCCTGCCCCTAAACGGACCTCCAAATCAAAATCAAAACCGGTGCCGAAAATATCCTTGCCGAGCAGCCCGTAATCGCGGGCCTGACCGATGGCGATCTGCAGCCGCGAGACGGCAATCGGATACTCCGCGCGCACATACACAAATCCCTTCGAGGCGCCGACCGCGTACCCCGCGATCTCCATCGCCTCGATCACCGAGTGCGGATCTCCCTCGAGCACCGAGCGGTCCATGAACGCGCCGGGATCCCCCTCGTCCGCGTTGCAGACCACATACTTTTGGGGAGCTTTATTGGCCGCCGTGAGCGACCATTTGCGGCCGGTGGGGAACCCGCCGCCTCCGCGTCCGCGCAAGCCGGATTTGGTCACCTCGTCGATGACCTGCTGGGGAGTGTACTCGGTCAGGCATTTGCCGAGCGCCGCATATCCGTCCATCGCGATGTACTCGTCGATATTTTCGGGGTTGATCACGCCGCAGTTGCGCAGAGCGACGCGCACCTGTTTTTTGTAAAAGCCGGTGTCGTTCAGAGAGACGGTGGCGGGGGCCACCGGCTCCCCGTCGCCGGTATCGCTGTAAACCAGACGCTCCACCACGCGGCCCTTGAGCAGATGTTCCTCCACGATTTCCGGCACATCCTGCGGTTGCACACGGCTGTAGAACGTCCCTTCCGGATGAATGATCACCACCGGGCCGAGGGCGCACAGCCCGAAGCATCCTGTCTGCACAATCTTGACTTCATCCGTCAGCCCTTTTTCCTCCAGTTGCTGGGCAAAAATCTCCTGCAGCTTGTGACTGCCCGAAGAAGTGCAGCCGGTTCCGCCGCAGATGAGAACATGCGAACGAATCATACGGTTCTCTCCTCTCCTTTAGACGCTCTCGTTGCCGATGGTGTACTCTTCCACAACTTTGCCTTCCTTGATATGCTGGGCGACAATGCGTTTGACCTTGTCCGGCGTCAGCTTCACATAAGTGGTCTTGGTATCGCCGTCAAAAATCTCCGCCACCGGTTCGTACTGGCATATGCCGATGCAGCCGGTCTGGGTGACGGTCGCCTTCCCCGAAAGACCTTCTTTGTTGATCTCCTCCACAAACGCGTTGAGTACCGGCCGCGCGCCGGCGGCGATACCGCAGGTCGCCATCCCGACGACCACCCGAAGATCCCCCGCTCCCTCGCGCAGCACAACCCGGTCTTTCATTTTGTCCCGAATCGCCGCAAGCTCTGCCAATGATTTCATGTTCTTCTGTCCTTTCTATAAAAATATCGTCGTGCTGTTTTTCAGGGTAAGCCCGCCAAAAGACCTCTGTGTCCACGCCCCGGCGGGCGGTAAGTTCCGACGTGATGGTTCCTTCCCCGCGGTGCCGCCAAAGGCCGGCGAACACTATTCCGCGCTTTCTCCGTACTGCTCCCGCAGATACCCCTCAATCCATCGGAGCACCTCGAATTCGCCCAGCGACACGTCTCCCAAGATCTCCCGAAGTTCGTCGGTATCCAGTTCCACCGTGCGCTCCGGGGACCGGTGACGGTAGTGAAAAGCGATGTCGGGGGCGCCCTGAATCAGGGTGGTGATGGTGCCGACCATGTCCCCGATGGGGGTAAAATCCAAATGCGTTTTGTCAAAAGTGGCGGTCACCGTGGTGCCGTGGTCGTCTCCCGTGCGCGATGCGATTTGCAGGGAACCTCCGGTCTGTTCCGCCGCGAGCTTGAGCAGCGGCACCCCCATACCTACCTTACGGGTGGTGCGGGTGGTGTAAAAAGGGTCGGTGACCCGCTTTTGCACCTCCTCGCTCATCCCGCAGCCGTCGTCGCAAATGCGGATGGTGAGCGAAGTATCCGTCTCGTCGATCAGAATGTCGATGTGCGTGGCACCCGCCTTGACGGAATTTTTTGTGACGTCCAGAACATTGAGCGACAGTTCTTTCACCGTCTATCCCCTCCCGCGCGGAGCATCGAGAACAAACTCTCCCGCACCCGCTGTGAGCTGTAAGGCCGATCGTCCAGTTCCAGAAAGCAGCACTTCTCGCGGATATCCCAAAGATAATGCGCATCCGAACCGGAAAGCAGAATTTTATCTTTCAGAACCGGATATTCGTCGCGCATGGCCTCGAACCGTTCGGGGTCGTGCACCTCGGCGCACGAAAAATCGGGTGAGTCCGGGAAAGTGCCCAGCACCGCAATGATTCCGTTGGACGGACGGTCGATGTGCGCCGGATAGCAAATCCCGCCGTGCTCCCGGATAAACGCCGCCGCCCGCTCCAGCGGGAGATCGGTGGCGTTGGGGAGAAGATAGGTCTCGCGCCCGGTTTCCTCGTCATCGCCGTTCACGATCAACTGGTCTCCGAAAATATCCGGCCGGTTCACAATCAGCGACCTGTGAGCCTGCAGCGCGCTGTCCGTGTCCATCGCCTGCTCCAGCGTCTCAAACAGACACACCAGATGAATATCTTCCGCGGTCGTCAGTTCCATGCCGGCGACCGGCACAATGCCCTGGCGCAGGCATGCTACGAAAAACGCGGGGCAGTTCTTGCAGGTGTTGTGGTCGGTGAGCGCCATGATTTGCAGCCCGCACAGCGTTCCCATCCCCGCAATGTTGTTGGGGGTCATGTCGTTGTCCCCGCACGGCGAGAGACAGGAGTGCATGTGGAAATCGTAATAATACCGGCTCATGTCGGGGATTTCAGCGCCTCGTGCACCGCACAGCACAGCTCATACACCGGGAGCGGAGAGCGCAGCACATTCACGCCGCGGCTCTCGGCCGTACGCACCACCGCGTCGTCCACGGCGACATCCTCCGCCAGCAGCACACACGCCACATCCGAGAGGGAGGCCACCGCTACCACGTTGATGTTCGTCATAATGGTCACCCAGGCGGCGTCAGCCGACGCGCGCCCCATCACCCAGCTCAGCAGATCCCCCGCGTAACCTCCGGTGATTTGCCGGTCGGGTTCGGGCAGGCAGAGCGGGGTGAGCGGAAGACGCTCGTTAAGTTCCCGCACAGTCATCGGCGTTCCCCTCCGTTTTCGCGGCTCTCTCGAGCTTGGCCTTCATCCGCTCATACGCGCGAATCACGCAGTCGTCCTCGCTCGCCTCGTCCTTGACCACGTCCTCCGCCAGTGCGCGGCAGGTAGGCGCGCCGCACGCGCCGCAGTCCAGCCCCGGCAGCTCGTCTTTGAGTTTTTGAATTTCGCTCATCATGCGCAGCGATTCCAGCATACTGTCGGCGAGGCGGGTGATCGGACGGCAGACCGGCCGGTCCCGGAAGAAGAAGTCCTCCGGAATGGCCGCCTCGTCCGCATCGTTCAGAAAATTCTGAGATACCGGCAAATACCGCCTCAGCGTCTGCAGCCGCGCCTTGGCGATGAACGGGTTTTCCACCGCCATCACCCCGCCCACGCAGCCGCCCTCGCAGGCGTTGAGCTCGATAAACTCCAGCTGGGGCAGCTTGCCCGTCTCGATCTCGTCGAGCACATCGATCACGTTTTCAATGCCGTCCGCCGCCAGATAGCTGTCGTTGAACACCGCTGAGGACTCTCCGCCGGATGCCGCCCAGCTGATACCGATCATCCCCGAATGGGACACCTGCGCGGGGGAACGGTCCTTGCTCATCACGTTGATGAGCGCAAAATAGATGTCCTGCATCGACACCACCACGTCCACCCGGCTCCGATAGGAGCCGAACCCCTGCGCCACATAGCTCACCTTGGCGGGGCAGGGGGAGATAAAGCACACCCCGATATCTTCGTCCTTCAGCTCGGGATGCTTTTCCTTCGCCCGTTTCCTCGCGAGCGACGCCGCGATCTCCATAGGGGGAAGAAGCGGCATGATGTGGTCGTACAGGGTGGGAAACCGTATGGCGATCAGACGCACCACGGCGGGGCACGCCGAGCTGATCACCGGCTTTTGAATCCCCTCGCGGTGGATGTACCGTCTGGTATAGGCGGAGACCAGTTCCGCCGCCGCCGCCACCTCAAAAACATCGTCGAACCCGATATCCAGCAGCCCCTGCAGCACATAATCGACATCGTCCAGATCCTCGAACTGCCCGTAGAGCGAGGGAGCCGGCAGCGCGATTTTATAGCGGAAGCGCTCCATCGCGTCCATTTTACTGAAATTGGCCTTTTTGGCCTTATGCGGACACAGGCGGATACACTGACCGCAGTCGATGCATCGGTCGGCGCGGATGATCGCGTGTTTGTCGCGAACACGAATGGCCTCGGTAGGGCAATGTGTCACGCAGGTGGTGCACCCGTTGCATTTGGACACATCTAAGCACACCGAATGCTCATACTGATTCATGGTGTCCTTCCTTTTTGTCAGGTGAAACGGATGCGCATGGTGATGGTAGTCCCCTTGCCCACGGTGGAATCGATGTGCATCTCATCCGTATACCGCTTCATATTGGGCAGACCCATCCCCGCCCCGAAGCCTAGAGAGCGCACATTGTCCGGAGCGGTCGAGAACCCCTCCTGCATCGCCTGTTCGATATCCGCGATGCCCGGGCCCTCGTCTTTCAGAATGATCTCCACTCCGTGTTCGTCCACGATGACATCCGCCTGCCCGCCGTTCGCGTGGATGACCATATTGATTTCGCCCTCGTACATGGCGATAGACACCCGCCGGATGATGTCCGGAGAGATGCCCAGTTCCCGCAGGCTCTTTTTCACCTGCACCGACGCCTGCCCGGCGGAGGTAAAGTTGTCGCCGTCCACATCAAAATGCAGGGTAACCGCTTCGCTCATACATCCTCCCTGTTGCCGAGCCCCGAAGTGTACAACAGGCCGCACGCCTCATACATACGCCTGTCGGTGCTCATCACCACAATCCCCGCCTCCTGCGCAAGGGACAGCATCTCGGGCGTGGGGCGCTTGGTGCGCACAAACACAATGCATATCATATCCATCATCTGCGCGGTGCGGATGACTTGGGCATTGACGAGCCCGGTGAGCAGCACCGCCTGATCCTTGACATACGCCAGCACATCGCTCATCATATCGCTGCCGCACGCCGAGTGGACGTCCCGCTCAAGGTTCTCCTCTCCGCACAGCACCTGCGCGTCCAGCAACTCTCGGATTTGACAAATCTTCATAACTCCTGGCCCTCCGCGCCTGTCTCCCGCCGTTCAGCGGTATTTGTCGAGTATGCCCGGGATAGCGTCCACCGTCAGGCGGCCGTACACATCGTCGTTGATCATCATCACGGGGGCAAGACCGCAGGCACCGACGCAGCGGCACGCCGTCAGAGAAAAGCGCCCGTCCGCGGTGCACTCGTCCGCGCCGATACCCAGCTCCTCCGTCAGCTTGTTAAACACATTGCCCGACCCTTTGACGTAGCACGCCGTGCCGAGACAGACGGAAATGTTGTATTCCCCTTTGGGAGACAGCGAAAACTGCGCGTAAAAAGTGGCGACGCCGTACACCTTTTCCACCGGCACGCCCATGCCGTCGGCGATCTTTTCCTGCACTTCGAAAGGCAGATAGCCGTAGATGTCCTGCGCCTCCTGCATCACCCGCATCAGGCAGCTGGGATCATCCTTGTACGTATCGATGACCGCCTGCAGCTTCTCCTGCTGTTCCGGTGTGTCCGTAAACGGCAGTGTGGTTCTCTTTTTTTGCATAGAGCAGTGCCTCCCTCATCAAATGTCAGGACAATGCCTCGCCCTCTCGCCCGCGGCGGCTCTTCGGTTACCCGGCACGGTCGCAGCGCCGCGAAAACCCATGGCCGTTTCCACAGAGTGGCGCCCGCGCCATGCCTCGATCCCGGTTCACGCCGACAGGCACGGCATTGCCCTGATCTTTCATGTTATTATACCACAAATCCGCTCATTTGTCAATCCGCAAAATGCCTGAATTTCCCTGCACAAGTGACGATATCTTGATCTGTCGCGAGAAAATGTCCGGAAAAAAGGCGGGACATTTCTCCCTGTCCAAACCGATGAGAAACGTCATGGGGAGGAAATGGTCTCTGTCACCCGCCGCAGCGCCGAGAGATACTCCCGCTCGCCGACAGCGGCGTTGAGCACGGTCATCAGACGGGACGCGGAAAGGCGGGGCGGCAGTCCCAACCGAAGACACAGCGCCCGCCGCAGAGCGGCGCTGTTGGTCCGTCCGCTCAAGCCGTCGGCGTACAGGCGGAAAGGGGTCATATACGCCTGTCCCGCCGCGCCTTCCGCCTCTTGCCTGCTGTCTTCCGTGTCTCCCGAGCTCTGCGCGCCTTCCCGCTCGATACGCGTCACGCCGGCCGCCGTCAACGCGCGCAGCAAAAGTTCCGGCGGCATTCCCTCCACGCCGAGCAATCCCTCTTGGGACGCGGCGGCTTTTCTGCGCTCTTTGCCGGGAATCGCGGGGATATAGGCGTGCTTTACCCGATCTTTCGGGAGGCAGGAGGCGATATGGTTCCGAATCTGAAACCCCGCGGCATCGCTGTCGGTGAGCACCACCAGACCGCGTTCCCCGGCGAGGCGGGCGAGCAGCCGCATGGTATCACCGTCCCGGAACAGGCGGAAGCCGTCCACGGGGATGATCACGGCATCCAGCACCGAGGAGAGGGCGATGGCATCGTATTTGCCTTCCACCGCCACCGCTTCCCTGATACGCATCATCCTCGGTCACCCCCGGCCGGCGATTTCGATCAGTCTGGTCACCGTTTCGTCCAAAAGGATTCTGTCCGACGCAAGGCCGCCGGTTTTCATCCGGGTATCGGCGAGGGCGAGTACATCCAAGCTCTCCCTCAGAGCGGAGACAGAGAGCGCGCGGCAGTCCCTCGCGGCGTTTCTCAGGCGAAATTCCCGCCCCCGGCAGGAAAAATCCGCCGCCAGAGTCTCGGCCCTCACGCCGGCCTGCCCGGCGCACTTCGCACGGTACAGGTCCGCATAGCTCTCCGAGAGCACCGAGAGCACGCGAAGCGGCTCCTCACCGCAGGCGAAGAGCCGGGAAAGACAGTCGTAAGCGGCATCGTACCGGCGGGAGATCAGCGCCCTGGAAAGCTCATACACCGAGGCCTCTATGCGGTGACCCGCCGCAGATGCGACCATACGGGCGGTGATTTCCCCTCCCTCCGCCAGCGCGCACAGTTTTTGAAGCTCGGAGAGCAACAGCCGCACATCGTCTCCGCATTGCTCGACCATCTGCTCCGCCACCTCGCGGGAAAGTGTGCAGCCGCACCCGGCCGCCCTGCGGCACAGCATACCGACCAACTGGGAAGAGGTGTATTTGGGAAACGAAACCACGGCACCCGCCTTGTCCGCCGCGGAAAGAAACGCCTTCCACTTTATGTTTCTCTGGCGTTCTTTGGACCATTCCGACACCGAGAAGAGCAGTACGCACGGCTCGGTGACTTCGCGCAGAAGCGTTTCCATCCGCTGGGTTTGCGCGGCATTCGCCGCCCCGGCGTTGTATTCCCTGACCCACACACAGGTGTGCTCCCCCATCAGCGGAATCGCCTGAACCGCGACCTCCAAGTCGTCGAGAGAAAAATCGTCCCCGTCCATCACACGACAGTTGAATTCCGCAAAATCTTCCGACGGCACCGCCGCGCGGAAAATTTGGCGGGCATAATGCCAAACGGCGTACGGTTCTTCGCCGTACAGCACCGTGACGGGGGAAAATTGCCGGATTTTGATGGCCACTTTCAACTGCTGTTCCGTCATCGTCATCCTGCCGCCACTCCTTTTCTATTCCCACCACACATGAGTGATATCTCCCCGTCCCCTGGTCATCAGCGAGACGCTTCCGCTCGCCGCCATCCACTGCGACGAACTTCTGGCCGGGGGCGCGCCCATTCTCGGCACGTCCTCTCGGGAGCAAAAGCACACCACGGCCTTGGCCCGCAGGCGGTCGGTCTGCAGCGGAAGCAGCGTCTCATAAGTCAGCACATCGGCGTCTTGCCAATCCTGCGGCAGAGCATCCGCGCTTGCCCCGGGCAAAGAAATCAAAACGGAAGTCTCTCCCAGAACCAGCCGGTAAAAGCCTCCCGCGCGCGCTATGCTCTCCCCTCCGGAAAGCCGCGCCAGCACACCGTCCGGCAGCCGACTCTTGTTGTGAGCGGGAGGAAGAGAAACGTAGGTTTCCGGGTCGTCCGCCAGCCAGAGCGTCCCGACTTCACAGGGAAAATCGGTGAAATCGAGCGACTGCACCGATCCCCCGTTGATCCACAAAAGCCATGTCAGCCGCCTCACCCGACGGTCCGACAGTTCGCGCTCCAACGAGAGGAGGGATTTGGCGTCCCCTCCGAATACCGCGGCGGTCTCTCCGCCGCTTTGTATCAACAGGGAAGTGCTGTCCCCCCGCACGGCGGTCACCGTGCTCACGCCGCGGGACAGCAGTGAAGAGCCCAAAACGCCGGCGAGAAGCACCGCTCCGAGGGGAAGGCAGACGGAAAAAGCCCCTTTCTTCCCGAGCCAATGAATCCCGAGCGGTAAAAGAACGGCAAGTGCAAACAGCCAGGCTATCATATAAGGCGGGGTATGAAAGACTGCGGCAAACGGCAGGGACGAGAGAAAAGAGGTCACGCCGTATAGCCACCCCGCAAGCCCGTTGATCAGCCAGAACAGAGGGGCGGCGATGATTCCGACATAGGGAATCATCCCGATGCCCACGGCAAAAACGAGGAGAACCAGCATGGCGGAACAGGGCAGCACACACAGGAGATTGGCGGGCAAAAAAAGCAGTGAAAGCTCCCCGAAATACAGCGCCGTCAGCGGCAGCGTGAAAAGGGATGCGCACAGCGACACGCCGATGCCGGACACGACGGGGCGCAGCCAGACGCCCAGAGATTCTCCGGGCCGCACCGAGGCGGTCACACGCTCCTCCCAAACGGGAAACAGCAGCAAAAGCCCGAGCGTGGCGGCAAAAGAGAGCTGCATACCGATATCGGCCGCCCAAAACGGGTTGACAAGCAACATCACAAGTGCGGCGGCGCCCAGCGAATTGAGCCCGTCCGCCCTCAAATTCAGGAAAAGCGCCCCGAGCATCAGAAGTGTCATTACCCCCGCCCGCGTCACGGAAGGAGTCATCCCGCACAGCAGCATGAACGCCACGGTCCCGAGCATTGCGATCACCGTACGGGGTCGGCGGGGAACGCGCAGCCTTTTGAGGCAACCGAGAATGGCACCGGTGATCACCGAGAGGTGCAGCCCGGAGACCACGAGCAGATGATATACCCCGCTGTCGCGAAATGCGGAAGAGACGGATTCGGGGAGATCGGAGCGATCCCCCAAAAGCACACTCCCGGCAATCGCGGCGGCGGTCGGGTGAAGACGGTCTCTCAGCACATCCCCGATGGCGTCCCGCAGAGGCAGAAAAACGGAATCCGGGAAAGGTGCCTCACCCCCGTCCGCCGAGACAAGCTCTTCTTTGGCGGACCAGGCGTACAGATACACACCGTTGGCGAGAGAATACGCCCTCCTCTCTCCCTGCTCCATCGCTCCGGTCAGTTCCACTTCCCCCCGAAGGCGTTCCAGAGGGAGCGCGTCCTCCTCCGTCTTGAGCCAGACGCAAAGTCGGGTCCCCTTGGGCAAATCCCCCTCTTCCACCACGGCGAGATACGAGTGCTCCGCCGAAGCGGGCCCCTCAATGCGCAGTGTCACCTGTGCCGTCTCACCGTCGTGTTCGAGAAGCGGAGAGACCGACATATTCAGTTTGATCAGAAACAGCCCGCCGACCGCAAGAGCGCTCAGCGCCGCCGCAGTCCACACCGCCCGCACGATCTTGGCCCTTGGAATCAGCCAAACCGCGGCGGTCAACACGAGAACCGCCACGGCGAGACCCGCGAGCGCCCACACCGGCAGAGCGAGGGCCAGCAGCGCCGCGAGAAAGGCGGAAACCCCCATCACAAAAAACGGGCGATTCCTCATGGAGCCGTCATCCTTTCGGGGGAGATGAAATCGAGATCCTGCGGTCACTGCTTTTTTCGCGCCGCGTCTTTCATGCGCTGCTCATGGGAGAGAATACGCTTGCGCAGACGGATGCTTTTCGGGGTCACTTCCACCAGTTCATCGTCGTTGATAAATTCGAGGGACTGCTCTAACGAGAGCAGGGTGGGAGGTACCAAACGCAGCGCCTCGTCCGAGCCGGCGGCGCGCATGTTGGTGACGTGCTTTTTCTTGCAGACGTTCACTGTGATATCCTCGTTTTTGGGGGACTGCCCCACAATCATCCCCTCATACACGGCCACCCCCGGGCCGACGAACAGTTCTCCGCGCTCCTGCGCATTAAAAAGGCCGTAGCTCGTGGTCTCCCCCGTCTCAAAGCAGACGAGCGAGCCCTGCATACGTTTCTGAATCTCGCCTTTATACGGCTCATAGCCGTCAAAAACGCTGTTCATAATGCCGTTGCCGTTGGTATCGGTTAAGAACTGCTGCCGGTACCCCATAAGGCCCCGCGACGGAATGCGAAATTCCAGATGGGTGGTCCCCGTGCCGCGAGTCCCCATATTCACCACTTCCGCCTTGCGGCGGCCGAGCGCCTCCATCACCGCCCCGACATAGGTCTCCGGCACCTCGATCATCAGAAGCTCCATCGGCTCCAGAAGAGTGTCTCCGCTTTTTTTGTAGATCACCCGAGGATTGGATACCGCAAACTCATACCCCTCCCGGCGCATGGTCTCGATGAGAATGGAATGATGCAGCTCGCCCCTTCCGGCGACCTCAAAGGCATCGGTACTCTCGGTCTCGCTCACCCGCATACTCACATTGGTCTCCACTTCCTTGAACAAACGGTCTCTCAGGTTGCGGGAAGTGACGTATTTCCCCTCCGTCCCCGCGAAAGGGCTGGTGTTCACCATAAACAGCATGGATATGGTCGGCTCGTCGATGTGGACAAAGGGAAGAGGCTGCGGTGCCTGCGGGGCGCAGGCGGTCTCCCCGATGTTCAGGTTCGGGATGCCGCTGACGGCGATGATATCCCCGAGCGACGCGCTCTCGCACTCCACCCTGCGCAGCCCCTCAAACTGATACAGCTTGCCGATTTTCGCCGATGCCGTCGTGCCGTCCGTGCGGCAAAGGGTGATGGCATCCCCGGTTTTGACCGTGCCCCGTTCCACCCTGCCGATGCCGATGCGCCCGGTGTAGTCGTCGTAATCGATATTGGAAAACAGAATTTGCAAAGGGCCTTCCAAATCCCCTTGGGGAGCTGGGATCTCCCTCATAATGGCATCGGTCAGCGGCTTCATATCGCCCGACCGGACGGTGGGGTCGGCGGAGGCGTAGCCGTCCTTGGCGGAGGCGTAGATGACCGGAAAATCCAGCTGCTCCTCACTCGCCCCAAGCTCGATGAACAGGTCGATCAATTCATCGATCACCTCGGCGGGACGCGCGCCGTCACGGTCGATTTTATTGATCACGACCAGCGGCTTTTTCCCGAGCGCCAGCGCCTTCTTCAGCACAAACCGTGTCTGGGGCATACATCCCTCAAACGCGTCCACCAGAAGCAGAACCCCGTCCACCATCAGCAGGATGCGCTCCACCTCCCCGCCGAAATCGGCGTGCCCCGGGGTATCCACGATGTTGATTTTGGTGTCTCCCACCATGATGGCGGTGTTTTTCGCCAGTATCGTGATGCCGCGCTCCCGCTCCAAATCGCCGGAATCCATCACCCGCTCCACAACCTGCTCGTTCGCCCGAAAGACCCCGCTCTGCCGCAGCAGCTGGTCCACCAGCGTCGTCTTACCGTGGTCCACATGGGCTATGATGGCGATATTGCGCAGCTTTTTCATGGTTGTCATACGTTGAAAACCTTCTTCTTCCGTGAATCTCCAGGCGAGTGCGGGCGGCGCCCCGCCGCTTTCCCATCGCGGTCTCACTCCCCGCCCGCGGGGCGAGCCGTTCCACCGAATGATTGTATCACAAAAAGCCCCTCAAGGCAAGGGCGGGTGTTGCAATAAGCGCGCGGAGGGACTATAATAAAAGAAAGCCACACCAAAAGGGAGGGAATCACCGTGGACCGCAACAACCTGACGATGCTGACCGATTTTTACGAGATCACCATGGCCAACGGCTATCTGCAGAGCGGGCTCGGCAACCGAATCGCCTATTTCGATATGTTTTTCCGGCAGATACCGGACGACGGGGGATTCGCCATCATGGCGGGAGTGGAGCAGATGCTCGACTATTTCGACTCGCTTTCCTTCACCGACGAAGATATTCGGTTTCTGCGTGAACAGAAAATCTTCAGCGAGGCATTTCTCGACTATCTGAAATCTTTCCGCTTTTGTTGCGACGTGTGGGCGGTGCCGGAAGGCACCCCGATTTTCCCCTACGAGCCGATTGTGACGGTGCGCGGCCCTGTCATCCAGGCGCAATTCGTGGAGACGATGATCCTGCTCTCCATCAACCATCAGTCTCTTATCGCCACCAAGGCGAACAGTGTGGTGCGCGCCGCTCAGGGGCGCGCGGTGATGGAATTCGGCTCCCGCCGGGCCCAAGGGTACGACGGCGCCATATACGGCGCGCGCGCCGCCTACATCGGAGGGTGCGCGGGGACCGCCTGCGCGGCGGCGGGCAGCGAACTCGGCATCCCCGCTCTGGGAACCATGGCGCACAGCTGGATACAGCTGTTCGACAGCGAACTCGAGGCGTTCAGGGCCTATGCACGTGTCTACCCGAGGGATTGTACGCTGCTGGT
>CAZGXK010000036.1:0-2845 GCA_964529775.1 uncultured Eubacteriales bacterium
CGGGGGCGATTTGTTTGAGATCGAGACGGTGAAGGAGTATTCCGCCGATTATCACCAATGCACAGAAGAGGCGAAAAAAGAACTTCGAGAGGGCGCCAGACCGGAATTGAAGCGGTATCTCGACGGCATCGCGAACTACGATAACATCTTTGTCTGCGGTCCGTGCTGGTGGGGAACCTATCCCTGCGCGGTATTTACCCAGCTGGAGAAGCTCGATTTCACGGGCAAGAAGGTTCTCCCCGTCATGACCCACGAAGGCAGCGGCCTCGGCTCTTGCGAGAACGATTTGAAGAAGATCTGTCATGGCGCGATTTTCGGCAAAGGGCTTGCCGTCCGCGGAGAGGAGGCGGCGGCATCGGAATCCGCCGTGACGGCGTGGGCAAAGGCATCCGTCTGATACCGCGCTGGGGGAGAGATCATGGAAAAATATTTGGGAGAAAACACCCCCAAGCTCGGATTCGGGCTGATGCGCCTGCCGAAAAAGGCGCTGGGCAAAATCGATGTCGAGCGGACCAAACAAATGGTGGATGAGTTTATGGCCGCCGGGATGACCTATTTCGATACCGCCTATATCTACGATCTCGGCGGGTCGGAAAAGGCGGCGAAAGCGGCGCTTGTCGACCGCTATCCCCGTGGGAGCTTTACTCTGGCGACCAAACTGTGCGGCTGGATGGGCGTGCACAACGAGAAGACGGCGAAACAGCAGTTTGACACAAGTCTTGAGCGCACCGGGGCGGGGTATTTCGATTATTATCTTCTTCACGCGATACAGGCGGGCAATGTCAAACTGTACGATAAATATCATCTCTGGGATTTTGTCCGCTCCTTGAAAGCGCAAGGACAAATTAAACACTGGGGTTTTTCGTTTCACGCGAGCCCCGAACTTTTGGACGAACTCCTTACCGCTCATCCGGACGCGGATTTTGTGCAGCTTCAGCTCAATTACGCCGACTGGGAAAATCCCCGCGTGACAGCCCGCGGAAACTACGAGGTGGCCCGCCGCCACGGTAAACCCATTGTGGTGATGGAACCCGTCAAGGGAGGCGCGCTTGCCAATCCTCCCAAGGCCGTGCAGGAGGTCTTTCGGGCAGTCGACCCCGACGCGTCGATGGCATCCTGGGCGATTCGCTACGCGGCGTCGCTCGACGGCGTCATCACGGTGCTGTCCGGCATGAGTAACCTCGAGCAGATGAGGGATAATCTCTCTTATATGAGGGATTTCAAACCTCTGAATGCGGAGGAACAATCCGCCGTCCGCAAGGCGCAGGAAATTTTGGGCGGTGTGAACGCCATCCCCTGCACAGCCTGCCGTTACTGTACGGCTGGTTGCCCGAAGCAGATTCCCATCCCCGATATTTTTGCCGCGAGAAATCAGCAGCTTGTGTGGGGACAGCTTGAGGAAGGCAACCGACGGTATACCGAGGCTGTGAGGGGGCGGGGCTCCGCCTCCGACTGCATCACCTGCGGCCAGTGCGAGAGGGTCTGTCCTCAGCAGATCGATGTGATGGCGAGACTGAAGGATTGCGCCTTCCGGTTTGACCAAAACGGCAGCTCAACGCAGAGTGCCCAGTAACTTACTGGAAAAAGGGGAAAGAATGATGATGGAATACCGCAGGCTGCCGCACGACGGCACGGGGAAACCGATAGGCGTTCTCGGTATCGGCACGGGCGGCATACAGAAAAACACCGACGCGCAAATCGAGTGCATTGTCCGCACGGCTGTGGAGAGTGGCATCAACTTTTTCGACCTCTGTGCCGGAGCGTCCAATGTGTACGCGCCTTTCGGCCGCGCCATCGCCGGGGTGCGCGACCGGGTGATGTTTCAGCTCCACTTCGGCGCGGTTTACAACGAAAAAGGCGAGTACGGCTGGAGCCGGAATCTGGACCATATCAGGCGCACCTTTGCGTGGGAACTGGAAACGCTCGGCACGGATTACGCAGATTTCGGCTTTCTGCACTGCGTGGACGAGGACAGGGATTTCGACGACATGGTCTCCGGCGGAATTCTCGATTATGTGCTGGAGCAGAAAAGGGCGGGGAGCGTTCGGCATATCGGTTTTTCCTCCCACACACCGTCTGTCGCAAGCCGTGTTCTCGACGCGGTTCCCGATGTGGATTTGATGATGTTTTCCGTCAATCTCGCCTACGATTTGGAGCAGGGCGACGAACTGGGCATCGGCACTCATGCGGAGCGCGCGGAGCTTTTCCGCAAGTGCGAGGCGATGGGCGTGGGCATTTCGGTGATGAAGCCGTTCCACGGGGGAAAACTGCTGAATG
The DNA here is from genome assembly GCA_964529775.1 of uncultured Eubacteriales bacterium. Taxonomy (GTDB): domain Bacteria; phylum Bacillota; class Clostridia; order Oscillospirales; family Acutalibacteraceae; genus RGIG1959. The sequence goes on from CAZGXK010000036.1 coordinate 2,278, forward strand.
CCGGCCGCTCTCCCTTCGGTTTTGAACTGACCCGCGCCCAGTGTATCCGCTATGCGCTCGACCGTCCCGGCGTGCTGACGGTGGTGCCCGGGGTGCGGAATCTCGACGATTTGCAGGCGCTTCTGCGCGATAGGGATGCGCCCGAGGAGGAGCAGGATTATTCCGCCCTCGCTAAGGTGACACCCTCCGCCGCGATGGGGAGCTGTGTATACTGCCGTCACTGCCAGCCTTGCCCGGCGGGTATCGACATAGGCCTTGTCAATAAATACTACGATTTGGCGCTGGAGGGCGACCGCATGGCGGCCAGCCATTACGGCAAGCTGTCCGTCAAGGCGGGTGCCTGTATCGGCTGCGGCCATTGCGATACAAGGTGTCCGTTCCATGTCGGGCAGAGCGCGCGGATGAAAGAAATCGCCGGCTATTTCGGCAACTGACCGCATCGCGCTGTCCAAAGGGGGGGCGTATCATGTGAGGGATTCCAGATTTTCGAAACGCATTTTTACTTTTCTCCTCTCGCTTATCACGGTTTTTACCCTTGCCTCGTGCGCTGGCGGAGGTGACGGGCCGG
>CAZGXK010000036.1:2855-10931 GCA_964529775.1 uncultured Eubacteriales bacterium
CCGGCGCGGGAAGAGGGAAACCCATCGACAGGGACGTTTCGGCCGTCGGACATTCCTTCTCCCGAAACGGAGGATAGTCAGGACGACAACCGGATTCTCATCGCGTTTTTCTCCCACACCGGCGAAAATCACAACGTCGGGGTGATTGAGAAGGGCAATACGCATATCATCGCGGAGATGATCGCGGAGGAAACCCGCGCGGATTTATTTGAGATTAAAACGGTGAACCCCTACCCTGACACCTACGATGAATGTACCGACGTGGCAAAACAGGAACAAAACGACAATGCCCGCCCGGAGATCACAGATCCGCCCGAAAACCTGGACGGATACGATACCGTCTTTATTGGGTATCCGATCTGGTGGGGAGATCTGCCCATGGCGGTCTACACTTTTCTCGAAAGTTACGATTTTTCCGGCAAGACGGTCATCCCGTTTTGCACCCACGAGGGTAGCGGCCTTGCGGGAACGGAAGGCCGCATCGAAGAAACCTGTTCCGGGGCGACGGTTTTGGACGGCCTCGCCATTCGAGGCACGACGGCGCAAAACGAGAGGGAAGAAGCGCGGGCGGAGGTGCGTTCATGGATCGATGGACTGGGGCTCCGCCGCTAGAAAGAAGATGAGAACGCGGTGCGCGGCGTGGGGAAAAAGGTTTTGACATCGGTCACCGATATGGCGATGGCGGTTCTTCTTCCGCTTCTCATGGCGTACAGTCTGGTCGGGGAAGGGGCGCACGAGTGGATGGGCGTGGCGATGACAGGCCTTTTCCTTCTTCACCATATCCTGAACGTCCGCTGGTACGGTGCTCTGTTTTCCGGAAGATACTCTGCGGTGCGTGTTTTGAATACGGTCGTCAATTTTCTTCTGCTCACGGATATATGGCTCACGAGCGCCAGCGGAATCATGATGTCTTCCCATGTATTTCCCTTTGAACTGGGTTCACGGGGGATCTTTGTCGCCCGTCTCATTCATCTTCCGTGTGCGTACTGGGGTTTTCTGCTGATGTCGTTTCATATCGGCTTGCACTGGCAGGCGGTTTTGGGCCGTTTCGGGGCGGTACGGCGCACCGGGGATCCAAGAAAACGGAGGTTCTTCGTACGCGGGCTCCTGATTTTGGTGTCCGTCTATGGGGCGTTCGCCTTTTTCAGGCGGCATTTCCCGGAATACCTGTTTCTCCGGACGCAGTTTGTCTTCTTTGACGCAGGGGAGGCGCTCATTTTCTATGAGCTCGATATGGTTGCTGTCATGGTGCTGTTTGCCGCGATAGGCTATGCCGCCGTTTGTCTGCTCGCCAAGGTCACGGGGCAAAAACCCCTTGTCAAATAAAGCGGGAGAGAGTATAATAAAAATGTTCATCGGAATGAGACGACAACGATTCGTGAATCGAGGGGTGTGAGCAATGTCTGTCCAACGAATTGCCGTGCTGACCAGCGGGGGAGACGCTCCGGGCATGAATGCCGCTGTCCGCGCCGTGGTGCGCACCGGCATCAACCGGGGACTGGAAGTTTACGGAGTGTACCGCGGTTACAACGGTCTGATACACGACGATATGGAGCAGCTGAATCTTCGCAGTGTGTCCGATATCATCCACCGCGGCGGTACCATGCTGTACACCGCCAGAAGCCCTCAATTCTGCACGGAGGAGGGAATGCGGCAGGCCATCGCCAACTGCCGTGCCCGCGGCATCGACGGCGTGGTCGTCATCGGCGGAGACGGTTCTTTCCGCGGTGCGCAGGATCTCTCCCGCCGTGGTCTGCCGTGCGTCGGCATCCCCGGCACGATCGACAACGATATTGCCTGCTGCGAACATACCATCGGTTACGATACGGCCCTGAACACCTGTATGGAAATGGTCGACAAGCTCCGCGATACCGCACAGTCGCACGACCGCTGCAGCGTGGTGGAAGTGATGGGCCGCAGGGCGGGGTATATTGCGCTGAATGTGGGCATCGCCTGCGGCGCCACCAGTATTTTGGTGCCCGAGGTGCCGTACGATTTCGAGAAAGACATTATCGGGCGTATGTTCGCGACCGCGAAAACCCATAAAAAACATTTTATTATCATCGTGGCCGAGGGCATCGGCGGCGTGCTGGAGATGGCCAAAGAGATTGAAAAGCGCACAGGAATCGAGACCCGCGCCACCATACTGGGCCATGTGCAGCGCGGAGGTTCGCCCACCGTGTACGACAGAGTGCTGGCGAGCGAGATGGGCAATTACGCCGTCCGGCTGCTCCTGGAAAACAAGAGCAACCGCGTGGTCGCCATTCAGGGCGACCGCATCGTCGATTACGATATCGAGAGTGCTCTTGCGATGAAGAAGCCGTTCGATATGGAACTTTACCGTATGGCGCATGAGATCAGCATCTGACGGTATCCTTTTGCTTCTGCGCGCGGAGTGACTTGTTACGCGTATCGGTTTGCAAAACTGCGCGGCGCAGCCGCGGTGTGCTCGTACCGACGTGCTGTGGCAAGTGAGGCCACATCGTTCGAAAAAAAATCATTTGACTTTTTTACTCGGATGTGATACACTGCAAAAAGTAAAGCGTTGAAGAGGACTTGCCCGAAACGAACATCCGGCGAGCGAAAGAGAGGCTCCGCTGCGGCTGAGAGCGGTGCCGTGCAGGAAGAAGTTCGGGCGTACCACCTCGGAGTGCGGGGATGAACCGGGTGTCGGCGGTTTTCGCCAAGACGGATAATCCGCGACGGGTGGCGCCGTTATCCGGCCGAATGAGGGCGGTATTGCCGCCGAATATGGGTGGAACCACGAAGAGCTTGAAAAGCGCTTCGTCCCTGTGCGTGTGCGGGGGCGGAGCGCCTGTTTTTCGTCCGGTCATCCGACATTTTGCGACAAGGAGAGCGAAAAGGAAATGGTACGCATCACTCTGAAAGGAAACGATGTGAAAGAGGTTGAAGCGGGAACTACGGTGGATTCCGTTTGCCGCGAGATCTCGATGGGACTCTACCGCGCGGCGTGCGCCGCCCGGCTCGACGGAGAGGTCGCGGATCTGCGCACCCTTCTTGTGAAAGACGGGAGTCTGGAGATCCTCACGTTTGACGACCCGGACGGTCAAAAGGCCTATTGGCACACCACATCTCACATTCTCGCTCAGGCGGTCAAGCGTCTGTATCCCGAGGCAAAACTGACTATCGGACCGGCCATCGACAGTGGCTTTTACTACGATTTCGATTACGACGGCACTTGGACGGCGGATGATTTAAAGAGCATCGAGGCGGAGATGAAGAAAATCGTCAAAGAGGCATACCCCATCGAGCGCTTTGTGCTGTCGAAAGAGGAAGCACTTAGGCAGATGAGGGATGAGCCGTATAAGTGTGAGCTGATCCAAGGGCTGCCCGAAGGGGAAGACATCTCGTTTTACCGGCAGGGAGAGTTTGTCGATCTGTGCGCGGGACCGCATTTGCCGGATACGGGGCGTGTGAAAGCCTTCTCGCTGCTGTCGGTCACCGGCGCTTATTGGCGGGGGGATGCGAAGAACAAAATGCTTCGCCGCATTTACGGCGTCTCTTTCCCCAAGGCATCTCTTCTTGAAGAGCATCTGGCGAAGTTGGAGGAGGCGAAAAAACGGGATCACAACCGCCTGGGGAGAGAGCTCGAACTGTTCACCACCTCCGACCTCATCGGCCAGGGGCTCGCCATCTTGCTCCCGAAGGGCGCGCGGGTGGTGCAGTTGCTTCAGAGGTTTGTGGAGGACGAAGAGCAAAAACGCGGCTGGCTGCTCACCAAGACGCCGTTTATGGCGAAGAGCGACCTTTATAAATTGTCCGGGCACTGGGACCACTACAAAGACGGTATGTTTGTGCTGGGAGATGAGGAAAAAGATAAAGAGGTCTACGCGCTGCGCCCCATGACCTGTCCTTTCCAGTATCAGGCCTATCTCAACCGCGCGCGCTCGTACCGTGATTTGCCTCTGCGCTACAACGAGACATCCACCCTCTTCCGCAACGAGGCGAGCGGCGAGATGCACGGTCTTATCCGGCTGCGCCAGTTCACCATCTCGGAAGGCCATCTCATCTGCCGCCCGGATCAGTTGGAAGAAGAGTTTAAGAATTGCCTGGAACTGTGTACCTTTATGCTCAAAACGTTGGGCCTTTTGGAAGACGTTTCTTACCGTTTCTCCCAGTGGGACCCCAACGACCGCGACAAGTACATCGGCACCCCTCAGCAGTGGGATGAGGCTCAGAGCGCGATGGAGAGGATTCTCACGGATTTGAACGTGCCGTATAACATCGGTATCGGGGAAGCGGCGTTCTACGGGCCGAAGCTGGATATTCAGATCAAGAATGTCCACGGCAAGGAAGATACACTCATCACCATCCAGATTGACCAGATGCTGGCGGAAAAATTCGGCATGGAGTATACCGATGCGGACGGCAGCAAGAAGAACCCCTATATCATCCACCGCACCTCCATCGGTTGTTACGAGCGCACCCTCGCGCTGCTCATCGAAAAATACGCGGGGGCGTTCCCGATGTGGCTCGCTCCCGAGCAGGTGCGGGTGATGCCGATTTCCCAGCGGCAGGACGATGCCGTCAGGGCGGTGCAGGCCAAGTTGCAGGCCGCCGGTCTGCGAGCGGAGGCGGATCTGCGCAACGAAAAAATCGGGTACAAAATCCGCGAGGCCCAAACACAGAAGGTGCCGTATATGCTGGTCATCGGCGATAAAGAGGCGGTCTCCGGCACTGTCTCGGTGCGCCACCGCTCCGAGGGGGATCTCGGATGCATGACGGCGGACGATTTTTTAACCATGGCGCTCAAAGAAGTGGAGAGCAAGGAGATCAAGTGACATAAAAGCGGGAGAGGGAAGTGAGCGTGGCTCCCTTTCTCCCGCTTTCTGAAAGATGTTGCCTATTCTCCCCGCAGGGACGGGCAGAGGGACGGGGAGTCGCGAAACGAGAGACATTCTCCTCCGGGCGTGAAAATCAGGTGATCGCGGAGGCTCATATCCAGCGGGAAAAGCGCCTTGGCGAGCAGCCCGGTGACGGCAACGTCTTCCTTGGAGGGCAGAGCGATACCGCTCGGATGATTGTGGGAGAGCACGATAGCCGCGGCGCCGTCCGCGATGGCGCATCCCACCACCCGCCGAATGTCCACCTGAGTGAGGGTGGGCATACCCGAGGCGATTTTGTGCGCGCCGATCGCTTCGCACAGCACATTGAGGGTTACCGCATACACCGATTCTTCCCGCATTCCCTCAAAATACGGCCACAGGTAATTTCTCAGCGCCCGTGTGGTGTTCAGCACCGTCCCGGGCGGAGTACTCTCCCTTTCACAGTGGCGGTGCACATCTCCTATCAGGCGCAGATACGCGGCGGCGGAGGAAGTGACCCCTTCGATTTGGGTCAGCGCGTCGGGAGGGGCGTTCAAAATACCGCTCACCGTGCCGAAAGTCTTTATCAGCCGGTGGGCGATCGGATTGGTGTCTTTCTGCGGGATGGCGTAATACAGCAGTATTTCCACCATCTCATGCGGCTCCAGCGTCTCGATTCCGTGCTCGAGGTATTTGCGCTTCATGCGCTCTCGGTGACCGGCGTGCGGATTGTCTGCCATCGCTTTTCCCTCCCTTTTGGATAATATTGTACCCAAAAACCCGGAAAAAATCAAGGCCGGAAAGGGGTGCACTGCGCCGCTTTAAAAAGAAACTCTTTACGAAGTCCCGCGTTCGTGATATGATTGAGATACAAAGTTTCATACTAGGCTATGTCGTTCGGCGTGAGCCGATAGCGGGGAAAGTGGCGGAGGAATCGGGAGACAAAAACGTGAACCGCAACTTTTCCGTTATACCGTAGAACAGGGGTGCCGTGCGGCCGAAAGCAGGAAGACGAGGACTGCACGGCATTGCCCGGGAACAGGGAGGCGTAGAGACGGTGGATGAGAAGAAACCCGGGAGCGGGAAATCCGGCTCGCCGGCGGATAGGGAGTTGTGGGACGACGAGGTGATGGTCGCGTCTTCTCATAAGAAGCGCACGGAGGAGAGAAAGCCCGCCAAGGGCGGAAAGACGCCGCCCGTCTCCAAGGCAAAAGCCAAGTCCGCACAGCAGAGCAAAGCACCGGTGATCGCCGTGTCGGTCGCCGTGTTTTTGGTGATGATTGCCGTGATCGTTGCGGTCGGTCTTGCAATGTCGAACCGCGCCGGCACCCTTTCGGGCGGTTCATCCGGGACGGCGACTCAGGTGCCTCGGGACGAGAAGCGCAGCTATTTTAAAAACGACGGCAACCGTCCCGAACTCTCGAGCGAGGGGGTCAAGGCGAAAGTGGTGGAGGCGTATTTTGCCGCCGACGGCCGCCTCGCGGTGACGCTGTCCCTCTCCAACGGTACCGAGAGCACCCAGACGGTGACCAAGGTCGGTCTCCGTCTGTACAATGGCGACCAGGACGATATCGCCGCCTATACTTTTGACACGTTTGAGGAGAAGATCTCGGTCGGCGCCGGCCAATATGCGCAGACCACTTTGGTGATCCCGGCGAAAGAGGTCAAACTGCCGGACGATCCGCTCACTCAGGTCGGGAGCACCATCGAGGTTTCGGCGGTCGCAGAGTGAGGAAAACGGCTTCGCATAAGGGGGAACACGCATGGTTGAAGTAGAGCACCTTGTGAAAACATACGGTCAGCACAGGGCTGTGGACGATATCAGCTTTTCGGTCCAAGAGGGGGAAGTGCTGGGCTTTTTGGGCCCCAACGGCGCCGGTAAATCGACCACCATGAACATTCTCACCGGATATCTCTCCGCCACTTCCGGGCAGGTGAAGATCAACGGGTACGATATTCTGGAGCAGGCGGACAAGGCAAAATCGAGTATCGGCTATCTTCCCGAGCAGCCGCCTCTCTATCTGGATATGACGGTCAAAGAGTATCTGAATTTTCTGTATGAGCTAAAAAAGTGCCGCTTGCCCCGCGATAAGCATCTCACCGATATCATGAAGCTGGTGAAGATCGAACACGTCTCCGCCCGCCTGATCAAAAATCTCTCAAAAGGTTACCGCCAGAGAGTGGGATTTGCTCAGGCGCTGATCGGCAACCCGCCGGTGCTCATCCTGGATGAACCCACGGTGGGACTGGATCCCACCCAGATCATCGAGATTCGTTCGCTGATTCAAGGGCTTGGGAAAAAGCACACCGTGATTCTGAGCTCGCACATCCTCTCCGAAATCGAATCGGTGGCGGAACGCATTGTCGTCATCGACCGGGGACACATCGTAGCGGATGATACCGCGCAGGCTCTTTCCGACCGCTTTTCCGATGACCGGCGCCTGATGGTGACGGTTGCCGGACCGCAGCGGGAGGTGCGGGATCTGCTCGGTGCGCTGCCCGGCGTGGAGACGGTGGAGACGATTGCCCAAAGGGAGGCGGGCGCGTTTGAGTATGCGCTCACGGTGATCGACGGCGAGGACGTGCGGGTCGCGATGTTCGAGCGGCTCGCGGACCGCCACTGGCCGCTGCTCTCATCATATTCCAAGCGGCTTTCTCTGGAGGAGATTTTCCTGCAGCTTACCCAAGACGATTTTTCAGATAAGGCGGGGGGAATGAGCCGATGATAGCGGTTTTTAAGAGGGAGTGGAGAGCGTATTTTACCACCCCTATCGGATACGCGGCGCTTGCCGTCCTGTTTTTTGTTTCCGGACTGCTGTTCGGCGTGATGAATCTGATGGTGGGCAGTGCGAGCCTTTCGGGGGTATTCAGCAGTTACTTTGTGTGGGCGACGGTTTTGATCATTCTTCCGGTGCTCACGATGCGTTCCTTCAGCGAGGAAAAGCGCCAGCGCACCGATCAGGCTCTCCTCACCGCGCCTGTCAGCCTCACCTCGATCGTTTTCGGCAAATTTCTGGCGGCTTTGTTGCTGTTCGCGATGGGGCTGTGTATCACTTTCGTGTACACCGCGGTCATCGCCACTCAGGTAACCCCCGACCTGATGGTGGTTATCGGCAACTATTTCGGTATGCTGCTGCTCGCCGGCATGGTGATCGCCGCGGGGCTGTTCTTTTCCAGCCTCACGGAGAGCCAGTTTATCGCTTTTGTCGCGACGCTGGTCTTTTCCGTGCTTCTCATGGGGGTGGATCTG
>CAZGXK010000036.1:10941-12336 GCA_964529775.1 uncultured Eubacteriales bacterium
TCTCCGGTCTGTTTTCATCCAGCGATGTAATGATGCAGGTGGTGGAGTTCTTTTCGGTGTACGCGCGGTACAGCGAGTTTACCAAGGGGATCATCAGCTACGACAACATCTTCTTTTTCCTGAGCATGCAGGCGCTCTTCCTCTATCTCACCGTGCATGTCTTAGACCGCAAGAGATGGGCATAACGAAGGGGAAAGGGGGAGGTCGCTTTGAGCAATACCGAAAATCCGAAGTTCTCCGATTCCGCCGGGGATATCCGCGCGGACGGCAGCGCCGATAACCCTCGGGAAGACGGCGCCTCCGGGCAGGGTGTGTCACCCTCTCCGGAGAAGCATGAGAAAAAGAAGAAGCGCTTCTCGCGCAAGGCGCGCTACGGAGTGACGGCGGCGGCGACGGTGGCGGTGATCGTGGTCGCGGTGCTGCTGCTCAACCTGCTCGCGGATCTGCTCGAGAACCGTTTTCCGCTGAATATCGACCTCACGTCCGACGGGGTATACACTCTTTCCGATGAGAGTATCAAGCTGGCGACAGGCCTCACCAAAGAGGTTGAAGTGATTATCTTTGCCAGTGAATCCAGCTTTTCCAGCCCTTCCACCGGCTATGAGGTCTACGATACGCTGCTCTCCCAGTTTTACAACACGGTTCAACAGTACCGTCTGCGCTCCGGGGGCAAGCTGACCTATCGTTTTGTCGATTTAGACAACAATCCGACGATGGCGAGCGCGTACGAGCAGTACGACGTGCAGAGCGGCACCATTCTCTTTCTGTGCGGCGACCGGGCGCAGACCATCACCATCAACGACCTTTACACGCAGGATGTCGATTACACCACCTATTCCGCGACCTTCACCTCGGAGGTGGAGCGCATGGTGGCGGCGAAGGTCAACCTGGTCTCCACCGATGTGATCAAAAAGGCTGTAGTGCTCACGGGTCACGGCGAACAGGACGAACTGGTTGACTCGGTCACTTCCGTGATGGAGAATAACGGGTGTGAGATGAGTACCCTCGATATCACCGCCTCCGGGGAGCCTTCGGAGGACACGGCGGTGTTCGTGATCGTGGCACCCACGGAGGATTATTCGGTGGAGGAGATCGCCCGCCTGAGGGGATGGCTGGACAACGACGGCAAGCGGGAGAGGGATCTTCTGGTCTTTACCAGCTACCGCGCCGCCTGCCCCAATCTCTTTGCGCTGCTGGAGGACCAATACGGCATCCGCGTAGAGGATGCGGTGATCTGCGAGACCGATGCGATGAATGTCTACAATCGCAATCCGTATTTCGCTTACGGAGATATCCCCTCCACCGATTTTACGGAGGAGCTCACGGAGCAGAGGGTGCTCACCCCTTATGCCAGGCAGCTGACCATCACCGGCGGATCGAACAAGGAAGAGAGCA
>CAZGXK010000036.1:12346-13025 GCA_964529775.1 uncultured Eubacteriales bacterium
GGCACAGAGTTATCCCATCACGGGTGCCGCGTACACCACATCCCGTCTGTACGACAACAACGACGACCGGTACTATACCACCGATGTGATGGTGTTCGGAAGCGAACTGTTTGTGTACTCGGGAGTGCTGCAAAACGTCGCATCCGCCTCGAACGAAGATCTGTTTTTGAATACTTTCCGCGGGCTGACCGGTCTTGAGAGTGTCATCACGGTTTCCAGCCGCGATTTAAACGCCGAGACGCTGGATTTCGGCAACAGCGTCACCCCGGTGGTGCTGCTTATCCTCTTTGTGGCGGTGCTGCCGCTCTGCATGATCGCGCTGGCGATCGCCGTGTTCCTGAGGAGGCGCCATTTATGAGCCAACGGGTGCGTGCGCTTCTGATCGTGCTTGCTGCGGCGGTGGTGCTTGCCGGCGCGGTGTGCGCCATGGTATTCTTCGGCGGCGGGCAGGAAGAGGATACACAGGGGACCGAGCCCACCATGCCGCAGGACATCCCGCTGCTGGAAAAAGACAAAGACGCGAGCGGGGAACTGGTGGCGTCGCCCGTCAAGGAACTCACAGTGAGCAATGCTCTGGGGGAATATCGCATCGCTCCCAGAGAGGACGGTTCTCTGTCGGTAGACGCGTACCCGGATCTCCCCGCCGACACCATGGCGATCCGTTCCATGTGCACCAATT
>CAZGXK010000037.1:0-12800 GCA_964529775.1 uncultured Eubacteriales bacterium
ATTAAATTGACGAAATTTTTGCCTTTAAACAGGAGTTTTTAGAGGTCACCTTATTTCTCTTCCGTCTGCCACACAAAATTTTCCCTGCCGGCGCCAATCTCAAAATGATATTTCCCTATCCCGAGGTCAATTCCCGCAAAACTTCCGTTGTCACAGGTCAGCGCCACACGATTGCCCCGGCCGAAGACCCGGTACGCCTGCCGGTTGAGCGCTGTCGGCGCCAGAAGAAGCGCCCGAACCCCTTCGGTAAACCACGCCGGAGGATCCCCCTCATAGTGGCTGATTTCGGAAGCGGTTTTGGATTTGTGCGGGACACCCTGTGTCAGTCCGTAACCAACTGCGATGACTCCGTTCACTTTTAAGGCAGGATGGCGCAAGTGCTTCCTCACGCCTTTATCGCTGACCATGCCCCCGATCCACCATGTGTTGAGGCCGAGCGTCTGGGCATACAGCATCATATCCGCGCCGCAATACCCCAGTCTTTCGTCGAGATCGGGGGCATCCTCTCCGGCGAGAATAAAGTAATTGTTCACACCTTTCGACATCACCAGCTTGGCCATGCTCATCACGGCATCGGCGTTGCCGGTTTCCAGAGAAAGGGCAAGACGGTGTTCCTGATTGTCCCTCGTTATCCGGGCATTCAGCAAATCCACGATGTCTTTCGGTATCGGTTTTTCGGAATAGCGCCTCACGGTATGGCGCAGCCGAACGGCCTCCTGAATCGTCACTTTCTTTTCCTCCTTGGTTCCGAAAGCGGGATATTTTAATACGCCTTCTACAAGAGCATAAAAAGAGTCCTGCGCCCCTACCCGCCGGAGTTCAGGCTTCCTCTCCGGTGACTACGCTGGTTTTCAGCAGAGAGATGTGATGGAAATAGATGACCATCAGTATACTGCAAACCACCCACCCGACCGGATAACCGAGAGCGACGGGAATAATTCCCCCGATAAAGCGGGAAACGAGATAGAGATATACCTGCCGGAACAGCACAAAGGAAAACAACATAATAACCATGGGCGCTGTGCCGTTTCCCGCGCCGCGAAGAGCTCCCGCGTAGATCTGGTTGACGCAGCACAACAGGTAAAACGGGGAGATAATCCGCAGAAGCAGCGCGCCGTACTCCACCACCTGAGGAGTTTCGGTGAACAGCCGGGTGAGTGCCGGGGCGAAAATTTCCATCGGAATAATCAGAATCAGCGTGACGATCTCGGAAATCAGCAGCGCGATATGCACCCCGCGCTTGGCGCGTTTGACGTCTCCCACACCGAGATTCTGCCCCATAAACGTGGTGGCAGCCAAAGAGAGAGACTGCATGGGCAGCAACGCCAGCAAGTCGATTTTGGAATACGCCGTCCACCCCTCCATAAACTGTTCGCCGAAACGGTTGATGTACGACTGCACAAACACATTGGAGAAGGCGGTCACCGCCATTTGGACCGCGGCGGGGAGACCCACCCGCACGATTTTTCCGAGCATGACGCGATTCAGGCGCAACATCCTAGGGATCAGCCGCACACAGGATGGGGCGCGCAAAAGCGTGACAATCACCAAAACAGCGGAAACACCCTGCGAGATGACGGTTGCCCATGCCACACCCTGCACACCCATGTGAAAGCGGAGGACAAAGAGCAAATCGAGCAAAATATTGAGCACCGCAGAAACCACAAGGTAGTAAAACGGTCGACTAGAATCCCCCACCGCGCGCAAAATGCCGGAGCCCATATTGTATACCAGCATGGTCACCATGCCGCCGAAATAGATGGTGAGGTACGCCTTGGAGAGGGGAAACACCGTATCCGGGGTCTTCATCAGGCGAAGCAGCGCCGGAGTGCACAACAGCCCGATGGCGGTGAACACGACGCTGAGAATCAAAGTGAGCAGCAGCGCAGTGTGCACCGCCTGCCGCACCTGTTCCTCTTTTTTCGCACCGAAATACTGAGATATCACCACGCCGGCACCGCTCGCGAGCCCCATAAAAGTGCCGACCAGCATATTCACAATCGGACCCACCGAGCCGACGGCGGCAAAAGCGGTATCTCCCACATACCAACTGACAATCCAGGAATCCACCGTATTATACAACTGCTGAAACACATTTCCCGCCAGCAGCGGCAGGGCAAACAGAATCAGGTGGCGGACAATGGAACCCTGCGTCATATTGACTTCACGGGATGCCCTGAAGTGTGTCATGCCGTAATATTTTCTCCTTCTCCGTAAGCCTTAGCTGTAAAAAGCCGCCCGGGAGCCGCCCCGCCGCTATTTGCCCGGGAGATCCTTGATCAGCGGGCGGAGGTCCTTGATCATCTCGCTGACCACCTCGTTGGGGTACAGCTTCATCAACCGGTTGTTCACCTGCTGTTTGGTGGTGGAGGTGAGCAGCACCTTGATGGCCTCTTCTTTCCGATTCTGGTACTCCTCGCCCTTGAAATGCTCCCCAAAGAACGAGCGCACCTGCGCCTCGCGTTTCGCCTTGACAGCGACCGCCGATACCTTGGATGCCTTGACCGGTGTCGGCTTCGCGGGTTTCGGAGGCGCCTGAGTCTTCGGAGGCATCGCCGGTTGCGAGGTGACGTTTTTCTGCGCCTGCGGTTTCGGGGGAGACTTTGGTGCGGAAGCATTCGACTCCGAGAGCGAATACAGCTTTTTCACCTTGAACCCCCGCTCGACAAATTCCTCGATTGCCCTGTCGAAATCGGTGTCGTGGGAGACGACAAAGCAGGAAGCGTCGGGGTGAGCCTTGGTGTAATCCGAAACGTCAAACAGAATCAGGCAGTCGATGGCGTTTTTAATGGGCATCTGCACCTTGATATAGTCAAATCGGGCAGCGGATTCCAGAATACGGCGATGCAGCCCGAAGGTGAGCGTTTCCGCCGAGCGGCTGTAATAGATTTTCACGCAGTCCTTATCGGTCAGCTGCGCGATCCCCGTTAGTCCCTCGCGGTTGACATTCTCGTAATCCACAAAAAAGACCCGTTCATAATCGTCCGCCGGCGCGTTTTCCGGCGCGGGCGGCAATGTCGGTTCCGCCCGCTCGGGAAGTTCGGTAAAAGTACGTTCGGGGGAAGTTCCCCTGTTCTTTTTATCCCCTCTGCTTTTCCAGCGGTCTATCCAGTTTTTCGGCGTCCTGGCGCCGGTATCGGCGGTATTCAAGACAAACGCCTCCTTGATGTTATGGCGACGCCGCGCGGGCTATCGCCCCGATAAAGTATTGCCCTCGGTATTCCCCTGCCCGCGAGAGAGCACGGTGACACATTCCACATGACGTGTGCGGGGAAAGAGATCCACGGGAACGACCCGGCCCGGCGTGTAACCGAGGGCGGCAAAGCGCGCACAATCGCGCGCAAGAGTTGCCGGGTCGCACGAGAGATATACCACGCGCCGAGGGGTCCAGCGGACCACCGTCTCGAGAAGGGCGGCATCGATTCCCTTGCGCGGCGGGTCGAGCAGCACCACATCGGGCCGCACCCCTTCTTTTTCCAATCGGAGGGAAGCCTCGGCGGCATCCGCGCAGAAAAAATCCGCATTGGCGATACCGTTGGCGGCGGCGTTTTGCCGCGCGTCCTCCACCGCCCGCGCCACCGTCTCCACTCCGATGACCCGCCTCACCCTGTGCGCCATCGAAAGACCGATGATGCCGGCACCGCAGTAGAGATCGAGCAGGGTATCCTCCCGACACAGATCCGCCATCTGAGCCGCCAGTTCATACAGACGCTGCGCCTGAGCGCGGTTGACCTGATAAAAAGACTGCGCGCCGAGGCGCACCCTGAGACGGCATATTTCATCCTCGATGCCGTCCCCTGTCAGCGGCAGTGTGCGCTCCCCCAGAATCACATTGGTTTTCGCCGGATGGATATTGACACAGATGCGCACATCCGGCATCACGTCCTGCGCCAGGCGAATCAGCAGAGGGATTTTCGGCAAGCGATCCGTGGCGCAGACCGGGCAGAGCATCACCTGTCCCGTCGCCTGAGCCTTGCGCAGATAAATATGACGCACCAGACCCCTGCCGGTATTCTCATCGTACGGGTCAGCCCCGGCGCTCTCCATCCAGCGCAGCACAGCGTCCGCGAGCGGCGCAAACTCCTCCGGCTGCAACGGACAATCGGACACCGGAACCAAGCGGTGACTGCGCGGCGAGTAAAACCCGGCGGCGATATTGCCCCCGCACCTACCCACGGGAAACTGCGCCTTGTTGCGGTAGCGGGAAGGATTTCCCGCCAGTACCGGCACCACCTCGGCCGCAAAACCGCCCACCCTCTCGAAGGCATCGTCCACCTGTCGCCGTTTATAACGGCATTCCGCTTCATAGCGGATATGCCGCCAGGCACATCCCCCGCACCGCCCGTACACAGGGCACCCTGGGTCGGGAACGCGGTCGGGAGACGGCACCAGCAACCGTTCGATTTTACCGTAAGCGTACCGCTTTTGCACCTTCACGAGTCGGCACTCCACCACATCCCCGACGGCGGTGAGCGGAACAAACACCGTCATGCCGTCTTGTGTGTGTCCCACGCCGCTGCCTTCATTGGTCGTCCCGGTAACGGTCAGACGCACCAGACGGTTTTTGAGCGTTTCCATTCGCCTCAAAGCCCCTCTTTGACCCAGTATATCAAAAACCGCCCCGGTTGGCAACCTTTTTCCCGCATCCAATCAGCCGCCCTCCCCCCGCCGAACGACGGGAAGAGGGCGGAATATCAGCTGCGGTAAAACATCCCCGGATTCGTAAAAAATTCGCCGATAATTTCGCCGATACTGATGCTATTAAAGGCGCAGACGGCCACCACAATCAGAATGGCCACCACCGCTACGACAAATTCCACCAGCAGAATGATCAGGGCAGCACGGGCAAAATTCCTCAGGGTCTGCGATGTGGAACGGCCGAAGCCCCACACGCACAACAGCACAATCGGCAGAATACCGCAGGTGAGAGATCCCCCGATCGAGAGCAGCATCATGATGCCGATCCACTTGCCCACCGAGAGAGTCTCCTCGTTCGGCGGAGCGGTGGGCTGCTGCCACGGCTGCTGGGTATAAGGCTGCCAGGACTGTTGAGGCGGATGCGGAGGGGGATAAGATCCCCCTTGTGACCAGGGCGCCTCCTGGTGATACGGACCGCCCGACCCAGGCGGAGGGGGAGGCTCCTGACGGGGAGCTCCCTGAGCCGTGTTGGACGGGTTCAGCTTGGCTCCGCAGACGGAACAGTAGAATGTCCCGTCCGGCAACTCGCACCCGCATTTCGGACAAATTGCCATAACTTATGTCCTCCTTTGCCGCTTAATGGACGACTTAAATAAATGCCGACAAAATACAAATCGGTTCGAAAAAGGGGCAGGCCGGCACCGACGCGGCCTTTATCCCATGATGCCCATGCCCAGTTTATACCAAATCGTCTCCTGCGGGTTCGGCGCCACCACCGGGTCGCCCTGAATCAGACGGACGATATACACCGCCGTAAACAGCACGGCAATCCCCGCCGTGACCGCCCACAGTACACGGCTCGGAATACGACGGGAGAGCGGACGGATATGGACGGGAATGAGCACCAGAAAGGGGGCCAGCCAAAAGAGCGGGTGAAGGGCAAACGCCCCCGAAAAATCCAGGTGCAGCGCCGCAAAGAAAGCGCGGGTGACACCGCACCCCGGGCAGGCGAACCCGGTAAGCAGGCGAATCGGACAACGCCAGAAAAGCAACAGAGCAAGGCATCCCAGCACAATGCCCCCGTGCATCAGCCATAGTTTCCTGCGGCTCATGGAATCTCCGTCCCATCCGCAGACAGAGTGCCGTTTGCCGCCGCTTTGAGGTAGGCGTTGATAAAACCGTCGATATCCCCGTCCATCACCGAGGCAATATTCCCGCTCTCATAGCCCGTTCGGTGATCTTTGACCAGAGTGTACGGCATAAACACATACGAGCGTATCTGGCTCCCCCAGGCGATTTGCGACTGCCCGCCCTTGATATCTTCGATTTTTTCCAGATGCTCCCTTTCCTTGATCTCCACCAGTTTGGAGCGCAGCATCTTCATGGCGGTATCGCGGTTTTGGAACTGGCTACGCTCGGTCTGGCAGGCGACCACAATGCCGGTGGGAATATGGGTCAGCCTCACGGCGGAAGAAGTCTTGTTGATGTGCTGCCCTCCCGCGCCGCTGCTGCGGTAGACATCCATTTTGATATCCTCCGGGCGGATCTCCACTTCCACGCTGTCGTCGATTTCCGGGATCACCTCCACCGCCGAAAAGGAGGTGTGCCGACGGCCGGAGGCGTCAAACGGAGAAATGCGCACCAGGCGGTGCACTCCCGCCTCCCCTTTGAGATAGCCGTAGGCGTTTTCTCCTTCGATGAGGATGGAGGCGCTTTTGATGCCCGCCTCGTCCCCGTCGAGATAATCGAGAATACGGTAGCGGTACCCGTGATTGTCGACCCAGCGGGTGTACATCCGGTAAAGCATTTCCGCCCAGTCCTGAGCCTCGGTGCCACCGGCCCCGGCGTGAAACGTCATGATCACGTTGTGGCTGTCGTACTCCCCCGTGAGCAGAGTGGCAAGACGCTGCTTTTCCATCTCGTCCAGCACTCTCTGCACTTCCTGCTCGCACTCCGGGAGCAGTGACATCTCCCCCTCCTCGTTTCCCATCTCGATGAGGGTGAGCGTATCGTTATAGCTTGCCCGCAGCTTATCGTAACTCTCCTTGCGGGAACGCAGATTGGCGGCGCGCTGGGTGATCTTCTGTGCGCTTTCCATGTCGTTCCAAAAGCCGTCCGCCGCGGCGCGCTGCTCGAGTTCCGCCAACTCGCGAACGATCTGCGGATATCCGATGGCGCTCGCCAGATCGTCGAGTTCCGGTTGAGCGCCCGCAAGTTTTTGCCTGAGTTCCTCAAACTGTAACAAACCCGTCTCGCCCTTTCGATGTACCGATTTTCTAAGGCAATACCGCATAAAGATGGTCTTGCGTCAGACGACGAAAGCTCCCTTGGGATATGTCCGCTTATTACCGCATCCAGTTAACGCCTTACCGCTGCCTTTCAAGGCGTCACGGGGCGGTACGCCCATTTCCTTTTACAGTATACCGTTTTTGTGCCGCTCTTTCAACCGGTTTTGAGAAAAAAACTCCCGCCGCAGGGCAAAAGCCTGCGGCGGGAAGTCGGTGAAGCGAAAAATCTCAGGCTTTTTTGCCTGCTTTCTTTTGGCGGTGTTGCACCCATGCCGCCCAGACGGGGGAGCAGAGGAAAGTCGAGCTGTAAAAGCCCGAAATCACACCGAACAGCAGCGGAACCGAGAAACTGATGATCGATTCGATGTTTTGGGTCACCGCGACCACCACAATGGTGAGCACCACAATGCAAGTGGTGATGCTGGTGTTCAGGGTGCGGCGGAAAGACTGGCGCAGGCTGAGATTGACAATCTCGTTGATATCCGCCTTGTCGCCCAGACGCCGGCGGTTCTCGCGGATACGGTCGTAAATCACAATGGTATCGTTCAGCGAGTAGCCGAGAATGGTGAGCATCACGGCGACAAAATTATCGTTCAGCGGGATGCGGAACACCACAAACGAGAAGTAGACAATCAGCAGATCGTGCACCAGCGCGGCGACGGCGGCGATGCCGGCGGAAATACCGCCGATCTTGCGGAACCGCAGCGCCACATACAGAATGAGGAAAAGGGAGGCGAGCCCCGTCGCCACCAGACACTTGATGAAGAACAGGGAACCCACGGTGGGGCTCAGCGAATTGGCATCCACCAGCGAGAGCGCGTTATCCGCGAACTTTTCGGCGGCAGCCTTTTCCACCGCCTGCTGCTGCTCCACGGAAACTTCGTTCGGACTGTACACATTCAGCAGCTGCACGCTGCCGTTGTTGGACAGCTCGGTGTTGGCGGAAGTTCCCAGCTGTTCCGAGAAGAACCCGTTGGCGGAAGAGGTGTCGATTGTCCCAGTGTAGCTGAATTTGAGCACCGTGCCGCCGGTGAAGGAAACGTCCATTTCCACCCCGAAGATAAGGTTGACAATCAGGCCGACCGCCATGATGCAGGCGCTGATGATCAGACATATTTTACGGCTTTTGATGAAATCGATTTTCACGTTGTTGATCATTTGCGCTCACCTCCATACAGCCACGGATTGCGGAAGATTTTGAACCGCGAGATGGAGCGGAGCATCAACCGCGACAGACCGATGCCCATCACAAAGTTCAGCACCACGCCCACAAACAGAGTATAGCCGAAAGAGTACACCATGCCGGTGGTGGACGCAGGGAACATGAACAAAGCCCAGGAGAGAATGGTTGCCCAGAAACTGGAGGGAGGTCCGAACACACCCATGAGCACCACGGCCACGATAAGCACCGTGATATTGCCGTCGAAAATGGCCCAGAAAGAGTTTTTGGATCCCGCGCGGATAGCGCCGTCTATCGTCTTGCCGCGGCGTATCTCCTCTCTCACGCGTTCCGCCGTGATGACATTCGCATCCACGCCGATGCCGATGGAGAGGATAATGCCCGCAATGCCCGGCAGGGTGAGCGTGAAGCTGTCAAACACCCCGAAGTAACCGGAAATGGCGGCGAGAGTACCTGCGATCTGCCCCATCAGGGCGATGACCGCCACGACTCCCGGCAAACGGTACCACAGAATCACATACAGGGCGACGAGCACAAACGCCACAATTCCGGCGATCACCATCACGTTGAGTGCCTGTTCTCCCAGCGTCGGAGAGAGGGTGGCGTATGACGTGGCTTCAATCGCAAACGGAAGGGCGCCGGCGTTGATGTTGTTGGCGAGCTGCTGGGCATCGGTAAAGTTCTCTAGCGTACCGCCCGAGATGACCGCGATGCCGTCGGTGATATGAGCCTGCACCTGAGGCGCACTGATCATCGTCTCGTCCAGCCAGATGGAAATCTGCCCGTTGGACGCCAGCTGCTGCTGTGTCGCGTCCGCAAACGCCTGCACGGCATCCCCCTGCAGCGTCAGGCGCACCACAGGCTCGCTCTGGCCGGTTTCGTCCGTCTGCCACACCGCCTCGGCCTCGGCGACCCCGTCGCCCGTCAGAACCGGATCATCGGTCTTTTCTGTGCCGATATAAAACGCCAGCTCGGCGGTTTGACCCAGTTCTTTGATGGCCTCCGACGCATCGTAGTCCTCCTCGTCGCTCTGCCACGGAAAGCGGACGATGACCTGCTGGTTGTTCACGTCCGCGTAGCACTCGTAATCGGTGATGTTCTGACCGACCAGGCGCTGCTCGATAATGGCCTTGATGGCGTTGATCTGAGCTTCGTCGGCGTTGATGTTTTCATCCGCCGGCCCAAAGGTGACATCCACACCCCCTCGGATATCGATTCCGAACCGAATATCCGCCGCGCCGCGAATGATCGTGTCGCGCCGGTCACCGTAGTATTTGTATACACCGAATACCGAGGTGTATGTCAAGGCGACGATCACCAGCGCAACGACGAAAAAGACCCATTTCGGTGTTCTCTTCATCGGCTTGCCCTCCAGATATAAACTTCCGCGATTCCTGTGCCAAGTCCTGTGAGACCCGTATCAAGCGCCGCTCCCGAAGAGACAGGCAGGAACCCCCGCCCGATGACTCGGCACAACATCTTATTATAACGGAAACCCGTCATAATGTCAATCTCTTCTGCAATGATTTTTAAGGGAGTGAAGTGAAAAATTTCCGGCAATCGGTTTTTCTTGTTTGCCCTCTAAATTTTCGAAACACCGTGTGAAGACGCCTTAACCCTTGAATTTTACGGGATTTTTGTGTATACTGTATATGGGTTGTGTTTTGCCAAATCTATTTTCAATGGCGGGGCGGTGAAGAGCCGGTCATGAACCAATACGAAAGCAGGGAACACGCCGCGAAGCGGGAACGAGCACGGCGTCATCGGGCGCGGCGTCGGGCAAAGCGGATTCTGACGGCCTGCCTGCTGATGCTCGTGGCCCTCGCCATTCTGCTGTTCACCTTTCACGCCTGCGTTCAGACCATCGGTGTCCACCGTTTAGTCCACACTTCTCCGCCAGGCGAAACCTATGTCTGCATGGAGAAGACGGCGAACAACTGCCGCGTCTTTTATCCGCAGGTGGGCGTGTCCGCCATCGACGCGGACATCGAAACCATGGTGAACTCATTCTCCGACGAGGGCGCGCACATGGGAGGAGAATACGCCGGTGTGGATTACACCTTCCGCCGCTGGGGAGAGAATCTGCTCTCGCTGGTGTTTACGGTGAGCGCTTATATGAGAAACAATACCCTGTGTGCCCAAAAAGTTCACACGGCGCTTTACCGGCTAAGCACCGGCTCGCGTCTGCCGCCCGAACAGGTTTTTGACGGTGAGTTTTACGCCTATGCGTCCGAGCGGGCGAGAGAGACCTGGACGGCAGAAGTCCCTCAGACGCTCCGGGACACCTTCATGCGGGCAACCGAGCCGAGCGCGGAGAACTTCTCCGCCTTTGCGCTCGACGACAACGGCTGCACGGTGTACCTAAGCGACGAAGACATCCACGGCGCGGTGGGTGTGCAAACGGTCATCATGCCGATGAGCGAGATCCGTTCCATGCTGCTCCTCGAACCGGACGGCACTCAAAAGACTACAACCGCCGCCACTACGGTCACCACCGCAATATCCCGGCAGACCCATCCCGCGGTTGAGGGGGACGGCAAACCGTATCCGCCCGTAAGACCCGCCTATTCCGACGCCGACCCCTCCCTGCCGATGGTGTGCCTCACCTATGACGACGGCCCCGGGCCGTATACCGACGCCTTGCTGGACGTACTCGAAAAATACGGGGCCAGGGCTACGTTCTTTGTCTGCGGGGACAAGGTGCGCTACTACCCCGACGCGCTGAAGCGGATGGTTTCTCTGGGCTGCCAGATCGGCAACCACACGATGAGCCACTCGAACCTCGTCAACCTGTCGGATGAAGACGTACTCTCGGCGGTGGAAGCCACCAACGATATAGTGGAAAACGTCTGCGGGGTGCGCCCGTATCTCGTGCGTCCGCCGTACGGTTCCTACAACGCCCATGTCGGGGAACTGCTGAAGAATTACCCGTTTATCCTCTGGGACGTCGACACACTCGACTGGA
Organism: uncultured Eubacteriales bacterium; assembly: GCA_964529775.1. Taxonomy (GTDB): domain Bacteria; phylum Bacillota; class Clostridia; order Oscillospirales; family Acutalibacteraceae; genus RGIG1959. The sequence goes on from CAZGXK010000037.1 coordinate 11,072, forward strand.
AGACCCGCGACACCCAGTCGACTATCGATGCCGCTCTGGACGGAGCCGGGGACTGCATGATTCTCTTGATGCACGATATTCAGTCGTCCACGGTATCGGCGGCGGAGACGATTGTCTCCACCTTAACCCAACAGGGCTACCAGTTGGTGACCATCGAGGAGATGGCGTACTACACCGGCCGCACTCTGTTCGGAGGTCAGCGCAATCTGTGACGCCACAAGGTTCAAAGATACCCGGCGCGCCGCTCTTGGCGCGCCGGGCCGTTGTTTTTCGGTTTCCCCCGCCTAGCCGTAATGCTGCCGTGAATAACCTGCTATCTGTAAAGCAGGTGGGTGCCGCCCGATGCGTTCATGCTCCCTTCGTCCCATCTCTCAAAGGAGAAATGAGGAGGTCTGCTCTTCCGGCGCCGGAGACAAAGCTCCCGAAATTATACTGTGATAGGGTTATTGGGCAGCGGTCCGCGAACTACGCAGGGGGTAAGCCTTTATTCGTCCTCGCTGTCGATCTCATAGAGATCGGATAAACGTTCCTCAAAAATGCTCAGGATGTCGTGAAATTCCTCGTCGTCCTCGATGGTACAGAGCACCTCACCCTCGTCGTCCTCTTCCACCCGGGTGATCAGCAGTTCGCCGTCGCCCTGAACGATGGTTTCCGGATCTTCGTCGAGAGGCATCAGCGCCAGGTACCGGGCATCGTCTGTCTCAATGGCATCTAAAATTTCAAATTCGTGTTCTTCTCCGCTCTCGTCTTCCAGCGTGACCGTATCGCAATCCTCATATTCCCATTCGCTCTCGTCCGCCATATCTCTCACTTCCCTTTACCGTTAAGCCTCCGACCTCTATATTATACCGCTGCGGCAATCCCCCGTCAAGAAGAAAATGGAACAGAGAAGGCACGACCGATGTGTCCGTATTTCCATGTCTCACGGGAAAACCGCTGGTCGCCGGCGGAAATGGGGTTTTCTTTGGAATGAACCGAAAAATCGCTGCGGGTGAGAGCGCGGCGTTCGCCCGCGCGCTTGGAAGTTTTATCGGGAAACAGCCCCGAAACGACAGATCGAAAGGCAAAGACGAGGACAGTGGCGGATGGTCCTAAAAAATCAACAAATTTTCCTTTGTCGATTTGTCTAACATTTCTTCTTCTTTTTGAGAAAAAGCTGTTGACAAACGGCGGAAAGCGTGGTATAGTGATGGCAGAAAGAGAGAAGGGAAAAAGAAGGGCGCGGGGTGCCGCGCAATAAGCGCCGAAGGTTGGCGCGGTTCGGGAAAGGGATGGTTCCGATGAAGTAAGGCAAGGCGCATAGAAGCAACAAAGAGCAAAGGATGTCGAGTATCATGAAAAGGGAAAGGATCCACCTTCGGAAAGAAATATAAGATAGGGGTGATTCCCATGGGCTGAGCAGATCGGTTTCCGCTTTTCACGTAGGCATCAAAAATAGAATAGGGTTTAAGAAATTTTATTGTGATGGTTTAGTGTAAACCATATCTCGCGCACAAAGCGGCGCGAATCCGAAATTCCCGCGAAAGGGAATAATGAAAAAATTCACTCCATGGTTTATGAGCATGAGGTTGAGAAATATGGAACCGGATCAAGTATAACCGGCGAAGAGCAGAAAGAGCTTTTCGCCGGTTTGTTTTTTCGTCTCTTAATCATCTCGCCAAATCTGCGCCTCGGCAAAACACGATTTGACAAAGGCAAAAGGTCAGTGTAAGATAGCAGGGTGAAACAT
>CAZGXK010000038.1:0-1094 GCA_964529775.1 uncultured Eubacteriales bacterium
CATACATTTGCCGATAAGGGTTTTTGCTGTCCGGAGACAGGATGTAAAAGCGGTGATCCATGACGTCGCCCTCATCGATTCCAAACGCCGCGCAAAACGCCCCGACAGGTTTGCTCATCTCCAAAAAATCGTCATCGTTCGCCGGCCTGACAAGAAGTTGTTCGGGCAGATGAGCGGGGGGATGGCTACAACGCACCGCGATTTTGCCGCCGTGCATACCGGTGCCGCAAAAATTGGAATGAAAATATTCGCCGTCGCCGTCCAAACCGAGTACGATAATCAGCCCGCCGGCCTGGTACTCTCCCAAAAAGCTGCCGGCGTGGCCGCCCACCACCAGCACGGGGGATTTTTCGCGGTAGGCTTTCATATGAATACCCGCACGGTATCCCGTATTTCCCCGAACCAGAATCTGTCCTCCGCGCATGGCGTAACCCGTGGCATCGCCCGCGTCGCCGTGAATCACGATGCTGCCCTCGTTCATTGTGTCCCCGGTGGCGTCCTGTGCGTTGCCGTGAACGACAATGTCGGCACCGTCCAGATAGGCGCCGAGCGCATTGCCCGGCGTGCCGTGAATCACCACGGTCTTTTCGGATAATCCGTCGGCAATGTACCGCTGACCCATACAGTGCTCGATCACCACATCTTTGTCGCGACAGGCGCGAATCCTCGCATTGAGTTCCCGAAAAGACTGCTGCCCGGCATCTATGGTCATGCTCATCTCCCCCATTCTCAGTGCGGACGGCTCAGAGCTTGTTCGCGCACGGACTTGGAAAAAGCCATCAACTGAGGCTTTTCGCAAATTTTTTCAAAATTCAATGTGTCCAGAGGCGTACGGTTGCGGATCATCGCGGTGTAAATACCAGCTCCGGCCACATCCCCCACCAGAATATAGCCTTTGAGCACGTTGTCGGCATAAAACAGCGCTTTATAGTTCTCTCCGTCCCGGCGGATGACACTCTCGCCCGTATAGGTGCCGGCCGTGATAACATGATAACCGAAAAAACCTATGGCGTTCATGGGAATGGCGCGGTCGTAAGGATGATCGGTATCCCCCATCATGTGCCGACCGGCGCACTCTCCCTGCCAATACGGAT
>CAZGXK010000038.1:1104-8500 GCA_964529775.1 uncultured Eubacteriales bacterium
ATACGCATTGGGGAGCAGAGCCAACACCCGGCTCTCCCCCTTGCTGATATCGTAACTCTCGGTGCAGTCCCCGGCGGCGTAAATATCCGGCAAATCGGTGCGGCAGAATGCGTCGGTGAGTATGCCCCGCCCGACCATGCCGCCGGCGTTTTTGACCAGTTCCACATTGGGGCGCACACCCACCGCGAGTACCGCCACGTCAAAGGGGATTTTTTCTCCGCTTTGCAAAACGGCAGAGTCTGGAGTAAAGCGGGCGATACTGTTCTTCAGATAAAAACGCACCCCCTTTGCTTCGATATGCGCCTGTATCAGAGAAGACGCGGCGGTATCCAAAATACTGGGCAGGATGCGATCCGCCAGATCCACCACCGTGACACGCTGCACTCGATCCGCGATGCCCTCCACACATTTGAGACCTATCAGGCCGGCTCCCACCACCAGAACGTGAGAATCTCGGCCGATCGCCATCTCCAATGTCCTCGCGTCGTCAAGGGTCATAAAATGAAATTTTTTCTGAACTTTTTCTATCCCCTCCATCGGTGGAACAAAGGGACGGGAACCGGTGGCGACGAGCAATTTGTCGTATGAGATTCTTTCTCCGTTTTCCAAAGCCACGGTATGGGCGCTAGGGTCGATCGACACCGCCCTGCGACCCAAAAGCGGGGTGACACGGTTTTGCTCATAAAACGCGTCCGGTCGGTATTTCATGCGCTGCTCGTCGGTCTTTCCGTACAAAAGATAGGAGATGAGCGGACGGGAATAGGTGTGATGGGGTTCGTCCGAGACGACGGTGATGGCGCTCTCCCTGTCGTTGGCGCGAATGCCCTCAATGCAGCCCACCGAAGCCGCGGAATTGCCGATAATGACGATATTCACCCTTCATTCTCTCCTCTATCTTCAAATACGATGGCACGGTTTGGGCATCCTCTAACGCAGGCGGGTTCTCCCGGTGTTCGATCGATACACAACTCGCATTTCTGCACCACACTGTGGTCACTCGCCGGCATAATCGCCCCGTACGGACAGCAGAGAACGCAGGTAAAGCAGCCGACACATTTTTGCCGATCGATGCGGATAACGCCTTCGGAAACAGAGAGAGCTCCGGAAATGCAGCCTTTGACACAAAGAGGTTCCCGACAGTGCCGACACGAGACTGCAAAGCAGATGCCGTCTGATTCTTCAATGCGGATGCGGGGATGAATCGTGACACCTTTCAACGCCTTGACCATGTTATCGCTTCCGGAATTGGCGAAAGCACAGTAATATTCGCACAAATGGCACCCGAGGCACCACTGTTCGTTCACATACACCCGTTTCATAGGCACTCCCCTCTCTCCCGTTTATTCCCCCGCGTGACGGATGCCCAAAATATCCAGCTCTTTTTGATTGAGCCCCACGCCGCGCAGCATCAGGCGGTTTCCTTTAAGTGCCTCGATGGAATTGATGCCCATCCCGCCCATCATCTCTTTGATTTCATGGGTCCAGGCGGTAATCAGGTTGACAAGGCGCTGGCTGCCGACGTCGGGATTTAAGCGCCGCACCAATTCCGGGCGCTGTGTCGCAATTCCCCAGTTGCATTTTCCCTGATGACAGGTGCGGCACAGGTGACAACCGAGCGCGAGCAGCGCCCCTGTCGCGATATACACCGCGTCCGCTCCCAAGGCGATCGCCTTGACGACATCCGCGCTGGAGCGTATACTCCCTCCCACGACCAACGAGACGCGGTTGCGAATTCCCTCCTCGCGCAGCCGTTGGTCGACACTGGCAAGCGCCAGTTCAATGGGAAGTCCGATATTATCCCGAATGCGCGTCGGCGCGGCACCTGTTCCGCCGCGAAAGCCGTCCATTGCGATAATATCCGCCCCGCTGCGGGCGATACCACTCGCGATAGCGGCCACGTTGTGCACCGCGGCGATCTTAACTATCACCGGTTTGCGGTATTCGGTCGCCTCTTTTAAGGAATACACCAACTGCCGCAAATCCTCAATCGAGTAAATATCGTGATGAGGGGCGGGAGAAATGGCATCCGATCCTTCCGGAATCATGCGGGTGCGCGAGATGTCACCCACAATTTTTTCACCCGGCAAATGACCGCCGATACCGGGCTTGGCTCCCTGCCCCATCTTGATTTCAATCGCCGCCCCCGCCTCCAAATACTCTTTATGAACGCCAAACCTGCCGCTCGCCACCTGGACGATAGTGTGAGCGCCGTACGGATAAAAATCCTCGTGCAATCCGCCCTCGCCGGTATTATAGTAAATGCCGAGCCGCTGCGCCGCCCGCGCTAGGCTCTCATGGGCATTGTAGCTGATCGAGCCGTAGGACATGGCGGAAAACATGATCGGCGTAGCAAGCTCCAACTGAGGCGGTAAATTGTCGATGAGTTTTCCGTTTTTATCCCTCTCGATACGGTCAGGCTTTTTGCCGAGAAAGGTACGCGTTTCCATCGGTTCGCGGAGGGGGTCGATGGAAGGGTTCGTCACCTGAGAGGCGTTGATGAGGATTTTATCCCAGTACACCGGATAATGTTTGGGATTGCCCATAGCGGAGAGCAGCACGCCCCCGCTTTCCGCTTGCCGGTATATTTCGGAAATGGTATCCGCCGTCCAGTTGGCGCTCTCTTTATAGGTGTGTGGTGTCTTGACAATTTTGAGCGCTCTGGTAGGGCACAGGGATACACATCGGTGACAGTTGACGCATCGGCTCTCATCGGAAATCATCACACCGAGATCGGGATCGTATGCGTGTACCTCGTTCGCGCACTGCCGCTCACACACCCGACACGCGATACACCTATCCTGTGAGCGTATCACTTCATACTCGGGATAAATATAGTTCACAGGCATACCTTTTCGCCCTCCTCATCCAGCGTGACAATCACGGGTTCACCGCCTTTTGGGGACCATACTGTGTCGAGATCAGGCTGAATCACACGTATCGCGGATTCCTCGCTCGCAATAAAGACGGTATCCCCTTTTTCCGCCGCCACCATGGAGCGCAGTTTTAACCGATCGTTTAACGCCATCATGCCGCCGTGAAACCCCAAGAGAATGGAAAACGGGCCGGTAATCAGCAGCCCGGAAAAAACATTGCGCAGATAGGTGAGTTTTGCCTTCTCTTCTTTATCGAGCCGGTCGATGGTAGACCAAAACGGCGCCGCAATCACATCGGCGGTCTCTTCCAATGTGAGCCCTTGCCTGCGAATCAGATAATCCATGATATAGGTGATGACTTCGGTATCGGTCATCAAGGAACAATGATACCCGAACATCTCAATATAACGGCGGTTGGCATCGTAGGAACTGATCTCCCCATTATGGACAATGGAATAGTCGAGCATGGCAAAGGGGTGGGCTCCGCCCCACCATCCGGGCGTGTTGGTGGGGTATCTCCCGTGCGCTGTCCAGCAGTAGCCTTCATATTCCTCCAATCGGTAAAAATGGCCCACGTCTTCCGGATATCCGACGGCTTTAAAAACTCCCATGTTTTTTCCGCTCGAAAACACATACGCCCCATCCACCTGTGTGTTGATGCGCATGACAAGGCGAACGACAAATTCCTGTTCATCCAAGTGGCTGCTTTCCAGCTTTCTTTTTCTCGGATAAAGAAAATAGCGCCAAATCATGGGCTGATCGATAATCTGAGACATCTTCCGCACAGGGATTTCCCCGAGGGCACCCACCTCAAAATGGCTGTTGAGAATCCGTTCGCACTCCTCCTTGGCCTTTTGATTGTCGTAAAATACATGAAAAGCATATAAATTGGGATATTCGGGATAAATCCCATAGGCGGCAAATCCTCCTCCCAAGCCGTTAGAACGATCGTGCATCACAGAAATGGAACGGATAATTGCCTCTCCGTTTTGCCGTTTACCTTTGCGGGAAAAAATGCCGGATATCGCGCAGCCGGACGGAATGCGTGTTTGCCCCTCTTTCAGCATACTTGTTCTCCCCTTTGCCGTTCTTAGCAACACCGCTTTTTTCAGTATACATCAAAGGCGCGGCGTTGTCAATGCAAAATGACCAATATGTGCCTGGGATATTCTCAATAGACTGAAATCAAACCTGAATCTGCCCATAAAACCCCTATTTTTGCAACACCGTCTGTCCAATCCTGCATATTTTTCAATATCTCGGAAATTTTATTAAGAAAAGGGGTTGACATGCCCGCAAATTTTTTGTATACTGAAAGCAGAGAACAGCAATGGCGCTGTGGGCGAGTTTCCGCCCGTAGCGCCGTTGCTGCTTTAGAAATGACATCGCAGAGGAGAGATCGGTATGAGTAAGGTGCCGGAGATGTTTGGCAGCCTGGTATTCAACGACACCGTCATGAAGGAGCGGTTGCCGAAAGAAACCTATCAAACCCTGAAGCGGACGATGAAAGCGGGAAAGCATCTCGATCCGTCGATCGCGGACGTGGTGGCCAACGCCATGAAGGACTGGGCCATCGAAAAGGGAGCCACCCACTTCACCCATTGGTTCCAGCCGATGACCGGGGTCACCGCAGAAAAACACGACAGTTTTATCTCCCCCACAAGCGGCGGTGGAGTCATCATGGAATTTTCCGGAAAAGAGCTGATCAAAGGCGAGCCCGATGCCAGTTCTTTCCCGTCCGGAGGTCTGCGCGCAACTTTTGAAGCACGTGGATATACGGCGTGGGACGCCACATCGTGCGCCTTTATTAAAGATAATACACTGTGTATCCCCACGGCGTTTTGCTCTTACAGCGGCGAAGCACTCGACAAAAAAACGCCTCTGCTCCGCTCGATGGAAGCGATCAACCGCCAGGCCCTGAGAGTACTTAAATTATTCGGACACGATGATGTCAAAATGGTCTCCACCACAGTAGGTCCCGAGCAGGAATATTTTCTCATCGATGAGAAGATGTACAAGCAGCGCAAAGATCTCATTTACACGGGGCGCACTCTGTTTGGCGCCAAGCCGCCCAAAGGACAGGAGTTGGAAGATCATTACTTCGGGACGATCAAACCGCGAGTGGCCGAATTTATGAAGGATCTCGACGAAGAGTTGTGGAAACTGGGCGTATTTGCCAAGACGGAGCACAACGAAGTCGCCCCTGCGCAGCACGAATTGGCCCCCATTTTTTCCACCACTAATATCGCCACCGACCATAATCAGATCACCATGGAAATGTTGAAAAAAGTCGCCTCGCGTCACGGCATGGCGTGTTTGCTGCACGAAAAGCCCTTTGCGGGCGTCAACGGAAGCGGCAAGCATAACAACTGGTCTATTTCGACAGATACCGGTGTCAATCTTTTGGAGCCTGGTGATTCTCCTCATGAAAACGCGCAGTTTCTTCTGTTTTTGTGCGCCGTAATCAAGGCTGTGGACGAGTATCAGGATCTGCTCCGCGTCTCGGTGGCCAGCGCCGGAAACGATCACCGTTTGGGTGCCAATGAAGCGCCGCCTGCCGTGGTATCCATGTTTTTGGGAGAAGAACTGACGGATATCCTCAAATCCATCGAGGAGGGCACGGGATACGACAGTAAGGAAAAGGTCATTATGAAAGTTGGTGTGCACACACTGCCGCGCTTTCAAAAGGACACAACCGACCGAAACCGCACCTCTCCTTTCGCCTTTACCGGAAACAAGTTTGAATTCCGTATGCTCGGCTCCTCCCTTTCGATTGCCGGCCCGAACATCATATTAAATACCATCGTTGCCGAAGAACTCTCACAGTTTGCGGACGTGTTGGAAAGCTCAACCGATTTCAATACGGATCTGCACGCCCTGATTGTCAAGACCATAAAAGAACACAAACGTATCATCTTCAACGGAAACGGTTACGACGAAGCCTGGGTCAAAGAAGCGGAGAAGCGTGGGCTTTTGAACCTGAAAAGCACACCTGAGGCGATGCCTTACTTCAAAAGTGAAAAAAATATTGCGTTGTTTGAAAAGCACAAGGTCTTCACCCGTCAGGAAGTGCTCTCCCGTTGCGAACTTCTTCTGGACAGTTACTCCAAGATCATTCACATCGAGGCGCTGACCATGCTGGACATGGCACAAAAAGAGATCCTCCCCGCCGCTATCGCCTATATCAAGGATCTCAGTGAAACAGTCAATGCCAAAAAGCTGGCCGTCCCCACGGCGGATGTCACGGTGGAGGAAACGCTCATTCAAAAGCTGTCTTCTCTGGTCTCCTGTATGTACCAAAAGCTCGGCGCTCTGGACGAAGCGCTGGTCAACACCAAAGACTACAACGACGTACAGGAACTGGCTATGTATTATAAAGACGGCGTATTTGCCGCCATGCAGGAGCTGCGCGCTGTGGCGGACGAAATCGAGACCAATACCGCGAAGAAATATTGGCCATACCCGACGTACGGCGATCTGCTTTTCAGCGTAAGATAGGGCGCAAGACACGTCACGGTGTTTCTATGGCAAAAAGAAGGGTGTCCCCTCTTCCTGGGAACATCCTTCTTTCCTATGTGGATTAGGCATAACGGACCGTAATCTCCGTTGTCCGCTGCGGGAAATCAGAGGGAAAGAGCTCTTTTCAGAGAATCGGATCGATCGGTTCTCTCCCACATCACGCCCAGGTCCTCTCTGCCCATATGGCCGTATGCCGCCAGTCGACGGTATTGCGGTCGGCGAAGCCGTAAAGTCTCGATAATGGCTGCAGGCCGCAAATCAAAGACTTTTTTTACCGCTTCGGCGATGCATTCATCCTCAACGACACCCGTACCCTCGGTATCCACAAGAAGTGATACAGGATTGGCCACTCCTATGGCATAGGCGATCTGAACTTCACAGCGTCGGGCAAGGCCCGCCGCCACAATATTTTTGGCGACGTACCGCGCCATATAAGTGGCACTGCGATCCACCTTGGTGGGATCTTTCCCGGAAAAGCTGCCCCCTCCGTGTCCCGCTCTTCCGCCGTAAGTGTCCACAATGACTTTGCGCCCGGTAAGGCCGCTGTCCCCCTGCGGCCCCCCGATGACAAACCGGCCGGTCGGGTTGACCAAAATGCGCGTATGTTTGTCGATAAGAGATGGCGGCATCAGAGGGGCAATCACATGAGAAATGATGTCTCCACGTATGGTCGCTAAATCCACCGATGCTTCGTGCTGAGCGGAGACCAGAATGGTGTCCACCTTAACCGGCACACCGTCTTCATAGAGCACCGTCACCTGAGTTTTTCCATCGGGGCGCAGATAGGGAATCGTACCGTCTTTGCGCACTTCGGCGAGCCGTGCGGCGCATTTATGGGCAAGAGAGATGGGCAGCGGCATATACTCAGGGGTTTCGTCACACGCATAGCCAAACATCATGCCCTGATCCCCCGCACCGGTTCGGTCGTACGGATCGGTATCGCCGTTCCTCGCCTCCAGCGCGCAATCCACACCCCGGGCTATATCCGGGGATTGTCGATTGAT
>CAZGXK010000038.1:8510-12496 GCA_964529775.1 uncultured Eubacteriales bacterium
GAAGCAAAATGTCACAGGTGTCGGCGTCAAACCCACATGCATCCCCGGTGTAACCGATATCCCGGATCACCCCGCGCGCTATCTGCGGAATATCCACTTCCGCCTTGGAAGAAATCTCCCCCATAATGAGCAAAAAATCACGCGCCGCTACCGCTTCACAGGCGACGTGCGCCAAAGGATCTTTTTCAAGAATGGCATCGAGTATGGCATCGGAAATCTGGTCGCAAAGTTTATCCGGATGTCCTTCCGTGACCGATTCAGATGTAAAAAGTGTGCGCTTCATCTTTTCGTTTCCTTTCTCTGCCCATAAAAATACCGTTCGGGACAAACCGAACGGCGCATTCACTCACTCATCTCTCGGTTTTACCCGCAGGATTTAGCACCTTACTTGCTGAGTTGCACAGCAGGTTGCCGGACATCATAGGGCCTGTTCCCTCCGTCACTCTTGATAAGGGCAATATTCACTTTCCTTTAGTATATCATACTTTCGCCGCTTGTCAACCGTCTGGCGACATATTGATATGACCCATGAGATGCAAAACCCGATATTGGACAACCGCTGCTCTACAAAGTTACTATCTGTCCTCCCGCTTTACGGGAGCGCTCGGCGGCAAAACAAATCAGATGGCTTTGCACGGATTGATCGATACCGGTTCTCAAATCATCACTCATCCCTTCAATCACATCAAAAAGACCGCTCATCATGCGGTGGTCTCCCCCGCCGTGCCCCTCTAAATCTGCCGCTATTGAGGTGATGTCGATTTCCCTAGGCTTCTCGCCGAACAAGGTATAAGTCACACGGTTTGCCCCCATATCCCCGTCAATTTGCCCCCGGGTACCCATGAGCTTGATTTGCCGGGAAGATTCTTTGGTAAAAGCGCACATGGTAAACACCGCAGTGATACCCCCCTCAAACTCCAGGTTGACGGTTTGGTGATCGACGGCATCGTTATCGCAATAATACACACAGCGGCCGTACGGCCCCGTTTTCAGAGCGTCTCTGACCGACTGCTCGGTTGGATGAGCGGTCAACACATCGCACGGAAAACCGGTACACCCGTGCAGCACGCCGGTCACCGGACTATACAAATAGATTTTTTCCGCGTCGTACGGGCACTGTTTCTTCACGGCGCAGCCATCCAGACACCACTTGGCGGCTCCTTTCGGAGCGCGGTCAGGGCGAAATTCGTACAACCCGCCAAACGAACTGACCCGAAGGCATCGGCGCCGGATAAGATAGAGCAGGATATCCATATCGTGGCAGCTTTTTTGGAGAATCATCGAGCTATCCTCTGCACCACGGCGCCAGTTTCCGCGCACAAAGCTGTGAGCCTGATGCCAGTATCCCACTTGCTCGATGGCCTGCACCGAAACCAAATCGCCAATGACCCCACTCTGGAGCAAATCGAAAATACTGCTGTAAAAGGGAGTGTATCGCAAAACATGGCAGACTGCGACCACTCGTTTGGTCTCGTGCGCCTTTTCCTGAATGGCCAACACATCTTTAAGCGTGAGGGCGATCGGTTTTTCCAGGAGGAGGTGATAACCGCGTTCCATAGCGGGAATCGCAATGGCAGCGTGGGTCTCGTCGGGAGTCGCGATAATACATACATCCGCGAGAGCGGGGTGGGACAGTAACTCCTCGGCGCTCTCAAAACAGCGTTCATCCGGCAGATGATATTCCCGCTGTGCCAGTTTGCGCCGCTCCTCTCTGGGTTCGGCGATAGCGACGATTTTCATACGTTCGGGAAATTTGTGTTGATAGGCGGCATAGGTATCCCCGCCCCGAGATCCCACGCCGACAATGGCGACTTCAAATTGTTTCATACGATAATCAGAGCCTTTCCGCCGATGACGAAAATACGGGTTCGCTAGGACGGCAGACCTAAGCCCGCATGATCGTATCGACCGCTTTCAATAATATGACCAGCGCACCTGAGAGGAGCATATTGACAAGAAGCTCCGCAAAAAAATTGAAACCGATAAATCCCGCGGCAATGACGTAGAAAACATTGCCGCTTAATCCCATCCCTTCGGCGGTTTGCACACAGAAATCCTTAAAGAAAAGCAAGCAACCAAGATAAAACACACCGGTATTGACAACCGGACTGATCAATCCCGCCCCGAAAGCCGCCACGGTCTTATTTTTTTTTGCGATCAGACGATAGGTCAGCCCCGCCGCAAGGCCCGCCAAAGCGCCTTTGAGCAGTACGATCAAGACGGTAGCGGGAAGATTCACCGCAAGAAAAAGAGCGGCATCCCCCGAAAGGAGGACCACGACTCCGAAGACCAGGCCCAAATAGGCTCCTGCTCCCGCGCCGCAGACGGCGGCGCCGACAATAATCGGGATGAGTGATAACGTAATGGAAAAGGGACCGAATTTGATAGCGGAGGCCACAAGCTGCAACACCACAACCATGGCGGTGAGAATGGCCATCAACACCAGCTTTTTCGTTTTGGCAAAAGTGGGACTGTTCATTTTTCCTCCTGCTGTTGCTCCCGAAAAGCGAGATGCAACGCCTGTTTTTTTCTGTATTCCACGTCTCTGTCCTCTGATGGAAGCGCCAAAAGAATATCCCGGGTCACGCTCCAAAAGGCCTGTCGCTTAAAGCGCCGCCTACGGCAGCTGCTTCAGCGCATTGGCCGAAACAAGGCGAGCTCACCTGTTCTTCTCGTAGAGAATTCTGAGACCCTTCAAGAGAAGATGAGAATCGTAAACCGGTTTTCTTTGGCAATACGACGCCAGTTCTCTTCCAAATCCGCCCGTAATCACCACGGTTGCGCGATCGATACCGAGTTCTGCTAAAATCCGCTCCGTCATTCCGTCGATCATCGATACATTGCCGTATACCGCGCCGGACTGCATACAGGCAATCGTATTGGTACCAATCACCTGTTTGGGCGCTTCCAGGCGGATATGCGGCAGCAGAGATGCGCTGGATACCAGCGAGTTAAAAGAAGTGCCTACTCCGGGCATAATAGCCCCGCCGCGAAACGCGCCAAAAGCATCTATGGCGGAAACGGTTGTAGCAGTTCCGAGATCCCAGACCACACAGGGCGCTCCATAGACAGTCATGGCCGCGACCGCACCCACCAGTAAATCCGCCCCAAGCTGCGCGGGATTATCGATACGAATGTCCAGACCCGTCTTAATACCCGGCACGATAAAAAGCGGTTCACAGGAGGTGATCCGCGACACCGCCTCCGACACGGCGCGGTCGAGCGAGGGTACCACCGAGCTGATCACAGCCCCGTCGAATTCGGCATGGTCTACCCCGTACAGGCGCAAAATGTGAAGCATATCCACTGCGTACTGATCTTCTGTTTTGGCACGGTCGGTCGCCACGCGCGCCTCCATAACCAAGTTATCCCCTCGGAAAACGCCGAGCGTGATATTGGTATTGCCCATATCCAGAGCGAGCAACATAAGCATTCCCTCTCCCCGCGTATGAGTATATCAGATATCACACATTAATGCAAGAGCCATAGCGCCAAGAATCGGCCTCGCGGGGAAAAAATAGCGAAATTTAGGTATATTCGCCAATTTTAAACTATATGTATTGTCATGTTTATCTATTTTTCTCTCTTGCGTTCCTTGAAACTATGCGGTATAATAGCAATGGTGTCCAAAAGATGCTAAAGGATCCCGGAAGGAGGCATGCACTATGTCCGACAATGTTGTGATCCATGATTTCGATTTCCAGAAGCTGATGGATTTCGCCGCTACGGCGAAGGGCGATGTCTTTCTGGAAACCGCCGAAGGGGATGTGCTCAACCTCAAGAGCCGGCTGACCCAGCTGATGGCGCTTTCCTCGGCGATCGACTGGGGAATTATCGGCGAAGCTACCGTCATTTGTAAAGACAAAGACGATGAGAGCCGGTTGTTCCGCATGAATTTGTATCGCTAAGGCAAGGCCATACCGCACCGTATCCGATGCGGTATCTCTTCCGAACCGGAAAATTCGCCCGATTTGCCCCGCCGACCG
>CAZGXK010000039.1:0-3277 GCA_964529775.1 uncultured Eubacteriales bacterium
TCCTCGCGCCCGACAGGGTGCGTATACTGTTCCTGACAACGTGACAGGGACGGTGGATTTTGCTTATTGCACCGGACTCACCGAATTGACCATTGGTTCCGGAGCGCAGGTGAATTTTCACGAGTTTGAACATGAATACGAAGGTATTTACTATTTTAACGATTTTCGTGATCGTTCCCTCACTTCGATTTATGTCAGCGATGTGAATCCCTATTATTGCGATATCGACGGTGTGCTGTTCAACAAGGAGAAAACAGAGCTCATTAAGTATCCTCCCGCAAGACAGGGTCCATATATCATCCCGTACAATGTGACAAGCGCGAATTTTGATTATTGTATTGGGCTCACCGAATTAACCGTTCCCGCCAGTGCGGAAATGGTGGGCTTAGGTGATTGTCCTTCCCTTACTGCGATTCATGTCAATGCAGCAAATCCAGAATTTTGCGATATCGACGGGGTGCTGTTCAGCAAGAATAAAACGCGTCTTATTACCTATCCTGGCGGAAGAAAAGGGGAGTATACCATCCCCGAGGGGGTGACCGAAATCCGTTCTGCCTTTAGCAACTGTCACGGAATAACCGAGGTGCATTTTCCCCAGAGCCTGACATCAATCGGTGAGAACGCTTTTGAAGACTGCACTTCTCTCAAGAAAGTGACTATCCCGGGCAGTATGAATGCGATCGCAGTGGGAGCATTTGAGGGCTGCATTTCTCTGGTTTCGGTCACCATTGAAGAAGGCGTGAAAGGAATTGATTCTTTGGCTTTTTTTAATTGCCCGAATCTCACCTCTTTGACGATTCCGAGCAGCGTGACCGAGATCGAATATGGTATGGGCGTTGTGAACGGACCGCATTTTGGATATGATGACACGAATGTTTTTCCAATTGAAATTAACGGCTTTATCGTTTCCGGCTACAAAGGAACGGCGGCGGAGAAGTACGCAAAAGATTATGGCTTTGCGTTTCTCTCGCTGGACGAGGATATTCCTGTTCCGGATATCAACGAAGATGGGAAGCAAAATCTTCAGGATGCTCAGGCGTTATATGAGGCTATTGATGGGAAGAATCCCTATGCGCTGGTGGCCAATCTCAACGGGGATTCCGAAGTGGATATCGCCGATGCCCTTTGCGCTTATCTCATCGCGAGCGGGAAAAAGGTGAAATAAGAGGAAACGGTATGGATAAAGAGGAATTGGCAAAGCAGTATAAAAGAGCCAGGGAATGTTTGGAATTACAGCGAAAACGTCAGTTGGAAATCATTGCCGATGATTTGAATGATAATGCATTTACCGCTCCCTCCAGCCGTTTGACCGTGACCCAAGGACCGAAAACATTCATATCCTCAGAGATCGTATCGGCATTTACCTGTACAAAAACAAAGGCGATACATCCGATGCTTTTCAGCGGATGCTGATTACCGAAATCGATCTGCCGATGGATGAAGAAAAACTTGGGCATTTGAAAGATATTTTGGATCAGATGGTTCAAGCGTGGCATGATTTAGAGCAAGGGATTCCACTTGAGGAAATCGAGAAAATACTCAAAGAATTGCCTTGGCACAACACGGTGGACACGAGCCAAACACCCTTTCGGCAGTTGAGGGATCTCACTTCGCGTTAAAATCCTTACCATCCTCATTCTTCGATAGGCCCGGGCGGGGCAAAAGCTCCTCGCCCGGGTTTTCGTCTGCGGAAAGCGGGCTTTGTGCGGCAGATGAAAAAATTTGGCGCCGATTCTTGCTTTTTCTTCGGGAGTGGGGTATAATAATATCCGTAAAATGGGTGAGATTGAGGTCAAAGGGCCTTCTCTTTCAACCCCGACGAGGCGGAAAGGCGGATGGCAATGGAATTCCAAGTCGAGATCCCGCAGGAAGAGTTTTCCGAATTTTTGGATGCCTTCCTTGGGCAGGAATACGAGGGCAACACCGCCGAACAGGAGCAGGAGGGCGAGAGCTCGTTTGTGGTGGAATATGACGGCTCCAATCTTGGGGCCTATTTGGGCAACGCCGGCATGACGGTCGCCATCGGGCTTATCGTCGTGATGGCGGCGCTGATTGTGCTCACCATGATTTTCAAAGGATTTGGCCTTGCGATGGGTTCCGGCGGGAAGAGAAAAAGAGGAGAGGGCCCGCAGGAGAGCCGGCCCGCTTCGGAGGCGTCGGCGGCTGCAGCTTCCGGAGCGCCTTTTGCGGAACCCGACGGGATCAGCGACGAGATTATCGCGGTGATTGCGGCGGCGGTGGCCGCCATGGCGCCGCAGGGAAAGCGCTATGCGGTAAAAAAGGTCAGCCGTGTGCCGTCCGGCGGCAGGTCTGCATGGTCGGCCGCAGGGATTTCCGAAAATACACGCCCCTTTTAAGCGCCGCGCCGGGAAGGAAGGATGAGAAATGTCGGCTCTCTGGAATGCCATCTGTGATATTTGGTACAGTTCCGGCTTTTACCGGCTGTTCAACTTTGAAAACGGCGGCTGGAAAAACCTCATCATGATCGGTATCGCCTGTGTGTTTCTGTATCTGGCGATTAAAAAACAGTATGAGCCCCTTTTGCTGCTCCCCATCGCCTTCGGGATGCTTCTGGTCAATTTGCCGCTGTCCGGTGTGATGGATCCCCAGCAAAACTCCCTTGTCCCGTTCACCGACGCCGAGCTTCTGCACTATGCGCAGGGGATTAAGGATCAGGTGTACCCCATTTTTGAGATGGGAGGAAAGTTGTATTGGCAGCATTTTGAATCGGGCGGTGTGTTGTGGTACCTGTACCAGGGTGTGAAGTTCGGCATCTATCCCCCGCTGATTTTTCTCGGCATCGGGTGTATGACCGATTTCGGCCCCCTGATCTCCAACCCGAAGAGCTGTTTGCTGGGGGCCGCCGCACAGCTCGGCATCTTTGTGGTTTTCTTCGGGGCGAGATGCCTCAATCTTCTGGGTATACCGGAGCTTTCGTTTACTTCTCAGCAGGCGGCGTCCGTCGCGATTATCGGAGGTGCGGACGGCCCCACCGCGCTCTACCTCACCTCTATTTTGGCGCCCGAACAGCTCGGCGCCATCGCCATCGCGGCGTACTCCTATATGGCGCTCGTCCCCGTGATTCAGCCGCCCATCATGCGTCTGCTGACCACGAAAAAAGAACGCGCCGTCAAGATGGAACAACTTCGCAGCGTTTCGCGGCTTGAGAAAATCCTTTTCCCGATCTTTGTCACGGTTCTCTGTGTGCTGCTGCTGCCGAGCGCGGCTCCGCTAATCGGTATGCTGATGCTCGGCAACCTCTTCCGCGAGAGCGGCG
>CAZGXK010000039.1:3287-12330 GCA_964529775.1 uncultured Eubacteriales bacterium
GTGGACCGCATCAGCAAGACGGCGCAAAACGAATTGATGAACATTGTGACCATCTTTCTCGGTGTCACTGTGGGTGCCACGGCCAACGCCGAATCCTTCCTGCAGCTCAAAACGTTGGCCATTATCGCACTGGGTATTTTCGCGTTCGGGTTCGGCACGGCGGGCGGCGTGCTGCTCGGGAAACTGATGTACCTCGTCACCGGTGGCAAGGTCAATCCGCTCATCGGCTCTGCCGGCGTCTCGGCCGTTCCCATGGCGGCCCGGGTTTCGCAAAAAGTCGGACAGGAAGAGAACCCCGGCAATTTCCTGCTGATGCATGCGATGGGTCCGAATGTCGCCGGAGTGATCGGCTCCGCCGTGGCGGCGGGTGTTCTGCTGACCCTGTTCGGGTAGCCGAACGGTGGATAACGGTCGTAAGGGCGGGTGTGATGCCCGCCCTTGTTTCGCATTTTAGCCCGGAAAGGACTGTTGGCTTTGCCGTTGACCGAAACCGCCGATTTTCGTGCCCTGCGTCGGCAGATTATGGAGCGGGATTTTTCCCGCATGAACAGCCGTCAGCAAGAGGCGGTTTTTCACGCAAACGGTCCGCTTCTAATCTTGGCGGGCGCGGGAAGCGGGAAAACCACCGTGCTTGTCAACCGGGCGGCCTCCCTGATACGCTACGGGGAAGCCTACGAGAGCGAGGAGACGCCTCTCCTCAGCGACATCCCGTCGGAGCAGATACGCCTGTGCGCCGAGGGGAAGCGGGAAATCGATGGTTCGATCCGCAAGCTGCTCGCGGTTTCTCCCTGCCGCCCGTGGCAAATTCTCACCATCACTTTCACCAACAAGGCGGCGGGAGAACTGAAAGACCGCCTTTGCGCCATGCTGGGGAGCGAGGGGGAGGAGATCGTCGCCTGCACCTTTCACTCCTTCTGCGCGCGTATCCTGCGCAGAGACGGGGAGGCGCTGGGGTACGATTCGCATTTCACCATTTACGATACCCAGGACAGCGCACGCCTGATGAAAGACTGCCTGAAAACGCTCGGGGTCGCGGAGCACATTCTCGGTCACAAAGCGGTGCTCTCGGAGATCAGCCGGGCCAAAGATACCCTTTGCTCCCCGGAAGAATTTCGCTCCCGCGCCGGAGGCGATTTGCGCCTTCGGCAGATCGCCGCCTGTTTCGAACTGTACGAACGCCGTCTCAAGCAGGCGAACGCCCTGGATTTCGATGATTTGCTATGCCAAACCGTGGCGCTCTTCGAGCGCTTTCCCGATATTCTGGACAAATACCGCCGCCGGTTTCGCTATATCATGGTGGACGAATATCAGGACACCAACTATGCCCAGTACCGTCTGATAAGCCTGCTCTCCGGCGCGCACCGCAATCTGTGTGTGGTGGGGGACGACGACCAGAGCATTTACACGTTTCGCGGGGCGACGGTGGAGAACATTCTGGGTTTTGAAGAGGAATTTCCCTCTTGCCGTGTGATACGCCTGGAACAAAATTATCGTTCGACCAAAACGATTCTGGACGCCGCTAACCATGTCATCGAAAAGAATCTCTCCCGCAAGGGGAAAACCCTTTGGACCGAGAACGGTCAGGGGGAACCCATCGACCTCTACATACTCGACGACGAGGACGAAGAGGCCGGACTTATCGCCGATACGGTGCAAAACGGAGTGGCGTTCGGCAGAAAATACCGGGATTACGCGGTTCTCTACCGGGCGAGGGCGCAGTCCAACGCCATCGAGCGCGTCCTCATCAAGAGCGGCATCCCTTACAGGGTGATCGGCGGCCACCGCTTTTTTGATACGCAGGAAGTACGGGACGCCATGGCGTATCTGAGAGTGATTCAAAACCCGGAGGACGACGTCAGCCTGAGAAGGATCATCAATCTGCCGCGCCGCGCCATCGGGGAGACCACCATGGAACACGCGGCGGAGATCGCGTCGGGGCTCGGTCTGTCTCTGTACGAAGTGATTCAGAACGCCTCTTCATACCCCGCCATTTCCCGCGCGGCGGGTAAGATGTCCGATTTTGCCGCTATGCTGGATTCCCTGCGGGAGATGTCGGGCGACGGCCACACACTCCCTCACGAACTGTACCGGGAGATGCTGAACCGTTCCGGATACCTCGCCATGTGGGAGGCCGCGGGGGAAGCGGAAGAGGGCAGAGTGGAGAATCTCAACGAACTGGAATCGTCCCTCATCGATTACGAGAAACACAGCGCGGAGGAGGTGCCCTCGCTCGCCGGTTTTTTGGAGGAGGCGTCGCTGATGACCGACGTCGACAATTACGATGCCGGTGCGGATACGGTGGTGCTCATGACCATGCACGCTGCCAAGGGGCTGGAGTTTCCGGTGGTCTTTCTTCCTGGCTTTGAGGAGGGGATTTTCCCCGGGCGCAACAGTCTGTTTGATTCCGAGGAGATGGAAGAAGAGCGCAGGCTCTGCTATGTGGGCATCACCCGCGCCAAAGAAAGGCTGATTCTCTGCCGTACCAGGCGGAGAATGCTGTACGGCTCCACTAACCGCAACGGTCCGTCTCGCTTTTTGAGCGATATTCCGGGGGAACTGATTCTCGAACACGATCTCACCTCCGAAGGGGCGTTTGCCGGGTCCTATTCCGCGTACACCGGTCGCGCGGCACAGATCGTGGCCGAAGCCGAGAGGGATGCCGCTGTCCGCTCCGCACGGCGCGTCACCTCCGCCGGCGCCGACCGGCCCCGTCGCACCGATGGCCATCCGCATTGGGCCGTCGGGGACAGAGTGCGTCATCCCGTGTTTGGGCACGGGGTGATTACCGGGGCCAGTGCCATGGGCAACGATATGATGCTGACCGTCGCTTTCGATAAGGCCGGCACGAAAAAAATCATGGCCAATTTTGCCCGGATGGAAAAGGAAAATTCCGGGGAGGCGGAGTGAGATGAAATTGGTGGTCACCGACTGGCAAACCGTGTCCGATGGCGATCTTTCTCCCGAACCGCTCAGATCGTTCGGCGAGGTGACGCTCTATTCCCTCACACCGCCTTCGCTTACGGTCGAGCGCATCGCCGACGCCGATATGGTGCTCTGCAATAAAACGCCGATGACCGCTCAGGTTCTGAAAGGCGCCGCGCACCTGCGGTATATCGGCCTTTTCGCGACCGGCTTTAACAATATCGACCTCGGCTACACCCAATCCCACGGCATTACCGTGTGCAACGCGGGCGGGTATTCCACCGAAGCGGTGGCGCAGCACGTGTTCGCGTTGCTTCTCCAAGAGATGAGCCGCGTTTCCGAATACGACCGCTTTGTGAAAGACGGCAAGTGGATAGACAGCGATGTCTTTTCCCCGTTTTGCTATGAGCAGACCGAACTGGACGGGCTCACCATGGGGGTGGTGGGATACGGCAAGATCGGGCGGGCGGTTGCGCGCATCGCGAGGGCATTCGGTATGCGGGTGCTGGTGTACACCCGCACCTGTCCCGAAGAGGAGGGAGACGCGGAATGTGTCGGCTTTTTCGAGTTGCTGAGAGAGAGCGATGTGATTTCCGTTCACTGTCCGCTTACTCCGCAGACCGAGAATCTGTTCGACGCATCCGCCTTTGCCCAGTGTAAAAAAGGGGCCTTTTTCATCAACACATCGCGGGGCGGGGTGGTGGATGAGACGGCTCTCCGCCGTGCGCTGGAGGACGGCACGCTTCGCGGCGCCGCGCTAGATGTGTTGCGGCAGGAACCGATGCGTCCGGATTGTCCGCTCATCGGCGCGCCCCACTGCCTTATCACTCCGCATATCGCCTGGGCGCCTCTCCGCACACGGGAACGGCTGCTTTCCTTGGTGTGCGACAATCTGCGTGCCTATCTTTCCGGCGCGCCGCAAAACGTTTTGTAAAATCCGGCTCATAAAACAAAACCGCCGCGACGCCCATGGCGCGCCTGCCGGCGGGCGGGAAAGCGAGGAGGCATTTTCGGTATGTTGGATGCGAAAACCGTCACGAAAGACGCCGTCGCGTGGATTCGTACATTTTTTGAGGAAAACGGCAAAGGGTGCAACGCGGTTGTCGGCATTTCCGGGGGAAAAGACAGTTCGGTCGTCGCCGCCCTGTGCGTGCGGGCGCTGGGACGGGATCGGGTGATCGGGGTGCTGATGCCTTGCGGGGAGCAGGCGGATATCGATTGCGCCCGGCTTCTGTGCACGCATCTCGACATACCGAACATGGTGGTCAATATCCGCGACGCGGTGGAGGGCCTGACGGCCAATCTGCCCTTTGACCTTTCGCCGCAGAGCCGCATGAATCTTCCCGCCCGCATCCGAATGGCTACACTGTACGCGGTGGCCCAGTCCCACAACGGAAGAGTGGCGAACACCTGCAATCTCTCGGAGGACTGGGTGGGATATTCCACCCGCTACGGAGACGCCGCGGGGGATTTCAGCCCGCTCTCGCATCTGACGGTGGGAGAGGTGCGCGAGGTGGGGCGTGAGCTCGGTTTGCCGGCAAGCCTTGTGGACAAAGTGCCGCTCGACGGTCTGTGCGGCAAGACGGACGAAGAGAATCTCGGCTTTACCTATGACGTGCTCGACCGTTACATCCGCACGGGGGAGATCGACGACCCGCGCGTTCGGGAGAGAATCGACGAACTGCATCGCAGAAATCGGTTCAAAAGGCAGCCGATGCCCGCCTTTATTCCGAAATAACCAGCGCATAACAAAAGAGGAACCGTCTTTTTCTCGGCGGTTCCTCTTTTTTGATGGAACAGGTCGCGCTCAGCGCTTTTCTATCGGGACGTACGGGTAGCGCGGGCAGACGTTTTTATAGGCGGGGCGGATGATCTTTCCGGCGTTGATCAGTTCTTCAATTCGGTGAGCGCTCCAACCGGCGATGCGCGCGATGGCGAAGATGGGGGTGAACAGCTCCACCGGCAGCCCCAGCATACGGTAGACAAATCCGCTGTAAAAATCGATATTCGCGCTGACTCCTTTGTAGATTTTTCTTTCTTCGGCGATGACCTGCGGCGCCAGTTGCTCCACGGCGGCGTACAGCACGTATTCTTCCTGCATACCTTTTTCTTCCGATAATTGTTTGACGAAGCTCTTGAAGATGCGGGCGCGCGGGTCCGAGAGGGAGTAGACCGCGTGGCCGATGCCGTAGATGAGCCCGGATTTGTCGAACGCCTCCTTGTGCAGCAGAGCCCGGAGATAATCGCTGATTTCCCCGGTATCGTTCCAGTTGTGCAGCGTTTTTTTCATGTCGTCGATCATCTGCACGACCTTGATGTTCGCTCCGCCGTGCTTCGGGCCTTTGAGGGAACCGAGAGAGGCGGCTATCACCGAATAGGTGTCGGTGCCGGAAGACGAGACCACATGGGTGGTGAAGGTGGAATTGTTGCCGCCGCCGTGCTCCGCGTGAAGCACCAGAGCGATGTCCAGAATTTTCGCTTCCAAAGCGGTGTACCGGCTGTCGGGGCGGAGAATGTAGAGGATATTTTCCGCTGTGGAGAGCTCCGGCTGCGGATTGTGGATGATCAGGCTCCCCCCCAGCTGATAGTGCACATAGGCGTGGTAGGCGTATACTGAGAGCATGGGAAAGAGCGCAATCAGCTGCAAACACTGCCGCATCACGTTCTCGATCGAGATGTCGTTGGCGTTGTCGTCGTAGGCGTACAGGGTCAGCACACTGCGCGCCAGAGTGTTCATCATGTCGCTGCTGGGCGCTTTGAGGATCACGTCCCGCACAAAATTGGAGGGCAGGGTGCGGTAATTGGCAAGCGTCTGCCGAAAATCCCGAAGCTGCCTCTCGGTCGGCAGATGGCCGCACAGAAGCAGAAAGACGGTCTCCTCAAAACCGGGGCGCCCGCTTTGGATAAAACCGCCCACCAGATCCTCCACATTGATGCCGCGGTAAAACAGCTGGCCGTCGCAGGCGATCGTTTTGCCGTCCACCTCTTGGGTTGACTGCACCTCGGAGATCTCCGTCAGCCCTGTTAAGACGCCTTTGCCGTTGAGATCGCGCAGCCCGCGGTTGACCTGATAGGTCTGATAGAGGTCGGGGTCGATATGGCTGTGCTGCAGACAGTCGGCCGTGAGCTCGCGCACGGCGTCCGTGATATCGGAATAATTGGGATTGTTCAAGGGAATCATCCTTTCTCGCGCGTGATGGCATGGCGGCGCAAAACCCGCCCCGCATACCCAGTATACCACACAGCGGACGGAAAAATATGTCTAAATTGTATATTTTTCCCGATGGCGCAAAAAACCGCCGGAGGCGAACATCGCTT
This sequence comes from uncultured Eubacteriales bacterium, assembly GCA_964529775.1. Taxonomy (GTDB): domain Bacteria; phylum Bacillota; class Clostridia; order Oscillospirales; family Acutalibacteraceae; genus RGIG1959. Next base: position 9,528 of record CAZGXK010000039.1, read on the forward strand.
CCGGCGGTCAAGACCATCGGTTACGCTTTCTTCTTACGGCAGAGCCAGATCACCACGGCCGCTCCCATCAGCAGGACACCCGCGATCACCGAGGTCCACATCCCGGTTCCGCCCGCGAAAGGCAGCGGCATTTTCAGGGCGTTCACAAAGACCAGCGAGACGTCCACCGTGCTGTCCGGTGCGCTGCCCGCCGATTCCGGGATGGTTCCGCTCACCGCCCCGTCTGTGGGCTTTAAGGGTTCCCCTCCGTCCGTGGCGGGAGACTTCTCAACCCTTTGCAGCAGGTAATCCCCATCTTTGGCCTCGGTGACGGTGTAGCCCGCCCCCAGAGGAATGCCGGTGATGTGCAGCTTCTCTTCGTGCCTTAGAGTGAACTCCGCCGTGTAGATCGCGTTGCCGGCATCGTCTGTGGTGTAATGCCATTCCAGAGTGAAGGGGTCTGGTGTGCCGCCGGCGGAGGTTTTCGTTGCGACCAAATCGTCGGCGGAGAACGACGGAGTCAGTTCCGGCTTCGGGAAAGTGAGGGTGACTGTGAAACGAAACTCTCTCTCGGTGTCCGCCGGGCTGTTTTCAATCTTCTTTTCCACCGTGAGCGAGCCCGCCTGTTTGATATTGGTGAACGTGACCATATTTGCGGCGGCGACGACCTCATCCGTTTTCGCACTCTTTTCGATGGTTCCCGTTGCCTCATATGTCTCGTCTTGCGCCTTGTAGAAGGCGTTGGGCACCTCCGTCACGGTATACGTCGTCCCGATCGGCAAATCGTAGATCACGATAGTCTGGTCCGCCGTCAGGGTGAAAACGTAATACTCGGTGTCCGTCTTGTCTTTGATCGGGCGGAGTACGTCCAGTTTTTCAATCGCCGCCCTGTCTGTCGGGCGAGGAGCTGTGGCAATATCTTTGGTCTCCCCGATCCAGTACGGCAGATTGCTGAGCCCGGACGGGAACTTTGCGCCGTCATCCGGCAGCGTGAACGTCACGGCATACCCGAACGGCCGCGTTTTGTCCTGTCCCGTCAATAGTTGATCACCGCTCAGAGTGCCCAGTTTCTTGGCGATCTGCAGCGCGTCCGGCTCGAACGTGTTGGTGTAGTGCGCCGCCTCCCGCTCAACGCCGGTGCCGCCGAAGACGGAGTAGGCGGAGTCCGCGTCCGGGCTGCTGCTGAACTGCGCGCTCGTCCCGCCTTCCGGTTCGCTCACGGGCTCTCCGTTGATATCTTCGGTGTAGATGTGCGTGCGCTCTTCCGCGCCTTCGTCGTGCTTCACGCTCAGGAACGCGTACTTTTCGGCGACGCTCTGTTCGATCTGCTCGGTGGCGCGGTACGGCGTCTTCTCCGGTATGCCGGTGAACAGAAGCCCGTAGCCGTGCTTCAGGGTGAATGTGCAGGTGTGGGCGGCGAGATAAGCGCCGTTGATATTTGTGTCCGGGTGAAGTTCATTCAGTTGTGTGAGCAGACCTGTCGGAACCCCACTGTCAAAGAGAGTGACGGATGACCCTTCCGTTGGCCCGAAGTGCACCGTCTTGGTCCAGTAGCTCGATTGGGTGCTGTACGGGGTCTCTATTTGAATATCAATGGTGTCTTTGTTTCCCGAATTGAGCGTGAGCAGCTCTAATGTATTCTCGAGTTGTGTATAAGTTCCACCGCCAACCGGCGCGCCGTCCGCCGTCTCATAGCTGCCGCCCACCGCAGTGAACGCGTCGTACTGCTCCTGCGTGAACAGCCACGCCTTGGCAGCCTTGAATGTCACGGCGTTCTTTGCCGAATCCCCTTCTTGGATAATATCCCCGGGGCTCACGCCGTCCATGGTTCCATCGTGCGGTTCCGTATTGTGGTACACCCGCATCACATTCTCGGTGGAGCCGATTTCCGCGTCTTTATCGGCGTTGGTGCCGATAAAGACGTAATAGGGGCCGTTGTCTTTCATGAGATAGGGTGTGTCGGGCTGGTTCAGGTAGATATAGCCGTCGCCCTGCGCCGCCACGGGCTCGCCATTACTATCCACCATTGCCTTGGTGCCGTCGGTGTTCAGCAGGAAGAGTTTCGCGTCCAGCAGCAGATCCACGGTGTGCAGCTGCCGCTTCCAGCCGACGTTTTCGATGTATTTCACCACCAGGCCGTCGTAATCGCCGGTGCGCCCGTCGATGAACACCTGGAACGGGAATTCGTAATCGGTGCTCAGCGGCTTCTCCACGAGCTTCGTCACCAGCAAATCGGTATCCATCACGACGAGCCGCCCGTTGTTGCCGAGATAGGTGTTCACCACAATCCCGCCGCTCTCTTCTTCGGCGGCGATGGGGCGTATGCCCGCGATCGCGGCGAGGGACTGGTTCTCCGTCACATCGGAACTCACGCTGATGGTGGGCAGATAATAGTTGTTCGCCGTGCGGGTGATGTTGCCATTGTAATATTGAATGTGGAAAGAATCATCCTCCGCCTTGTTGGGGAACCGCTCTTTTTTATAAGCTTCTTCATGTTCAGTATCATTGTAAGCCAGCCCGGTTCCGCCTTCAGATTGTGTGTTTCCATTAACGTAATATTCCCTTGTCTTATTGCCGACCGCCTGGGCGAGGCTGCCCGTGCGCAGACCGCCCGGCCTCGCCGCGACCACCCATGTGCCGGGATTGTCCTCCTCATTATAGTTCGGATCATCCATACATTCACCTGGTTTTTTCAAATTGCCCTGCTCATCATAAATCTCTATTTTCCCGATATAAGCACGACCACGGGTGGAATCTCCCGTCTCTGAATACGAGAGGTACGGATACGTCTGCGCATTTTTGCCGCTCGCGTCGTACCAGCAGA
>CAZGXK010000040.1:0-11977 GCA_964529775.1 uncultured Eubacteriales bacterium
ACGGTTCTGTGGGAGGTCGGCTGGCCAACTAATGGCCAGCCTCCTACCCGATTTCCCCACAGGATATCGCCGATCAGCGTATTGGAGAGCAAAAATCCTTCTCTGGTCAGCGAAATGCCGCCGGCGTCCTCTCGGACAAGATGGGGCGGTAGCAGACGGGCGTTGGCGCGCCACTTGGCGGGGAGGCACTTTCCGAAGCGCTTTTCAAAGGCGCTTTCTTCCAGGCCACGAACGAGCCGCAGGCGGAGCATGGCGTATTCTTCTTCCCCTCCGACGGGGATAGCGCTCCCAGGCTCTTCCCGCGGCGGCTCCCCTCTCAGAAACGCATCGAGAGAGCGCGGGTAGCTCATGCGCTTTCGGTGTAGGTATCCGTGCGCGGAGGGACCGATGCCGAGAAAGGCTTCTTGATTCCAATATTTGAGATTGTGGCGGCTCTCTTTTCCCGGGATAGCGAAATTGGATATTTCATACTGTGAGAACCCCGCGCGTTCCGCTTCGTCGCAGGCGGCAAGGTAACTTTCCGCCGCCTCGTCGTCGTCCGGGAGATCCGGGGTGTGTTCGGCGAACGGGGTGCCCGGCTCGATTTTCAGAAGATAGCAGGAGAGGTGGGTTGCCCCAAGCTCCGCTGCCGCCCTCACGCCGCCGCGCACGTCGTCCGCCGTCTGATGCGGGACCGCGAGCATGAGGTCCAGTGAGATGTTGTCGATGCCGGCGCGCCGCGCTTCCCGCACGGCCGTTTCCGTCTGAGAGACGGTGTGCCGCCTTCCAAGGGCGGCAAGCGCTCTGTTGTGTGCCGCCTGCATCCCCAGAGATACCCGATTTCCCCCTTCGCCGCGAAAGGCGGAAAAGGTGTCGAGCAGGGAATCGCCGGGGTTCGCTTCCAAGGTAATTTCCGCGTCTTTTAATCCGTATATTTTTCGCGCCTTTCGCATGATGCGGCCAAGACGCTTCCCCCCCAATAGAGAAGGGGTGCCCCCGCCGAAATACAACGTATCCGCCTCGTCGTCCGTTTTCTCCCTCCAAAGGGAGAGCGCATCGCAAACGGCTTCTGTGTAGCGGTCCAATGCGTCATCGCGGGGGAGCGGAAGCGAGTAAAAATCACAGTACGGGCATTTGGTGAGACAAAACGGAATATGGATGTAGATACCGATCATAACAATGCCCCGTTTCTGTCAGGCGATAGGGTCACAAGTGAAGCGTCGGCAAAGAAGGCGGCAGGGCGAGGATCCCGTTTTCCTGCTGCGCTGCATTTACTATACTGTTTTTTTCGGCGCACGTCAAGCGGGCAGCGTCCTCAACGGGCAGCGGGAAAGGAGAGCCCGGCTTGACAAATGCGGGATGCGGGCATATAATCGAGGTATCAGGGCGAGAGGAGGCGGGAAACCATGGCACGGGAGATGGCGCTTGCCGGGGTCAACCCGGAGGAACTTGCTCCCCCTCCGCCGCCGCAAAAGCCGAGAGGATTTAAGGCAAAATGGGAGAACTATTGGTATCATTACAAATGGCCCACTCTGATTGTCCTTTTTGTTCTGGCGGTTGGCGCATGGATTCTCATCGATCAGCTGACCAAAGAGAAGCCCGATTATATTTTGGTGGCGGTCACGGAGCAGCCTCTTCTTCCGCAAGAGACGCAGGCGCTCGAGACGTATCTCGCGTCCTGCGGGGAGGATCTCGATGAGGACGGGCAGGTGGAGGTGAACGTGGAGTACCTCAACCCCGCTTTTGAAGATCCGTTAGCGCCCACCATCGCGAGCTCGGATACGCAAAAACTGATTTCCTACCTGTCCACGGGGGACCGTATGCTGTTTGCCTTTGATAAACCGAGTTACGAGGGCTTTGCCCGGACCACCCGGGACGTGGCGGGGGAAGACTACCGGTTTTTCTCCGCGCTTCAGAGCGAAAGCCCCGGCTACCGGGCCGACGAGCGGTACTGGAGCTGGAGGGACGATGCCCGGCGCGGCGAGGGAGATCTCGCTACCTGTCCCAAAGAGATGTTTTTCGGCGTCCGCGAGCCGCAGGGGACGGCCGGGGGAAAACGGGCGCGGGAGATGTTTGAGCAGGGACGTACGCTGCTTTATCATGTCATGGATTCCGCCGTGTCCGGCGGTGAATAGTTTGGCGGGAGGGAAAACGATGCGTAGTGATCTTTTGAAGGAGGGCGCGTCCCGCGCCCCGCACCGCTCGCTGCTGAAAGCGCTCGGGGTGACCGACAGCGAGATGAAACGTCCGTTTGTGGCGGTGGTCGGTTCCAAGAGCGATTTTATCCCCGGCCATGCGCACCTCGACACCATCGCCAAAGCGGTGGAGGCGGGAATTCGCAACGCTGGCGGCGTGCCGTTTACTTTTAATACCATCGGAGTGTGCGACGGTTTGGCGATGAATCACAAGGGCATGAAGTATTCGCTGTGTTCCCGTGAATTGATTGCGGATTCCATCGAGGTGATGCTTACCGCTCACCCGGTGGACGCGGCGGTGTTCATTCCGAATTGCGATAAAATTGTCCCCGGTATGCTCCTTGCTGCCTGCCGGATGAACCTGCCCTCTATTTTTGTTTCCGGCGGACCGATGCTGCCCGGAAAATTCGGCGGCAGACGGATCGGGCTTTCCGAGATGTTTGAGGCGGTGGGCAGCTTTGCCGCCGGAAAAATCGACGAGGATGAACTTCACGCGCAGGAGGAGGCCGCGTGTCCGGGATGCGGTTCCTGTTCCGGAATGTATACCGCCAATTCCATGAACTGCCTGACCGAGGCTATTGGGCTTGCGCTGCCCGGCAACGGCACCATTCCAGCCGTGTACGCGGCGAGGGTGCGGCTCGCCAAAGATACCGGCGAGAGGGTCATGGAACTTTTGCGCCGCAATATCCGCCCATCCGACATTCTGACTCCAGAGGCGTTTGAAAACGCCCTTCGCGCCGATATGGCTATAGGCTGCTCCTCCAATACGGTGCTGCACATTCTGGCCGTCTCCCGCGCGGCGGGAACCCCCGTCACGCTGTCGCAAATCGACGACATCGGGAGAGCTACTCCCCAAATTTGCAAACTCAACCCGGCGAGTCAGACTTTTCTGACCGACCTCAACGAGGTGGGAGGCATCCAGACCATGCTGAAAGAGCTGGACACGGCGGGTCTCATCCACCGCGATGCGCTGACGGTGAGTGGGACGGTGGGGGAGAGACTGGATAAAGCTCTTCCTGCGGACGGCGTGATTGTCCACAAACTCTCGAATCCTTACCGTCAAGACGGAGGGCTCGCCATCCTCTTCGGCAATCTCGCCGAGGAGGGAGCGGTGGTCAAGCAGGGGGCGGTGGCGCCTTCTATGATGGTTCATTCCGGCCCCGCGCGCGTTTTTAACTGTGAGGAAGACGCCAACGACGCCATTTTGGGCGGCCGCATCCGCGAGGGAGACGTGGTGATGATCCGCTATGAGGGGCCGAAAGGGGGGCCCGGTATGCGCGAAATGCTTTCCCCCACATCCGCCATCGTCGGTATGGGGCTTGGAGAAAGTGTGGCACTCATCACCGACGGGCGCTTTTCCGGTGCCACCCGGGGCGCGTCCATCGGCCACATCTCCCCTGAGGCTCAGGAAGGCGGTCTGATCGCGCTGGTGGAGGAAGGGGACATCATCTCCATCGATATCCCTAACCGCTCACTCACTCTGGAAGTCGATGAGGAAACCCTAGCGAGGCGGCGCGCGGCATTCACTCCTCCCGTGCAGCGTTTGAGCGGCTATGCGAGGCGTTATGCGCAGCATGTGACGAGCGGGGCCACCGGTGCGGTGTTTGACGATATGCTGTAAGGCCCTCGATGTTTCCCCGAGACACCCTTTTCCACACCCTGCCCAGGAAAGCCGGGTAAACCGCGGCTCATTGAGCCGCAATGCGTTTGACCCGTAACCAATCAACGCCGCCCGTTCGGGAGCCGTTCCTCCCGAACGGGCGGTTGGTTTTTTGTCGTGTTCGCCAAAAAAATTTTCTTCCCCTCTTGACAAAGTGCTCCGTGCGGTGTATGATGATTGTATTCGATAGCGCAAGATTAAATCTTACGCAAACAATAAGGAGGATTCGGAAATGAGCATTTATGATTTTACGGTCAAGGCGCAAGACGGAAGCGATGTGCCGCTCTCCGGGTACAGAGGGAAGGTGCTGCTGATTGTCAACACGGCAACCCGGTGCGGATTTACCCCGCAGTACGAGGAGCTGCAGAATCTGTACGATCGGTACCACGAAGACGGGCTTGAAATTCTCGATTTTCCCTGCAATCAGTTTATGGAGCAGGCGCCGGGAACCGATGAGGAAATCCACGATTTTTGCGACAGCCGTTACGGGATCACTTTTCCGCAGTTCTCCAAAATCGACGTCAACGGCGAGAACGCGATCCCACTTTACCGGTATCTAACGGAAAATACCACTTTCGGGGGGTTTCGCGGCCCCATGGGGATGGTGCTGAAGCCTGTAGTCAAAAAGATGGATAAAGAGTACAAAGACAACGGCAAGATCAAATGGAATTTCACGAAGTTCCTCATCGACCGCAGCGGCCGGATTGCCGCCCGTTTTGAGCCCACCGATTCCATGGACCGGGTGAAAGAGGAAGTGGAAGCGCTGCTCTGAGCGCGGAAAAGCCGGAAATCCGGCTCTTGCCGAGAGTTGTGATGCCTGTGCCCGTACGAGTGCGTTCATAGACGAAAAAGGGAGGCGCATGAAAGATGACGATCGCTGTTCGCTATTATTCCAGAGGCGGGAAGACCCAAAAGCTCGCGCAGGCCGTGGCTGATGCGGTGGGCGTGGAAGCGAAATCGATTGCCGTACCGCTCGATGCCGATACGGATATTCTGTTTCTCTGTACGGCACCCTACGCTTTTGACGTGGACGATAAGGTCAAAACGTTTATCGGGGGTATCGGAGTCACCGTGAAAAAGGCGGTTGCCGTGAGTTCCTCGGCGATGCTGAAGTCGATACGCAAGATGCTGGAAAAGCCGTTGGCGGAAAAGAAGATTCCCCTCTCCGAGGAAGAATTTTCCTGCCGCGGGGAATTTTTGATGCTGCACAAAGGAAAGCCCGACAGCGGTGATCTGCGGGCGGCGGCGGATTTTGCGAGACGGGTCGTCTCGCAGGAAGGAAGCGGCACATGAGCCGCCGCTTTGACCCGCTGAAGCTGGAAAATCAGTTGTGCTTCCCGCTCTACGTCTGTGCCAAGGAAATTGTGAAGGCGTACAAGCCCTATCTCGACGAGCTGGGCCTGACTTATACCCAGTACATCACCATGATGGTGATGTGGGAGCACAAACAGCTTCGGGTTAAGGAAGTGGGGCAGAGACTCACGCTCGATTCCAGTACACTCACTCCCCTTCTCAAACGGCTGGAGGACAAGGGGTTGGTCGAGAGGCGGCGGTCCGCCGAAGACGAGCGGGATGTGATGGTCACCGTCACCCAAGAGGGCGAAGCGCTGCGGGAGAAGGCTCTGTCGGTGCCCGGACGGCTCGCCGCCTGCCTCGACGTGGAACCGGAAAAGGCGCGGATGTTGTATACCACACTGTATGAAATCATCGGGAAACTCAGACAACCCGATGCGGGAGAAGGCGAATCGAATGGAAGCGGACGGGTTTGATCTTGCCGCCTATTTGCAAAAGGGCGTTGAAAATCTTGTCAAGAGGGCCGTGAGAGTAACCGCCGGGAATCCGAGGGAGAGCGCTTATATGGCCCGCTTCGCGATCTCCGCCAGGGACGCCTCCCGCAGGAGGGCAAAAGCGGAGGAAAACGGGGAACACATCCCGGCTTTCTTGATCGCCAGCATCACATCCGCCTGTAATCTGCACTGCGCGGGGTGCTATTCCCGCCAGTTTCACACGGAGGACAATCCGTCTTCGCGTCCCATGACCCGTGAGGACTGGGAAAGAATCTTCTCTGAGGCCGAGGCACTCGGTATCAGCTTTATTTTGCTCGCCGGCGGAGAGCCGCTTTTGCGCCGTGACGTCGTGGAGATCGCCGGAAACCACCCCGATATCCTCTTTCCTCTGTTTACCAACGGTACGCTCCTCGACGACCGGTATTTACGCCTTTTCCGTCAAAAACGCAATCTGCTTCCGATGATCAGCATCGAGGGAAAACGGGAGAAAACCGACGGACGGCGCGGCGACGGTGTTTATGAGCGGGCGCGATCGGCGATGGAAAGTCTGCGAGACGGACACCTGGTTTTCGGAGTCTCCGTCACCGTGACGACCGCTAATCTGCGGGAGGTCACCGGCAGGGATTTTCTCGACGATCTGCGCGACAGCGGATGTCAAGCCGTCATCTATGTGGAATGGGTTCCGGTATCGGGGGACAGCGCGGGTCTTGCCCCGGGAAAAGAAGAGCGGGACTATCTCCGAGGGCGTCTGACCGAGATGAGAGACGCCTATTCCGATATGGTTTTTATCTCGTTTCCCGGCGATGAGAAAAGTTCCGGCGGATGTCTCGCGGCGGGGCGCGGATTTTTCCACATCAATCCCTACGGCGGCGCCGAGCCGTGCCCGTTTTCGCCGTACTCGGATATCAATGTCAAAAACGCCTCCCTTCGCAGCGTGTGTCACTCTCCGCTGTTTACCAAACTGCGGGAGCAAAATCTCCTGACAGAGGATCATACCGGCGGCTGTGTCCTTTTTGAGCAGAGGGAAAAGGTGCAGGCGCTTTCCGCGACCTGAAATCGAACCTTCCGCAAATAAGAATCCGCTGCAATTCGAAATAAGAAGCCGCACCGATGCGCAATAAGGGACCGCACCAATGCGAAATAAGAAGCCGCACCAATGCGCAATAAGAGGCCGCTGCAATGCGATTGCAGCGGCCCCTTATCGTTTGCCCGAAAAATGATTGATTATTTTACTGCGGAAAATGCGGTGTCAAGCGCCTCTATCAAATCCTCCACGCTTTCGGTGCCAATAGACAACCGAATCGTGTTGGGCTTAATGCCCTGGTCGAGCAATTCGTCCGGCTCAAGCTGTGAATGCGTCGTGGACGCCGGATGGATAACCAGCGATTTCACATCCGCCACATTCGCAAGCAATGAGAAAATCGCAAGATTATCAATAAATTTTTTCGCGTCTTCCTCGCCGCCCTTAATCTCAAATGTAAAAATGGAACCGCCGCCGTTCGGGAAGTACTTCTGATAAATCTTATGGCTTGGCTCACTTTCAAGCGACGGATGATGAACGGCCTCCACCTGCGGATGGTTGTTTAAATAATCGACAATTTTTAAGGCGTTTTCCACATGGCGCTCCACCCGCAGTGATAATGTTTCAAGCCCTTGCAGGAAAAGGAATGAATGGAACGGCGATAATGTGGAACCGGTATCGCGCAGCAGAATCGCGCGAATATATGTCGCAAACGCAGCCGGCCCAACAGCGTCCGCAAAGGAAATCCCGTGATACGACGGATTGGCTTCCGAAATCCACGGATATTTCCCCGACGCCTTCCAGTCGAACTTTCCGCCGTCTACGATAACGCCGCCGATAGCCGTTCCATGACCTCCGATATATTTGGTCGCGCTGTGAACGACAATATCCGCGCCGTATTCAATCGGCCGCACCAGGTAAGGCGTTGCGAATGTGTTGTCGATCACCAGCGGGATTCCGTGCGCATGGGCAATCGCCGCTACCTTTTCGATATCGATGACATTTGAATTGGGGTTGCCAAGTGTTTCAATGAAAATCGCCTTTGTATTGTCCTGAATCGCCGCCTCGAAGGAACCTTCGACATCAGGGTCGACGAATGTCGCCGTAACATTGTTAGTAAGCGGCAGAGTATGCGCCAAAAGGTTGTACGTGCCGCCGTAAATCGTCTTGGACGCAACAATGTGCTCTCCGCTTTTTGCCAGAGCGTTGATTGTATAGTTGATTGCCGCCGCGCCGGATGCCGTAGCGAGAGCCGCAACGCCGCCTTCCAACGAGGCAATGCGCTGTTCGAAAACGTCATTGGTCGGATTTGTCAGGCGCCCGTAAATGTTGCCCGGGTCCCGTAAGCCAAAACGATCCGCCGCGTGTTCCGAGTTATGAAATACGAAAGAAGTGGACGCGTAAATCGGTACGGCGCGCGCATCTGTCGTAGGATCGGCCTGCTCCTGACCGATATGGAGCTGTCTCGTTTCAAATCCCCAGTTTTTGGAATCCTTAATATCTTTGCTGTTTGCCATTGCTCTTCTCCTTTTCGAGGTTTTATTATTCAACTACGCCCATATTATACATAGGTTCCCGCAGCGTGTCCAATAAAAAAAAGCAATACGAAGCTAAAGGTTCTTTCTATATGCGAATTGAACCGGCACTTTCATCACCTTCCGCGATTCCAAGATATTCCCTGATTTTCTGTATGTAGAGATTTCCGATAATACTCGGCAATGTGTTTTTTCTTGTAATATAGCCGATTTCCATTGTGCTGCTTTCCGCAACGGAGCTGGAATCAAAGGGAACCGCGACATAATCGCTTCCGTTCAGCTCTTCGCAAATGATGCCGGAGCAAAGGGTGTACCCATTTAAGCCGATCATCAGATTCAGCATTGTCGCTCTGTCGTTGGCCTTGATTGTCCGCAGATAGTCCATGGTTCCCAGTATTTCCTCCGTGAAATAGAAGGAGGTCGTATCGCCCTGCTCAAACGAAAGGCACGGATAGTCGCGTAATTCTTCAAATTTAATACTGCTCCTGACCGCCAGCGGATGGCCCGCCCATAAATATACATACGCATTACAGTCAATAAGATGATGAAATGTCAATCCCGCGGTCCGCAGCAGCTTCCCCATGGCCGACCGATTGAATTCGCTCAGATACAAAATGCCGATTTCACTTTTCAGACTTGCAACATCCGAGATAACGTCTTTCGTCTTCGTCTCGATCACGGCAAATTCATATTGTGAGGTATCGAACTGACGAACAAGTTCTACGAAGGCCTTCACAGCAAACGAATAGTGCTGCGTTGAGACGCGGAACTTTTTCTTCTGGCTTTTCGACTTGCCAAAACGGTCTATCAGCCCTTCATACTGACTGTATAGCTCCCTGGCGTAAAGGATAAAATCCGCTCCCTCCGGCGTCAGCGTCACCCCTTTGCCGCCCCGATAAAAGAGCGTCATTCCCAATTCTTTTTCAAGTTCCCGGATTGCGCCGCTTAAGGAAGGCTGCGTAACGTATAAAATTTCGGCCGCCTTATTGATGGAGCCCGTTTCTGAAATTGTTATAGCGTAATGAAGCTGCTGAAATGTCACAATGATCCTCTTTTCTTTTTCGTGGCCGCACAGAAAATAGTTTTGAAAACCTACGAAATATATGGTATTATAGGGTTATAAGAGATTGAGGTGAACCGTCATGAAAATATCCACAAAGGGACGCTACGCCCTGCGAATGCTGGTCGACCTCGCGGAGCATCAAAACGGGGGCTATGTGTCGCTTAAGGACATTGCGAATCGGCAGGGCATGTCAAAGAAATATCTGGAGCAAATTGTCCCGATCTTAAACAGGGGAAACATTCTGAAAAGATCACGGGGATTTCAAGGGGGATATATGCTTGCAAATTCCCCGGATAAGTATACGGTGGGACAGATTTTGCGCCTGACCGAGGGAAGTCTGGCGCCGGTTCCCTGTGCGGAAGAGTCGCCCGTTACCTGCGAGCGCAGCGCGGACTGCAGTACCCTTCCGGTTTGGCAGGGCCTCTACCGCGTTATCACGGAATATCTGGACAGCATTACCCTGCAGGATATTCTCGATTTGCAAAAAAAGAAATACGCGAATGATTATGTCATTTGAAGTTTCCGCGGCGGAAGAACACACTTCTCCCGTTTTTGTTTTCGCGGACAGAATCCCTCTGTGAAACAGTGTTCCCCATGATCCGGCACAGAATCGCGGTATGCCATCGCCGACTTCTTCCTTACAGACAGAAAAACTCCGCTTGATTTCCGCGACGGAAAAATCGTGCAATCAGGCGGAGTTTGTTTCGCTTGGAAATCGTCTTTATTTACAGCTGAAACTGCCGCCTGCGAAAATGACACAAACAGCGGCAAAGCACAGCGAAGCCGCCGAAGAAACGAGCCTTTTCTTCGGCTGACAGAAGGGCCGCATTACGATGGATATCCGTAAACCGCGTCTTCATGACAGCACCTCGCTTAGCGGAAAATCATTGAATCATTCAGCGAACATGGGAGTGGAAAGATAGCGTTCGCCGGTATCCGGCAGGAGTGCGACGATAAACTTGCCTTTGTTTTCAGGGCGTTTTGCAAGTTCGGTCGCGGCAAAAACCGCAGCGCCGGACGAGATGCCGACCAGTAATCCTTCTTTGCGGGCAAGAACGCGGCCGGTCTCAAAAGCGTCTTCGTTCTCAACGGTAATAATTTCATCATAAATATCCGTGTTCAGCGTATCCGGCACAAAGCCGGCTCCGATGCCCTGAATCTTATGCGGGCCGGCTGTCCCTTTGGAAAGAACAGGCGAGCCTGCCGGTTCGACAGCGACCACCTTAACGTTAGGATTCTGCGATTTCAGATATTCGCCCACACCGGTCACGGTACCGCCCGTTCCGACGCCCGCGACAAAGATATCCACCTTGCCGTCCGTGTCCTCCCAGATTTCGGGTCCCGTGGTACTGCGGTGAACCGCCGGGTTCGCGGGATTCGTGAACTGGCTGGGGATAAAGCTGTTCGGCGTTGCCTCCGCCAGCTCCTGCGCCTTGGCGATCGCCCCTTTCATTCCCTTTGCCCCTTCAGTCAGAACAAGCTCCGCACCGTAGGCTTTCAAAAGATTCCGGCGTTCGATGCTCATGGTTTCCGGCATGGTGAGAATGATTTTATATCCTCTTGACGCCGCCACGGCCGAAAGCCCGATGCCCGTGTTGCCGCTGGTCGGCTCAATTATGACCGTGTCAGGCTTCAGAACGCCCTTCGCCTCAGCGTCGTCGAGCATAGCCTTCGCAATCCTGTCCTTTACGCTGCCGGCGGGATTGAAGTATTCCAGTTTCCCGTAGATCGCTGCGCCGAGGCCGCGCTCTTTTCCGTAGTTCGTCAGTTTCAACAGCGGGGTTCCGCCAATTAAATCGGTAATTCTCTCATAGACTTTCATACTGTACGCTCCTTACTGTGTTTTGGCTGAAACGATTCTTCTGATTACACATGAAATATGCCTGTGCTCTTCTGTCACAAACAACATCGCCGCGGCCCATACATTTGTCTCATACAACGCACCTCTTAATTACTAAACCTATCTGATTTGTAGGTATTTTAGCACGCTGCCTTTTATTTGTCAACCGCTGGGGTGAAAAAGTTTTGAGAGCTATGCAATAATTTCGTAACAGCCGGCGGCGCCCGCCCGTTAAAAAAACAGAGCGGCGGCCTCCGGCGAAAACTTGCACCGGGCCTTTCCGCTCTGACGTCCTTGCCGCTGTCGGGCCTTGTCTGCGGCGCGGCTATAATGGCAGGGTTTGCCCCTCTCTATTGCTGTGACGACAGCACGCCGCTGTCGCCGAGATAAATATATTCGTCGTCGCAATCCAGACACTGTTTTCCAATTCCCAGATCATTTCCTTCATAAGAAGCGAGCGGCTTAAAATCCGCGTCCAGAATAGAAACCGATGCGGGATCCAGCGGAAGATAGTCGCTTTTCGCAGTAATCTCCCAGCGGGATGCGTCAATTTTATAAATAATGATCGCCTGATGTCCGTCCACAGCCTTCTTGTCGAAAAGCTCCGCCTGATATACATATTGTCCATCCGTACAGGCGCCCTGCGTACCGCCGCTCATTATGTATGGAATCGCACTGAGGAAGGCATCTAAATCGTTACAGCACCACACCTTTATCCCTTCACAGACCCTATCATGACGCCTTTGATGAAATAGCGCTGGATGAAGGGATCCGCGCACAGAATCGGCATCATCGAAACGACGATCAGCGCGTATTTCAGCAGGTCCGCCAGCCCCTGCTTCGCGATCATCTGTTCCACATCGACCATATCGTTCGGATTGATTTCATAAAAATAAT
>CAZGXK010000041.1:0-11791 GCA_964529775.1 uncultured Eubacteriales bacterium
AGGATATTAAATTGACGAAATTTTTGCCTTTAGAAAGGAGTTTTTAGAGGTCACCATAAGTATATTTTTGGTGGGCGGTTCACTCTTACGGTAACCGAATATCTTTCCACCCGGACACATCACATTGACCTAAGGTATTGTTGCCTACAGCCACCACAGTGTCATCGGAGCGAAGCCCGACGGTATTTTTCTCCGGCAATTATTGCTGCTATATTTGTCCATCGCCCCAAAGTGGTGTAAAATCATATAGAGGTATGTTTTACTTCATCATTCATTTTTTCTTTTCGGTTTCGCCTTTCGGCCTCACAAATCGCGGGCATAAACACGAAATCCGATTAATCGGTTGAAAAATTTGTTCGCATGAGATATAATACGAAGCGGGGGAGATGTCCGCACGATGTCGTTATGAAGTTTTTCTCTTTCTGTACGAGGGGGATTCTGGGGCATCCGCTGCGGATACGAGATAAAAAGGGGCTGATTCTCCGTGAAACCGCTCAATGAGAAGCAACAAAAAGTCTTGGCTTTTTTACACCAGCGTGCGCAGGAGGGACTGCCGCCGACAGTGCGGGAAATCTGCGCCGCCGCGGGGATCAAATCCACTTCTACGGTGCACGCTTACTTAAAATTGCTGGAAAACGAGGGATATATCTCCCGTGAAAGCGGATTGAACCGCGCAATTCATCTTCCCGGGGAAAATGTGACGCGGGTACCGCTGGTCGGCAAGGTCACCGCCGGAGAACCCATTTTAGCAGTACAGGATGTAGAAGATTACATCGCGTATTCCGGGGGAGGATATGAACCAGGGGAACTGTTCGCCCTGCGCGTGCAAGGTCAGAGTATGCTCGGCGCGGGCATATTGGACCGTGACGTGGTGATTGTTCACCGCACTCCGCTTGCCAACAACGGGGATATTGTGGTGGCGCTTCTGGGTGAGGAGGCAACGGTGAAACGCATTTATATGGAGGGTGACCATATCCGCCTCCAGCCTGAAAACGATGCTTTTGAGCCGATCATCACAAGTGAAGTGACGGTGCTCGGCAAAGTCATAGCCTTACTTCGCTATTACAAATAATCGAGTCAAGGCAAGATTCTAAAGGGAGTTCGGAAATGAGAATGGATACGGAAATTTTTGAACGGTATGAATCCAATGTGCGCTCTTACTGTCGTAAGTTCCCGCAGGTGTTTTCTACCGCAAAAGGCGCCTATATGACTGCCGAAGACGGCAGAAAATATTTGGATTTCTTCTGCGGTGCCGGAGCGTTGAATTACGGTCACAATCATCCGTATATCAAGGGTCAGGTGATCGATTATCTCATGGGCGACGGAATTATGCACGCTCTCGATATGTATACCGTGGCTAAGAGAGATTTTCTCACCGCTTTTGAGCAAAAAATCCTGAGGCCCAGAAATCTCGATTACAAAGTGATGTTTACCGGCCCCACGGGAACGAATGCTATGGAAGCGGCGTTAAAGATCGTGCGCAAGATAAAGCATCGTTCCAATGTGATGGCGCTCATGGGCTGCTTTCACGGGATGACTCTCGCCGCCCTGTCTTTGACGACCGAGCGTGGGGCCCGTCTTGGCGCAGGAGTTTCTCTCCACGACGTCACCCATATTCCCGCGCCCTATATGTTTCCGGAACTCGATGTTCTCGATTATATCGAGACCGTGCTTGACGACGACCACAGCGGAGTGGATCATCCTGCCGCCTTTGTATTGGAAACGGTTCAGGCCGAGGGCGGTATTCATGTGCTCGATACCGCTTTTGTACAGGGCATACGCGCTCTTTGCGATAAATACGATATGTTGATGATTGTCGACGATGTCCAGGTGGGATGTGGTCGCACCGGGCAGTTTTTCTCGTTCGAGCGCACCGGCGTACAGCCGGATATAGTGGCTCTTTCCAAATCCATCAGCGGGTTGGGCCTGCCCATGGCTCTCACGCTGATTAAACCGGAATATGACATCTGGGAGCCCGGCGAGCACAATGGTACTTTTCGGGGAAATCAGGCGGCTTTTGTCGCTGCCAAGGCGGCCCTTGAAGTCATGGAGCAAGAGAATATACTCGAAAATGTTTGCCGTTGTGAGACGGTTATCCGAAATGAGCTTGAAAATGTTCTCTCGCTGGATTCCCGCTTGCGAGCCCGCGGAATAGGGTATATCTGGGGCCTTGACTGTTCTCAGATGCCGCAAAAAGATTGGGCAAGACATGTGATCGATACCTGTTTCCAAAACGGGTTGATTGTAGAACTGGCCGGGAGAGCGGACAGTGTGGTCAAACTGATGCCGCCCTTGATCGCCGACACCGGGATCTTAAAAGAGGGGATAGGCATTTTGCAACATTCGGTGGAATCCTGCTTGCCCTAAATGATGATATCCAAAAATTTGGTGTTGACTTCCGAAGGCGCTGAATAACCGTTCAGCGCCTTAAGATGAAGATGGCAAGGCGGCCTTGACAACGGGAGAAAAGGGAAGAGGAGAAAAGTGGATGCTGCGGTTGATATTGGGACGATCCGGCTATGGGAAAAGCACCCGTGTCTACGAGGAACTGAGACGGTGCCTGAGAGAAGGTGCAAAGGAATGTTTTTTGTTCGTGCCGGAACAGATCTCGTTTGAGACCGAACGCGCTCTGGTGTATGCTTTAGGAAGCCGCGAAGCTTCCTGCGTACAAATCTTCAGCTTTTCTCATATGGCGGAAAAACTGATGAACCTGCCGGTAAAAGTGATGACGGATGGCGCTCGGCTCATGCTTATGATGCATGCGCTCTCACAGATGCATGATCGGCTGCCTTCTTTTTCCACCGGAAAGCCTGCGCAAAAAGCGCGCCAGTTTTTGGAGATGGCGACCGATTGCAAACAATCCGCCGTTTCTTCCGCGATGCTCCGCGACGCGGCACGCAATCTCCCCAAAGGAACTCTTCGCCGCAAGGCCGGCGAATTTTCGCTGTTATTGGAAGCCTATGATGCACTGGTCGATCAGAGCGGTATGGACGAACAGGATATGATTTCCGCTTTGGCCCAATGGCTTACGCAGACCGACATCCTTGTGGGCAAAGATGTCTTTATCGACGGCTTTTACGGCTTTACCCACGCGGAATATCAGGTGATCGAGGTCGCTCTGGTTCAGGCAAGATCGGTGACGGTGACTTTGTGTACTGATCATCTTTATGATGCCAGCGGAGGACTGGACCGTTTTTATACCGTGATAGAGACTGCCCGTCTTCTTCAAGATGCGGCGCGACGGCACGGATGTCCGACGGAAAATCCCATAGTTTTATCCCAACCTTATCGTTTTCATAACGATGAGCTTTCCACACTGGAGGCCACAGCGTTTACGGATGAACAGTTGGATACAACGAATCTCTCCGGAGACGAAGCGGTTCATATAACGCTCTGTGCGGATGTGTATGAGGAGTGCACAGCGGTTGTGCGGGATATACGCTGCTTGTTACGAACAAAGAATATGCGCGCGAACCGCATTGCGGTAACCGCAAGGGATCTTAGCACCTATATCGGGGTACTGGATGCCGCCTTGGAACAGGCGGGCGTTCCCTTTTATATAGACCGCCGCACTCCTGTTTTACCTGAAACGCTGTTTATTGCCGTACTCACTGCGCTTCATATTGCGACGGGGGACTGGCGCTCTCAGCGTTTGATCCGCTTGATGAAAACGGGACTGCTTGGTTTTTCCGTCTCCTCGGCGGCCAGATTGGAAAATTATGTATTTACCTGGAATATATCCGGAGATCGGTTTCGGGAAGAATGGCGGTCACATCCCAGAGAATACGGCGCCGTTTTCGACCAAAAAGACCGGAGAGAACTGGAACATCTCAATCGCCTTCGCAGACGTCTGGTAGAACCGCTTATGGTCCTTTCCGACGATTTGAAAGGACAAGTGACCGGTAAACAGTATGTGCGGGCGGTGATGAAATATATTCATTTATCCCGCATCGACCGCATGATAGCCAGACAGACGGCACATTTAACCGCCATAGGAGAAATGGGTCTCTCCCAACACACATCACAGGTATGGGAAGCGCTGATGGGGTTGCTCGACGATATGGCCCTTATCTTTGAACATACCTCCATGAACGCCGCGCAGCTCACCGACCTGTTGCAGGGCGGAGCTTCCGTGACGGACATCGGCTCGATTCCCCAGCAAATGGATGCGGTTCAAATTGGGCAGGTAGACCGTATGCGGTTTTCCAACCCGCAGGTCGTCTTTGTTCTCGGTGCCAATGAAGGAATTTTTCCGGCAGTCTTGGAGGAGAACAACGTGTTCAGTGCCGTCGAACGCCGTCAGTTGATGGATCTCGGTCTCCCATTTCGGGATCTCTGCGAACAGCACACTTCTTTCGAGCATTTTCTGGGATATGTCGCTCTTTCGGCGCCTTCCGATGCCTTGTTTATCAGCTCTTTGCTCACTTTGCCGGATGGCAGTAAAGGAGAGCCGTCCTCTGTCTGCCACACGGTAACCGCACATTTGCCTCAAGTCGTACCCCGCAAAGCCAGAATAAGTGCCGATGATATTGAAACCATAGAGGATGCGTTTGAGCGTATGGCAGAGGGATTCTATGTCCATTCGCCTCTCTCCGATGCGCTGGCTCATGCGCTTTTGTCTGACGACCGCATGAGATCGCGTATTAAAGCCATGACCAGAATTACGGAAGATGCACCGGTGGCTTTTGATGATCCCCGAAAGGCCGGTTCGTTTTTTGGGGATAACATGACTCTTTCGGCCACTAAAGTGGAAAAATTTTACCAATGTCGATTTGCCTATTTCTGTCAATACGGTCTTGGCGCTCATCCGCGCCGTCAGGCGGAACTGGGAACACTGGAGTTCGGTACACTGGCCCATTTTGTGATGGAAACCGTGCTGCCCGTTTATGTGAAAGAAGGAGTTAAAAATATTCATAAATCCCGTTGCTTCGCAGACGCCGAAGCCGCTGTCCGGCGTTATGTCCATGAGGAAATGGGGGGATTCGAGGACAAACCCGGCAGATTTCTCTATCTGTTGAGCCGCCTTCAGGGTGTGTGCGGTCAATTTCTCTGGCACGCCGTGTGTGAACTGCGCCAGTGCGCATTTACCCCGGTCGATTATGAACTCCCCATATCTTCCGTTCACAACGGGATTTCCCCTGTCCCTTTATCTCTTTCCGACGGCACGACCGTGCGCCTTATCGGTAAAATTGACCGGGTAGACGTTTATCGCTCGGGTGGAAAAGCGTATGTGAGAGTGATTGACTATAAAACCGGAAGTAAGAAGTGGAGTTTAGCCGACGTGGTGGAGGGATTAAATCTCCAACTTCTTGTGTATATGCTGACGATCTGGCAAAACGGCGCCGTGCGGTATGGAGACGTGGTACCGGCAGGCTTGTTGTATATGCCCTCGAAACCGGTGATCCTGCAGACAGACGGCACGATAACACAGGAAGAGATAGAAAAAAAACGCTTCAAACAGATGCATATGAACGGTTTGCTGATCGACAACGAAGAGGTGCTTCGTGCGATGGAGCCTTCGTTACAAGGAGTTTTTATTCCCGCTAAACGAAAAAAATCCGGCGAATGGGACAGCTCTTCTTCCGTGATGTCTCTCGCCGAATTTGGTGCGCTTGGCCGGAAAGCCCGAAATCTGCTCGCGGAGATGGCAAAATCATTGAGAGAGGGCGAGGTTGACGCTCTTCCTCTTCGGGATGCCACCCACAATGCTTGTCGCTACTGCGATTACCGCTCGGTGTGCGGGCATGAAGACGAGGACCGAAGCAGAGGGTTAACCTTTGACAGCGAAGAGGAGATTCACTTCGCCTTGCAGAAAACAGAGGAGGGTTTTTGATATGGCGCAGTGGGGGATAGCTGCCTTGCTGATAGCGGATATTCTTTTGACGGCCGTGCTGTCGGTCGTGAATATCGTGCGAACCTCCCGGTTGATCCGAGAGGTCCGTGAACTGTCTCTCCGGAAATATCAGGAGGGAGAGACGCTGAGCGCAATGGACAAGGCGGTACAGGCTCAGGGAGCGTCGCAGGCACAGCAGCTGACCTTGATGGATGCGCAGCTTCAGCAAAAGCAGGAAACGCTCCAGCGCACGGTGGTCTCTTCCATGCAACAGATAGAATCCCGCTTAAAAACTTTCGAGCTGACCAATGAGCAAAAACTGGATGCCATGCGCCAGACCATGGAACAGCGATTGCAATACATTCAGGAAGACAACAATCGAAAACTGGATGCCATGCGCCAAACGGTAGACGAAAAACTCCAGATAACATTGGAAAACAAGATGACTCAGTCTTTTCAGCTGGTCAATGAACGGCTGGAACAAGTTTATAAGGGCTTAGGCGAGATGCAGACTTTGGCTTCCGGTGTGGGTGATCTCAAGAAAGTGCTCTCTAATGTCAAAACCCGAGGCATTTTAGGGGAAATTCAGCTGGGAGCGATATTGGAAGACATTTTGGCGCCGGAACAATACGCCACCAACGTCGCCACGGTTCCCGGAAGCCGAAATACGGTGGAATACGCCGTCAAATTGCCGGGAGAAAACGGAAACCATGTGTATTTGCCGATCGATTCCAAGTTCCCAAGCGACGCCTATCTCGCTCTGCAAGACGCCTATGAGAGCGGATCGGCCGATGCCGTTCAGACGGCGGCAAACATTTTGGTTAATCGTATCAAAAGTTTTGCAAAAGATATTCATGACAAATATATTGAGCCTCCGTATACTACGGATTTCGGTATTATGTTTCTGCCGGCCGAAGGGCTTTATGCCGAAGCGGTTAACCGCGGAATGGTCGAAATTTTGCAGCGGGACTATCACGTCAATCTTGCAGGACCAAGCACAATGGCGGCCTTACTGAACAGCCTGCAAATGGGATTCCGAACACTGGCCATTCAAAAGAAAAGCGGAAAAGTGTGGACAATACTGGGTGCTGTCCGCACGGAGTTCGATAAGTTCGGAGATATATTACAAATCACGCAGCAACGCATTGAACAGGCGAACAAAGAACTGGATCAGCTAGTCGGCGTGCGCACGCGCGCCATTCAGCGTCGCTTAAAGGAAGTCGAGAAATGGGATGAAAGCACATCCGCTGAAGTTCTGCGTTTGGAAGAAACCGATAATGAAGATGGATAAATCAATGAGATACCAAAAACCGTGTCCCCTTTTTCTTGCTTTCTCCCCCTCTTAACTATACAAAATATTGATTTTGTATAGTTAAGAGCCTGAACCACTTAGCTTTCCTCTATCATATTCTCCGTTTGATGAAAGGACATCCGTGATGAATCAGAATTATTTGCGCCAGTGCCCAATGATACTGCGCGAGTTTTTGGGTTACCTTGAAACGGTGAAGGGTCGTTCCTCTCATACCGTAGATGAATATTTTTTAGATCTTCGCACCTTTTTCCGCTTTCGTAAGCTTCAGTGTCATTCCGTGTCGGAGGATCTCCCGTTGGATGAGATTCCGATTGACGATGTCACGCTTGAAGATATTCGTACGGTCACTGTGACGGATGTCTATGAATATATGAATTACCTTCGCGAGGAGCGCGGAAACAGCAACCGTACCCGTGCGCGCAAGACCACTTCCCTGCGCCGCTTTTTTACCTATCTCACGGATGAAACCCACCGCTTGGCCGAGAATCCCCTGCGTTCTATCGGAGTTCCAAAAATTGATAAATCTTTACCTAAATATTTAACAATTGAGCAATCCGAAGAATTGCTCCAGACAGCGGCATTATCTACGAGTGAATTCTCCCAGCGTGATTTTTGTATGCTCACTCTGCTGCTGAACTGCGGGCTCCGCCGTGCGGAACTTGCCGCCATCAATATGCGGGACATACACAGCGACCGCACTCTGAGAATACACGGAAAAGGCAACAAACAGCGTCAGGTCTATCTCAACGACGCCTGCATGGAGGCGCTGGAGACCTATTTGCAGGTCCGTCCTCACGACGGTGTGCATACCGATGCTCTTTTTTTAAGCCGCTTAAAAAAAAGAATCAGTCTACAGGGAATTCATTATGTGGTGAAACGGTATTTGAGCCAAGTGGAGGGCGCTCAGGATTTATCCACCCATAAGCTCAGGCACACCGCGGCCACTATGTTGTATCAATACGGCCATGTGGATATTCGCGTGCTTCAGGAAATTCTTGGGCATGAGAATCTCGGAACCACGGAAATCTATACCCATCTGAGCAATGATCAGATTCAAAACGCCCTAGAAAGTCATCCTCTGTCGAATGTGCATCCTCCCGCTCCCCGATCTTCCGAAGAAGAAAGTAAGAAATCTCACGGGTAAGGTGATGAAGCGTGCACACAAAAATCCATTCGATGAGGGACATCCGTTGCTTCTTTTTGGATATGGACGGTACCATCTATCTCGGCAACCGCCTGATCGAGGGTACTCTGTCGTTTTTACAGGCAGT
Source organism: uncultured Eubacteriales bacterium (assembly GCA_964529775.1). Taxonomy (GTDB): domain Bacteria; phylum Bacillota; class Clostridia; order Oscillospirales; family Acutalibacteraceae; genus RGIG1959. The sequence goes on from CAZGXK010000041.1 coordinate 8,417, forward strand.
GAGAAGCAGTGGCAGAAAATTCATCTTTTTAACCAACAATTCCTCCAAAAGCGGCCAAATGTACCGAGAGAAGTTGCTGAGCATGGGCATTGAGATCTCCGAGAACGAACTGCTCACCAGTGGACAGGCCGCTGCGAAGATTCTACTTCGCGATTATCCCGGAAAAAAAATCTGGGTTCTCGGAAACACTTTCCTGAAACAGGAACTTTCTGAAATGGGTGTTGCCTTGACTGAATCTTCTCCCGATATGGTGCTTACGGCGTTTGATACCGAATTGACTTATCAGAAACTGCGCGACTGCTGTGATTATGTGAGGGAGGGCCTTCCCTATATCGCCACTCACCCCGATTTGAACTGTCCCACCGAAACGGGATTTATGCCGGATTTGGGGTCGTTTGCGGAACTCATTTACGCGAGCACCAGCCGATATCCGGACAGAGTCATCGGAAAGCCGGAACGGGATATTTTTGAATGTGCAAGCCGTTTGGCGGGAATTCCTCTCTCCTACTGCGCCATGTGCGGAGATCGGTTATACACGGATATCCGGCAAAAAGCAGGGACTGTTCAGTATTTTGGTTTTAAGCGGGGAAACAAAAAAAGAAGATCTCGGCCTTTCGCCTATTCGGCCGGATCTTGTGGTCGATCGCTTAAGCGACTGTATTTCCATGCTGTCGCAATGAGAGCCCCATGCCGCCTCTTTGCGACAAATTAATAGGCTCGTTAACTTCCGCTGGAACTATTCTAGTGACGAATTGCCGCTCTCCCCTCTTTGATGTACCGGGCGGCAATTTTTTTTTGAGTGTGCGTTTCAAGGAGCAAACGCCTCACTTCGTCCGCCGTCAGATGACGCCAGTCGCCCGTCTTAAGCCCGCCCAGACGGACGGGGCCGATCGCAATTCTGCGCAGACGAAGCACTTCCAGCTCCGCCGCTTCGCACATCCGGCGTATCTCTCGATTGCGTCCGTCGGTGAGTACTACCTCGACCACCGTACGCTCCGGCACGGTTTGCATCACTGTAACCCGGGCGGGAGCAGTGTGTCTCCCCTCTATCTCTAGCCCCTGATTCAAAGCTCTGAGGCTATCCTCCGACACCGCCCCGCGAAGTGATACACGGTACACTTTTGGCACATGCTGCGAAGGATGAGTGATGGCATTGGCAAAATCCCCGTCGTTGGTCATGAGCAGCAATCCCTCGGACTCCCTGTCGAGGCGCCCCACTGGGTACACCCTGGTCCCGGCGTCATGCACCAAATCCGCCACGCATTTTCTCCCCTGTTCATCCTGCAAAGTGGTCACATACCCGCGCGGTTTATTGAGCATAAGATACACCGGCATCGGCGCTTTACCGAGTTTTTTCCCGCGAACCGTGACGATGTCTTGATGATCGTCAACTTTTTCGCCGAGCTGCGCCGTATGCCCGTTGACTTTCACTTTACCCTCGCGAATGAGTTCTTCCGCGCCCCGTCTGGAGGAGATACCCCGTTCGGAGAGCAGCTTTTGCAAACGCATCACAGCCATGGGTCGGTCTTCCTCAATCGAGACGGATATCATCCGTCTGCTCGGGAGAGGGCGCGGGGGCCTGAGAGGCGGGCTCTTTCTTGAACAGAGCGGTGATTTTATCCACCACGTCCGGAATCATGCTGATGACACGGTCTCCGCTGTCCGGCTTGGCAACCACCGGCAGCATACGCACTTCACCTTTTGTCACCACCAAAAACGCCACCGGCACCACCGTGACGCCGGCGCCGCTTCCTCCACCGAAAATATCGCGGTTTGCCTTATTGGGGAGATCCGATCCTCCGGAAGCGAAACCGTAGGACACCCGTGACACCGGGATGATCGTGATACCGTCATCCGTGTGAATGGGATCCCCCACCACCGTGTTGACATCCACCATATCTCGGATTTTCTCTATAGAAGCATCCAGCAAAGCGTGTACGTGTTTTTCCATTATTCTTCTCTCCTCTTCATAAAAGCCAACGATTTCTCGTCGGAAACGGTGCGATAGAGGCCGATAAGGCAAGCTATCCCGGCCGCAGCAATTCCGAAAGGCCACAGCCAAATAACGGTTCTCATCCGCGCAAGGGTCTGTCCCGTGCGAAAATCCGGCACCACTTCCACTCGCCTTTGTCGCACCCGAACCACCGAGCTTAATGCCGTGAGCGCCGGGTACAAAGCAGAACAAACGGTGCCCGTTCTCACTGCCGTGTCTTTTGCCTCAGACGCTCCGATTTGCACAAAAAGCAACATTTGCCGTACTGTCACAAACCGGCACAGGCGGGAAAGGGTAGACCGGAAAAGAGATACCAGCTTTCGAACGAATGCCAGTACTCCGGATACGCCCTCTTCCGCGAAAAGCTCCCTGAATGCGTCCGGCAATCCTCCCGTTTTTTTCTTGGAAGGGCTTTCGTCGGGCGACCGCGGCGTTTTTTGGGAGGTGACCTTCTTTTTGGGACGCGGCAGCCGGACAATCGGAATTATGCCCAAAAGAGTAACTGTAATGTGCCAACCGCCGATATATTGAATTTGAATACGTATCGGGATGAAAAACATCAGCACGAACAGCACAAGAATCCCAAGGCAAGCGAAGCCGAACACTTTCAGCACCATCAACCGACCCGCCCCCCTTTTTATGCCGATGATTATGCCCTCTCCCCTATCTCTTCACCCAGTGTCTGTTGTTCCTCCCCATCCGGAAGAGGGGGAAGATCCGATAGGGAACGAAGCTGAAAGCAGCGCAAGAAATCCTGTGTGGTCCCGTAAAGCAACGGTCTGCCGGGAAGGTCCAGACGCCCGCGCTCTTCGATAAGATGCTTTTGTATCAGGCCCTGAATCACCGCGCCGCAGTCCACCGCACGCACCTGCTCGACAAACGCCTTAGTAACGGGCTGGTTGTAGGCGATGACGGCGAGGACTTCGAGAGCAGCTTGGGAAAGCGGGGTATTGCGACGAATTTCTAGCGCTCGTCGCACGGCATCGGCACATTCTTCGGCGGTGCAAAACTGATAGGCGTCATCCAGTCTCAGGAGACGTATGCCGCCGCCTCGCACCTCATACTCGTGCCTCAGCGATTCACACAAAGTCTCGGTGATTTTCTCCTCAAGGTCAAGAGCCTGCGATAACCGCCGGATGCTCAACGGCTCGCCGCTGGCAAAAATGGCCGCTTCCGCCTGTGCGCGAAGCTGTCTTTCCGATGTCAAGCGCCCTCTCCCCCTTGTTCACCGGATTGGTTATGCCATATGGTCACCCGAGCGCTGTCCCCGTTTCCGGTGACGGTGATACGCTTCGATTTCATCAGTTCCAGCACCGCGAGAAAAGTCGCCACCAGTTCGGAACGGCTCTTCGATTCCGCGAACAATTGCCCGTACGGTACCG
>CAZGXK010000042.1:0-4483 GCA_964529775.1 uncultured Eubacteriales bacterium
TGTACCATATGTTGCGTAATTCCGCACCTACTTTCCTTCGTGCGGTTTTGCCCTATATCTTTTGATTTTGCCTCAAACTGGTTCAAATGGACGGTTCGGGCTGGTTCAAATCATCTTGGGCAAAGTCGCTGAAAACCAGAAAATGGACATAAAAAAAGAGAGCCTCCGACGGAACAAAACCTCTGAAAGCCCTTGTTTACTGGGATTTCCCTTGTATCAAAGACAGCGTGCAAGCCGACATCTAATCCACAAGCCCCACTTAATGACATCTATCTCGGCAACTCCACTCTCACATTTTTTTGATTCGTGTCTCCGTGGATAAGTTCTCTCGGAGCGATTACCATCTCCACCTGCCCGAAGAAGTAGAAAGCCGAAAAGTGCCTGACATCAAGAACTTCCGAGCCTATTTGGCTTCCACCCCCTTGACATCAATACAGCCGTCTCCACATGCCCAACAGGAGAAAAAAGGCGGGGCCGCGTCGCCGAATTCCGCCGGCTCCGCGGCTCCGTTGCCTTATATTCCACCCGTCTTGAGAAAGTCCTTATGCGCCGCTTTCCCCGGCCTCTGCCTTTTCAAAAGTCAGGGCGCCGGCTTGCGCGTCCACCCGCACGGTATCCCCCGCCCGGAAGGTTCCGTCCAGCATCTTCTCGGAGATCGGGTCCTCGATTTTCGCCTGAATGGCGCGGCGCAGGGGACGCGCCCCGTAAACGGGGTCGAATCCCTCCTTGGCGATTTCGGCAATCGCCGCGTCGGTCACCGTCAAGCGAATAGACAGTTCCTCCATGCGGGAATCGAGAGACGAGAGCATCCTCCGCGCGATTTCCCGAATGTTCTCCTCGGTGAGTTTGGAAAAGACGATGATGTCGTCCACACGGTTGAGAAACTCCGGGCGAAAGAGCGATTTGAGCTCTTCAAGCACCGCTTCGCGGTCGGCTTTCTGTCCCTCGTCCTGCGAACTGCTGAACCCGAAAGACACCTGAGGGGTCGTGAGTTTTCGCGCGCCGACATTGGAGGTCATGATGATGACGGTGTTCTTAAAATCGACCTTGCGGCCCTGCGCGTCGGTGAGCACGCCGTCGTCGAGAATTTGCAGCAGCATATTGAAAACATCGGGGTGCGCTTTTTCAATCTCGTCGAAGAGGACGACCGAGTACGGCTTGCGGCGGATTTTCTCGGTCAGCTGACCGCCCTCATCGTAACCGACATAGCCGGGAGGAGACCCGATCAGGCGGGAAACCGTGTGTTTTTCCATGTACTCGGACATATCCAGCCGCACAAGGGCGTTTTCATCCCCGAACATCGCCTCCGCCAGCGCCTTGCAGAGCTCGGTTTTGCCCACTCCCGTGGGGCCGAGGAAGATGAAAGAACCGATGGGACGCTTGGGGTCTTTGAGCCCCACTCTCCCCCGCCGAATGGCACGGGACACCGCGCTGACCGCTTCGTCCTGCCCCACCAGACGTTTATGCAGCACGTCTTCCATATGCAGCAGTCGTTCCCCTTCCGCCTCGGTCAGCTGCGTCACGGGCACTCCCGACCAGCCGGACACCACTTCCGCGATATCCCGCGCGGTCACCTCGCCGGTAATACCGGCGTTTTTCTCGTCGAAAGCGGCTTTTTCCGCCTCCAGTTTTTCGGTCATCTCTTTTTCTTCGTCGCGCAGCCGGGCGGCGCGCTCGAAATCCTGCTCATTCACGGCGGCCTTCTTTTCTTCCGCCAGGCGCTTGACCTCGTCCTCCAGATTTTTCAGGTTGGGCGGGGCGGTAAACGCCTTTAACCTCACGCGGGACGCGGCCTCGTCGATGAGATCGATAGCCTTGTCCGGCAAAAAGCGGTCGGCGATATAGCGAACGGAGAGAGAAACGGCGGACTCGATCGCCTCGTCTGTGATCTTGACCTTGTGGTGTGCCTCATATTTATCCCGCAGCCCGCGCAGGATTTGCACCGTTTCCTCCGGCGTCGGCTCCCCCACCACAATGGGCTGGAACCGCCGTTCGAGCGCGGCATCTTTTTCGATGTGCTTGCGATATTCCTCCAAGGTGGTCGCACCGATCACCTGAAGCTCTCCGCGTGCGAGACTCGGCTTGAGGATATTGGCCGCGTCCACGGCCCCCTCGGCGGCGCCGGCACCGATGATCGTGTGAATTTCATCGATAAAGAGAATCACATTGCCGGCCTTGATCACATCGTCGAGGGCGTTTTTAATGCGCTCCTCAAAATCGCCGCGGTATTTGGTGCCCGCCACCATACCGGTGAGGTCGAGGGCCACCACCCGTTTGCCGCGCAGGAGCTCCGGCACTTCGTTGGATGCGATCTTCTGGGCAAGTCCCTCGGCGATCGCCGTCTTTCCGACACCCGGCTCACCGATGAGGCAGGGGTTATTCTTGGTGCGGCGCAACAGAATCTGCACCACCCTCTCGATTTCCTTGGAGCGCCCGATGACGGGGTCGATTTTACCCTCTTTGGCCAGAGCGGTGAGGTCCCTCCCAAATTGGTCGAGAGAAGGGGTTTTTCCGCCGGTTTTGCGAGAACCGGCACCAGGGCCGCCCTGCACGGTCTGCATCGGTTCTCCCCCGATGCTGTTCGCGATATCCTCGGCGATCTCGCGGTCGCGCACACCCATGGAAAACAGCAGGCGCATGGCCACGCTCTCACTGTCCCGCAGAACGGCGAGCAAAATATGCTCGGTGCCGACATAACCGTTTTGCAGCTGCGCCGCCTCCAATATAGCCATCTCCATGGTCTTTTTGGAACGAGGTGTGAAATCGTCCGGTGAGAGCAACCTCGCCTGTCCTCCGGGCTCCGCCTGAAGGATGCGCTGGGCATAGTCCTCCGCCGTGACGCCGTGCGCCTCCAGCACCTGAGCGGCCACCCCCGTGCCCTCGCGCAGAAGGCCGAGCACGATATGCTCTGTGCCGATATAGGAATGGCCCATATCCTGCGCCGCCTCTATGGCGAGGTTCAGCGCGGTGTTGGCCTTTTCGGTAAAACCTTTGAAGCGATACATGATCCTTCTCCTCTCCTCACAATCACTGTGCGCCGAGCGCCGTGCGCACCATGGACGCGCGCCGGCTGTCGCGCACTTCGGGGGCCATATCCTCCCCGGCATCCGACATCAGGCATCCGGGCTGAATATCGCTCAGAAGCGCCGTCAGTGTCTGAAGAGACGGGGAAGACAAAACGCCGCCCGACACACCGAGCATGACAACGGATATCAGCTGCTGCGCCTCTTCGTGGGACAGCAGACGCGCGCTGCGCAACACACCGAGGCTGCGCCACACGCGGTCCTCCACGACCGGCTTTTTCAACAGTTGTTCGCGGGAAGCCCGTTCCTGCTTCATAATCTGCGATGCGATTCCGTTGAGATTCTCGATCGCCGCCTGCTCCGAAATGCCCAGGGTCACCTGATTGGACATCTGATACAGAGCGCCGTGCGCCTCACTGCCCTCTCCGTAGGAACCGCGGATGGTCAGTCCGAGCTTGGACACCGAGGCCGCAATACCCTGGAGTGCTCCGCTGTCCTGAAGAGCCGGAAGATGGAGCATCAGGGACGCGCGCATACCCGTGCCGAGATTGGTCGGGCACTGGGTCAAAAATCCCAGCCGTTCATCATAGGCGAAATGCAGAATGCCGTCCAGCGCCGTATCCACCTTATCCGCGAGTTCATAGGCACCTTTGAGATCCAGCCCTGGACTCATCACCTGAATGCGGACATGGTCCTCCTCGCAAATCATGATGCTGATGCGCTCATCCGGCGAGAGCAGAAGACCTCCGCCCTCCCCCTCCCGCGCAAAATCGATGCTGATCAGATGCCGTTCCACCAGCGCCATTCTGTCCCTCTCGAGCAGATGGCCCACATCCACCTGCCTGAGTTCGAGACCGGGAATCTGCTGCGCCGCCTCCCACACGGTACGGGTCACTTCCCGCTTCTGCTCGGGTGTCATATGACAGGGAAACGGCTTATGCGGGAGATTTCTTGCCAGCCTGATACGGGTACTCAGCACCAAATCGCCTTGATCTCCGCTTTGGCGATACCATTTCTCACTCATGTTGCTCCCCCTCCAATTCGCGAATTTGGTCGCGCAGTTCGGCGCATTTTTCGTATTCCTGCGCGGCAATGGCTTTGTTTAACTGACTTTTCAGCGATTCCAACTGTCTCTCGGTTTTGCTCTCGTCCGGACCGCTGCTGCCCACCTTCCCCGCATGAGTCGCCTTGCCGTGCACACGCTGAATCGAGGGAAGAAGCTGATCGTAAAAGGTGAGGTAGCAATCCGGGCATCCCAGCTGTCCGCTCTGGGCAATCTCGCGAAAACTTCTCCCGCAGGTCCGGCAGCGGACGGATTCCCCGAGTTCGCGCGACACGGGAGAGGAGAAGAGCCCTCCGAACAGATCCCCCGTGTTTAACCCGAACCCTCCGAAAAGATCCAGTCCGTGCTGCGCGGCGCACTGTGCGCACACGTGAAATTCGGTGGTCTGACCGTTGAT
>CAZGXK010000042.1:4493-11570 GCA_964529775.1 uncultured Eubacteriales bacterium
TTCAGATGAGTCGTCGCCTGACGCTTACCGCAATATTGACATAACATACCGATAACCTCCCTGATGAATGTGTGATGTGAACCTATAAGCCAACGGCTACGGCATGGTTGCCGCCGTGAGCATCCTCTTGAGCAAATCGGCGCGCAGGGCGTCTCGCCCGGATACGGGCACTTTGCGCAACGCCTGGTCGGACACCGCCGATGCCATCACCCCCGCCATCTCCGGGGTCAGCATATCCTGATCCCGCAGGTTTTGCAAAATGGCCAGAGCGGAAGACGCCACCAGCGAATCCCCCATCGAGTTCACCACATGGGTGAGCATAGACACCCGGGAACCCATGCGAATGCGGCGAACGCGAATGTAGCCGCCTCCGCCGCGCCGGCTGTCCACCAGAAATCCCTGCTCAGGCGTAAACCGGGAAGCCAGCACATAGCTGATCTGGCTCGGCACACAGCCGATCTCCTCCGCCAACTCGTTGCGCTGCAGCAGAGCGCATCCGTCGATACTTTCGTCCATCAGGCGGATGATATACGCGGCGATGGCATCGCTCATGCGCATGGCAGCTCACATCCTTTCCCTGTTTTTCCGCGCCCTTTCCCTCGAGCGCATCCACAGTATACTTCGTAAGTCAAAGAAAGTCAAGGTCAAATAAAGTCAATTTTAACGGAGTTTTTGATTATCATGCCATGTTATCTTTAATTTTCTCCATTTTTCTCACGATTTCAAGAAATTTTTGACTTTTTTTGACTTTTTGTGGAGCAAAAATTTTTTCGGAAAGAGGATAGCTATCGACACAAGAATATGGTATACTATGTTTATCATAAAAAGGTGAGACGGAGGGATCATCGATGGCAGACAAATGTCCGAATTGCGGCGCGCCGCTCGAAAACGGAATCTGCGGGTATTGCGGATATACCGAGCAAAAAACAGAATCGTCTTCGGGCGATCGTGCTCACAGGCCGAGGGCGGCGGCCAACGCCTCCTATCAGACCCCTGAGGTGAAGGTGCGGTTTGTCCCTGCGGTCAGTAACAAGAGCAAGATCACAGCCCTGCTTCTTTGCCTGTTCCTCGGGGTTTTCGGCGCCCACTATTTTTATGTCGGCAAAACGGGCATGGGAGTGCTGTATCTTCTGACCGCCGGGCTCTGCGGCATCGGCTGGATTGTGGATGTGATTCTCATTCTCTGCGGCAGATTTAAGGATAAGAACGGATTGCCGCTTCAATCGTAAAGGAGTTTAAGATGGGATTTTTTGATGCGGTCAAAGGCCAGTTTCTCGACGTCATCGAATTCGAGGATGTCAGCAACAAACTGATTGTCTACAAATTCCGCCGGGAGAGCGGAAACAACGAGCTGAAACAGGGTTCCAAAGTCATCGTGCGGGAGGGGCAGTCCGCGGTGTTTCTCAAGGGAGGACAGCTGGCCGATATTCTCCCCCCGGGAACCTATTCTCTCAAAACGGATAATCTGCCCATTTTGTCCAGCCTGAAGGCGTTTCCGTCAAGATTCGTCTCTCCCCTGATCGCCGATTTGTATTTTGTCAGCACACGTCAGTTTATCGACAACAAATGGGCGACGAAAAACCCGGTGATGAAGCGCGACCGCGATTTCAATATGGTGCGTGTGCGGGCGTTTGGAAAGTTTGCCTTTCGCATCACGGATGTCGCCCTCTTTATGAGGGAGATCTTCGGCACCAAGGGCATCGTACTGACCTACGACATCATCGCGTATCTCTCATCGATGGTCACGGAGGAGTTTGCCTCGGTCATCTCGGAACCGCAGATGAGCGTGCTGGATTACGTCGGCCAGTACACCGAGCTTGCCGGTCTTATGCAGGAAAACCTGAACGCGCAGGCACGCTCTATCGGCATCTCTTTCAGCCATCTGATCATCGAAAACATCTCTCTTCCGGACGAGGTGGAAAAAATGATCGATGAGCAGACCGGCATCGGCATGGCCAAGCAGGATATGTCCACCTTTATGCAATATCAGACGGCGCGGGCGATGCGGGACGCCTCCAAGCAAAAGGGAGGTCTCGCGGGGCTCGGCGCCGGGATGGCGGTGGCCAACACGATGGCCAAAAATATCCAAAAGGCCTCGGAGCCGGAACCATCGAATGCTCAGAATCAGGGCAAATTCGAGCAGCTCAGGCAGCTCAAAGCCCTTTTGGACGAGGGAATTCTCACCCAGGAAGAGTTTGACGCGGAGAAAAAAACCATCCTGGAAGGAAAATCCTGAACCACCCGAACGGGCAAAAGGCCCGCCGGTTCGGCAATCACCGTCATGCGATGAGGAGGAGACAACATGAAAGCCGGAAAAGCCCTGTTATCCCTGCTGCTCACCCTTTCCCTGCTGCTGATGTCCTTTGGCGGCGGCGCGGTGTTCGCCCTCGAAGAAGGCGGCCCGACCATCGAGGTCAGCATCGCCGACCATGAGGAGATACTTCCAAAAGAAACCGTTGTCGTTTCGGCGAACGAAAACGGAGCAGCGGTTCATTCGCTCTCGGTCACTCTCGAGGGCAAGACGGTACCCAACGAGAAAGACGCGTTTGTCTGCCGCTTCAGCCCGGAGGCGCTCTCGCTGTCGCCCGAACGGGTGTATACCGCCGTCGCCACCGCTTCCGACACCGACGGCCGTGAAACCGTCCGCATCATCCCGTTTAAGGTGACGCAGCATCCCAGCCGGAAAGAGGTTACCGTCGCAAACGGCACGGTTCAGGGGAGCGGAAACATTACCGCCTATGCGGCGGACGTGCTGGAAGTCACCGCAAAATACGGCTCCACCCAAAACGGCGCCGTATCTTTGGAGGACGGCAACGCCTTGGATCCGCTCTCCACGTACCAGTTACAGTATACCGAGGACGCGGTGGTCACCTCTTCCGCCACAGGCATCCCCTATCAGCGGTTCGACATCTCCCTGGGAGGACGAACAGAGGGTCTGGTGACCGTCACCTATGAGGGCGAGACCCTGAGCGGAGAGCGGGTCGCTCTGAAAGTATACCGTCCGCAGACCGGGACATGGGACACGGTCGGCACCTTCACCGAGAGCGGTATGATCAGCGCCCAGGTGGATATTGCGCGGTACTCGGAGAAGGACACCATTCATATGCTCGCCATGCCGGACTATGTGACCAACGGCAGCGATGCGCTTATCTGGATCACCGACCCGCAGCATTACACCAAATTCGACGATCTCAACGCCTACTATGCCCAGATGTACCAATACGCGGCGGATCAGTACACGGCCGGCAACATCGGCTATGTGATGAACACCGGCGATCTGGTGGACGATCGCCCCTCCTCCCCGCTCGCCGCGAAACAGTGGGCCATTGCCGATGCCGCTATGAAAAAGGCGGAAGAAGCGGGGCTGCCGAACGGCCTTGTCGCGGGCAACCACGATGTCGGCGATTTCAAAAAGGAAAATTATGAGGAGGAGGACAACACATCCTCCGATTACAGCAAATTCTGCGAAACCTTCGGCGCCGAAAGGTACAACGACAAGCCCTGGTACGGCGGAAGTCTCAACAACAACATTTCCCACTACGACCTCATCACCGTCGGCAATGTGGATTTGGTGGTGCTGTTTCTGGGATACGGGCTGGAGGCCACCGACGAGACGATAGCGTGGGCAAACGGAGTGCTGCAAACCTACCGCCACCGCACGGCGATTGTCGCCACCCATCAGTATCTGCTCAATGCCACCGCGGACCGCGCGGAGGGCTCCCGCGCCCAGCTGATTTACGACGCCATCGTGGAACCGAATCCGAACGTCAAACTGGTTCTCTGCGGACACGATGACGGCTCGCAGGTGGTCCAGCGCACCGCCAAAGACGGGCGAACGGTATATGAGATCCTCTCCGATTACCAGTTTGTCCAAGCGGAAGACCCCGAATTTTACCACGGGGAAGAGCACGCTATCGGCTCGGTCACGGGCTGCTGCGGCGACGGCTACCTGCGCACCATGACCATTTCCGGCAACACCTTAAGCAGTGTCACCTACTCCCCCGTCACGGGGCGTTACGCGCCTTACGGCGACCGAGAAACCTTCACGCTGGACGTCGATTTCGGGATAGCGAGGCGTGAAATGGCAACCATCCGCTTTGGCGCGGCGGTGGCAGGAGAAGAGATCGCGAGCGGCACCGATTCCGTGACCGTACCGGGCGGTCGGGACTGGTTCGCGTCTGTCACCGGCGACGGATACACCGCCTACACGGCGCCTGTGTTCGCCGAAATTCCCGACGCTCCGGCGGCTGAGCCGATGCTCCCCAACGACCGCGCGGGTCTCGCCGCCCTGATCGAAAAAGCGAGAAACACATCGGGAGAAGGCTGCACCGGAGAGAGCTTTCAGGAGCTACAGGCGGCAGTTGCCTCCGCCGAGACCGCTCTCGCCTCCGCCGACAACGGGGAGATCGCACGGGCGGCGCTTGCTCTGGCCACCGCGCTCGGTAAACTGACCCCCAAAAAAGAGATTCTCGACGCCGCCGCGCTGGAGAATCTCTACACCTACGATATGGCGCTTGCACGCTGGACTGACACCAACGCGAATCTCCCCCTCGGGAGCCAGGGCTGCTATATCGATGCCGCTCAGACGGAAGACGGAGGGCTTCAGATGCGGCGCTCGCCCGTCTGCATTGAAAAAGGCAACGGATGGCCCTCCGCGCGTTACCGGGCAGATGGGCCCATCACCCTGCACCCGAACGGAAAAATCTATCTGAATCTCGACGTACAAGCGTGGTGCAGCTGGTCGATGCATTTCACGGTGCGCCAAGGTAACCGCACCGTCACGTTGCTGCCCCATTACGCCATAGAGCACTTCTTTTACAATCCCGCCGCCGACGGCTTCGCGGGCGACTACCGCGGTGTCTACGACATCACACAGGCGTTCATCGACGCGGGGCTGAACCCGGCCGCCACCATGACCGTCGAGGAAAGCACTCTTTGGATTGTTCCGGGGTCCGGCAACACCCGCCCGGGAAACGTCGTCTACACCCGTCTGGAGTGGATGACCGACCCTTCGAGCGGCGCGGTGGATAGATCCCAGCTTGAGAATCTTATTCATCGGGCGGAACAGTTCGACCTGTCGGAGTATACCGTGTCCAGCGCTCAGCGTCTGGCCGGAGCGCTGGACGATGCGCGCCGCGCGCTTGCCGATACCGCTTCGGTTCAGTCGGATATCAACCTCGCCGAGGATCAGTTACAGGATGCCATCGACCGTCTGAAAAAGCCGGAAGATCTCATCCCCGAGCCGGAAAACAGCCTGATACCCGCCGACGAGGGACTGTGGATTCCGAGAGCGGGTGATGAGGGGCATTTGGATATTTACCGCGACGAGGAAAACCACACCGTCTTGCAAAACACCGACAATAACTGGCCCACAGCGGAATACACACTTCCCACTCCCTACCGCACCCCGGTTGCCGGCAAGGCGCTTGCGATGGATATCACCGTCGGGCACCATCTGATGATGAAAATCACCGTCGACGGCAAAGTCATCGATATGCCGGTGTATATCTCCCCCGCGAACGTGGAAGCCGGCTCCGGCGATCTGCTGAGCGGCACCTATCAGGTGAGCATACCTCTCTCGAATTTGCCGGGTCTGGCGGGCAAGGAGAGCGTTTCCATCGAAAAGATCGCCATCACGCCATCCGGCCCCGCCGCAAGTTCCGCAATCGTCATACGCAAACTGGCGGTGGAGGAGTATACCGCCCCGCCTCAGGCGGAAACCGAACCGACCAGTATGCTTCCCGCAAGCGACGACCAGGTGACCAAGGAATTCGGCGAGGGAAGCTGGGAGCGGAAGAGCGACGGCACCATCGTGATGCATACCGTGGAGAGCGAGAAGGGCGACAGAATCTATTTCTCACCCTCCCCCGTGTACGACATGACGGTCCTCAACGGGCTGCATCTGACCCTATCTTCCACCGTTCCCTTCAAATTCGCCATCAAATTGGTGGGGGCAAACGATCAAACCGTCGCCTGGCCGAGCGGAACCGCACAGGGAATGGAAAAGATCTTCCCGATCAATACCGAAACCGACCGCATCGAGCCGGGTGAATACGACGTGAGCTTCGATATCGCCGATTTGAGTCCGGGAGTGAAAGACAAAACCGCTGTTTACTTCGAGCAGTTTATCCTGCTCACTTCCGGCACCGGCACCCTGACCCTCAGCGCCTGCGACGCGGTGGAAGTGGACAACTTCACCTGGGACGATTCTCTCACCTACGGAGAGCCCGCCACTCCGGATCACCCCTATTTTGCCCACGCCGCGAAAGAGGGACCCGCCGTGGAGAAAAAGGTGGATGTGCTCCGGCATGTGGGACTGACGAAGCATCCCACCATTTCGCAATGGACCCCGGATCTCGGCAAGGGCAAGCCGCTGACCGTCAACCTCGAAGAAACGCCTTATCTCTATATCTCGGTCGCGCAGGCGGACACCTCCTCTTTCTCCTTCAGCTTTTTCAACGATATGAGCAAGGGGGCGCCCTTCCTGCTCTTCAGAGACCAGACGCAAACGGAAAACGGCAAGCTGATGAACACCGGCAGCGGAAACTGGGACGGCTATCAGAACCATGAGCAGTATGTCCGCGGCAGTGAGACCCTCTGCATCGATATGCGCGACTGGCTGACCGACCCGAACGCCGTCACCTGGACCGTCAACAGCGTGAATTTCTACAACCATCTCAAGCAGCCGGCGGTCGTCGCCTATATGTATTTCGGCTCCGAACCGCTGCCGGACGACACGCCCATACCCGAACCCGATTTGGGGGATGTGGATGCCAGCGGAATCGTGGATATCGACGACGCAGAGGCGCTCTACCTCGTCGTCAGCGGTAAAAAGCCCGTGGACAGCATTCATGCGGAGGCCGCGGATCTCAATGCAGACGGCAAGGTGGACATGAAAGACGCCTATCTGCTGTATCATCTGGTATCCGGCAGAAAAGACGATCTCCCAACGTGAGCGCCGAACCGGAAGACGCTATGTTCAAAAATCTCTCCCGCGCGTTTTATCGAAGGCCGGGCTGAAACCGCGAATTGTGCGCAAGGCGCACGGCAAAGTCTGCAAGTGGTGCGCCGCCAAGG
>CAZGXK010000043.1:0-7725 GCA_964529775.1 uncultured Eubacteriales bacterium
GAGCGCCTGCTTCACACGCAGGAGGTCGGCGGTTCGAGTCCGTTTGCGCCCACCAAAAAATCCGCACCGTTCACCGGTGCGGATTTTTTGCGAGGTGTCTTTCTTCGCGGCGCCCGGTTTCCGGGGGCTTATTTCGTCATATAGAGAATGCCCAGCGTGTTGGGTCCGCAATGGCAGGAGATGGTGCAGGAGGCGGTGGTATCGTAGATGCGCTCGAACGGCTGGTACTTGAGGATCAGCTCGCGCACACGATCCACCCGCTCCTGGGAGATGGTGGTGTGGGTGATGAAGATTTTATCCAGCCGGATATCGTCTCTCCCCTCCAGCTCCCCGCGCACATAGTTCTCCAGCGCGGTATCCAGCGAACCGCGAAATTTCCGGCCCACGTCCATATGCCCGTCCTCGGTGTACACGCGGATGCAAGGCTTGAGCTTGAGCAGATTCGCCCCCAGCATGGCGAGAGCCGAGCAGCGCCCGCCCTTGTGCAGGTATTCGAGCGTGTCCAGCACAAAGCTCGCCGTCACCTTGGGCACCATCGCGCTCACCCGCTCGGCGACCTCGCTCGCGGGAAGCCCCTGTGCGATGAGATCGGCGGCCTCCAAAACCAGATGCCCCGAGCCGCTCGAGAGGTTGCAGCTGTTGACCACAAACACCCTCCCCGGAAATTCCCGCGCGGCGATGCAGCAGTTCTGGTAGGAAGTGGACAGCCCAGAACCCAGCGTGATATACACGATATCCGAGCCGTCCGCGAGCAGCGGGCGAAAAAATTCCGCGTACTCCTGCGCGTTGATCGCGGCGGTGCGCGGGAGAATTTTTTTCTCTTCGTAGGTGCGGAAAATATCGTCCGGAGTCAGTTCCACCCCGTCCAGATAGGATTTGTCCCCGAGCAGCACATGAAACGGATACAGCTTAACCCCGGTCTGTTCCGTCAGCTCGGGGCCAAGGTCGCAGGTGGTGTCCGCGCAGAGAATCACACGGTTTTCACTCACACAGATTCCCCCATTGGATGATCGGGGCGGTTTCGCGCACGGCGGGCCGCGCGGCCGCGGCGCCGCCCCGAATCTTTTCAACTTTTTCCATTAGTATACCACCTTTTTCGAAAGCCTGCAAGGGTCTTTCTCCCCGTCCCGAGAAAATTTTGGAAAAACGGGGCGGCGGGGGCAAAAAGCGGTGGACATCCTCCCGAAAAAGTGGTATAAAGAAAGATGATCCCGCGCGTACGGAAAACGAAAGACGGGCAGCGTCACCTTTTCGTGAAAACGGGTGAGCGGCGGCGCCCGCCCGGCCGCCTGAAAATCATAAGGAGACGATGAATGGTGAAAAGAAAATTTCGGAAATCCGCCCTTTTGGCGCTCTCGGCGCTGCTCCTGCTCTCGCTCCTCTCGCCCCTTGCGGCGCTCGGAGAATCCGCGCCCGAAGCGAGACCGGTCACCGAACTGCTCGACCGCGTCAAGGTGGTGGGGCGCACCTCGGTGGACGAGATCGGCCTCGCGGTGCACACCACCGGTGCCGGCATCGCGTTTTACACCGACTGTTCGGGCGATGTGGTGCTCGATCTGACCACCCGCTGCAACTTCGCGAACTCCCACGCGTATTCCCAGTATTTCACCGTTGTCGTGGACGGCGAGCGGCGCAGGGAGTGCATCGACAACAAATCCGTGAAGCAGACGGAGAACACGCTGGTTCTCGCCTCCGGCCTTGCACAGGGGATGCACGAGATCGAGATCTACCGGCAGACGGAGGAGGTCAACGCCGCGTGCTGGTTCCGCACGCTCACGATGGCGGGCGAGCCGATCCCCGTGCCGGACGCCCCGGCCCTCATCGAGTTTATCGGGGACTCCATCACCGCCGGTTACGGAATGACGGACCCCAGCAAAAAGGGAAAGAACCAAGAAGACCCGGAGGGACAGTACGGCACGCAGACCTACGCCTATCAGACGGCGCAGGCGCTCGGCCTGGATTTTCAGGCCTGCTGCACCAGCGGCTACGGTGCCTACCGCGGCTGGAACGCGGGGACCACGAATTTGAAGGATATGTACCCCTACACCGCCTACCACCACAACCGGGACACCGGCAATGAGCTGTGGGCTTTCTCCCGCCCGGCGGACATCGTAGTGATCAATCTGGGCACCAACGACGCCTCCACGGCGGGGCAGAGCAAGGGAGTGACCGACGCCACCTTCAAGCAGGCCGCGAAAGAACTGATTGAGCTGGTCAAAGAAAAGAATCCGGGCGCCAAAGTGGTGTGGGTCACCGGCATGATGGGGGTCACTTTTCAAAAGCCGCTGACTTCCCTTGTGGAGGAGATGGGCGGGGACGCCGCCGGCATCTTCTACCGCGAACTGCCCCGGGGCGACGGAGGCGTCGTCGGGCACCCCGATCTCGCCTCGCACACCGCCGCCGCCGAGGCGCTGACGGCTTTCCTGCGCGAAAAAGTACTTCCCGCCGATTACGAGGCGCAGTTCGTCACGCCCGAACACATGCAGTCGCTGCTCGACAAGGCGGGAGACGACACGGCCTCCCCGGTACGGATAGCGCAGACGGCGCTCACCGTCTATCAAAAAAACGGCGGCGTGAGCCGCGCGGCATTGACAGCAGCGTACAACGACCTTGCCGCCTATCTCGGCGAACAAGCCGTGCCGGGCGATGTGAACGGCGACGGGGTGGCCGATATCGAGGACACCATCACGCTCTATCTGCACTGCAGCGGCCAACTGACCCTGAGCGACGCGCAGCTCTCGCTCGCCGATCTCAACTCGGACAGACAAGTGGACCTGCGCGACGCGTGCGTCGGCTATCAGCTGGCGGCGGCGCTGCCGGAGCCCCCCGACCCGCTGCCGCAGCCGACCGATCCGCAGGGGGTGACCATTCTCTCGCAGGCGGTGGAAAACCGCAACGGCGGCGGATATGACCAGGTGGTCACCCTCGGGGGCGATGTCTCGACGGTGGGGCGGGTGCAGTTCCCCACCTGGACCGAAAAAAACGGACAGGACGATATTCAGCCGCGCTGGCAGGTCAACCCGAAGGCCTCCGGCACCGTCCAAGGGGACACCGCGCGCTACCATGTGGCGCGCAAGGATCACGGGATGCAGACGGGGGTGTACCTCACCCATGTGTACGTCTACGGGAAGAACGGCGATCTGCTGACCGCGAAGGCGCTCGACGCGGTGACAGTGCCAAAGCTGTTCGGCATCGACGTCTCCTTCTGGCAGGAGAAAATCGACTGGGAAAAGGTGAAGGCGCAGGGAGTTCGGTTCGCCATTCTGCGCTGCGGGTACGGGCAAGATTACGCGGACGGATCGCAGGACGACCCGTGGTTCGAGCGCAACGTCTCGGAGTGCGAGCGGCTGGGCATCCCCTGGGGGGCGTACCTCTTCTGCTACGCGAGAAACGCGCAGGAGGCCAAGGGGGAGGCGGCCCATGTGCTGCGCCTGCTGAAGGGCAAGCACCCCTCCTGGCCGGTCTATCTCGATTTCGAGGACAGCACTTATCAGGGGAACCTCTCGAACGCAACCCTGGCCTCCATCGCCACCGTCTTTTGCGATACGGTGCAGGCCGCCGGCTACCGCCCCGGCATCTACGCCAACGCCTATTACTGGAACGAAAAGCTCACCGACCCCCGCTTTGAGCGGTGGTCCAAATGGGTGGCGCACTACGGAGTGGACAAGCCCGGCTACGACGGGGTGTACGACATCTGGCAATACGACGAATACGGCCATCTCAACGGCATATACGGACGTCTGGATTTCAACTACGCCTATGTGGATTTGGGGGCAAACTGAGATATGGCCTTCCCCCTCCTGTTTTCCTCGCGGCAGCCCGCCTACCGCAACCCGACGGGGGCGGTGACGCCCGGCACCGCGGTGCATTTCCGGCTCCGCATCCCGCGGGAGTGGCAGTGCGGCGCCTGTTTCCTGCACGTCGACCGCGACCGGGCCATGCCGGTGCGTGACGGGATGTTCTGGGCGGGCATGGACGGTGAGCACCACGAATGGTGGGAGTGCCACTACGTCCCCGCCGAGGCGGGGCTGCATTTTTACACTTTCGAGCTGAGCACCGCCGGGGGGACGCTCCATCTGTTCGCCCAGAGCGACGGCACCGCCGGCGTCACCAAGGACGATCCCCCGGCCCGCTGGCAGCTGACCTGTTACGACGAGAATTTTACCACGCCCGACTGGCTGTGCGGCGGGGTGATGTACCAGATTTTCCCCGACCGTTTTTGCCGCTCGGGTTCCCCGAAGGAGGGGGTGCCGGACGACCGGCGAATGCACGAAAACTGGGACGAGCCCGTGGACTGGAGAGCGGACGCCCAGGGGCGGGTCAACAACGACGACTATTTCGGCGGGGATCTCGCCGGTATCGAGCGGCACCTCGACTATCTGAAATCGCTGGGGGTCACCTGCCTCTATCTCAACCCGATCTTCGAGGCCCACTCCAACCACCGCTACAACACCGCCTCCTATGAGCGCATCGACCCTCTGCTGGGGAGCGAGGAGGATTTCCGCTCGCTCGCGCGCACCGCCGGCAAACTCGGCATCCGAATCCTGCTGGACGGTGTGTTCAGCCACACCGGCTCGGACAGCGAGTATTTCAACCGCAACGGGCGGTACCCCACGGTGGGGGCTTACCAATCCCTCGGCTCCCCCTACGCGCCGTGGTACCATTTCCGGCACTGGCCCAACGATTACACCTCGTGGTGGGGTTTTGACACCCTGCCGGAGGTGGACGAGCTCAACCCCGATTTCCTGCGGTATATCACGGGGGAAGACGGCATCGTGCGACGCTGGCTGAGGGCCGGCGCTTCCGGCTGGCGGTTGGACGTGGCGGACGAGCTGCCCGACGCCTTTATCGACGCGCTGCGCGCCGCCGTGAAGGCGGAGAACCCGGACGCGCTGGTGCTGGGGGAAGTGTGGGAGGACGCAAGCTGCAAGCAAAGCTACGGGGTGCGCCGCCGCTATCTTCTCGGGAGCCAGCTGGACAGCGTGATGAACTATCCCTTCGCGAACGCGGTGATCGATTTTCTGCGCGGCACCTCCGACAGCGCCGCTTTTACGGCGGCGGTCGGCGCGATTGCGGAGCACTACCCGCCTCAGGTGCTGCGCCTGCTGATGAACCACATCGGCACCCACGACACCACCCGCGCCCTCACGGCGCTCGCGGGGGAGGACGACGGCGGGCGCGGGCGCGCGTGGCAGGCGGAGCAGAAGCTGAGCGGCGCCGCCCGCAAGAGGGGGCTCCGTCTCATGCGCCTTGCGAGCGCGCTGCAATACTGCCTGCCCGGGGTGCCGTGCCTCTATTACGGGGACGAGGCGGGGGCGGAAGGGTACCGCGACCCGTTCAACCGCGCGCCCTACCCCTGGGGCCGCGAGGAAAAGGGGCTCATCGCCTGGTACCGCCGCCTCGGCAAGATGCGTCACGCCGCCCTGGCGCTGCGGGAGGGCGCCTTTGTCCCTCTCGACACCCCGGCGGACGCGGTCGCCTTCGAGAGGGTGGACGAGGACGCGCGGCTGCTCGTCGCTGTCAACCGCTCCGACCGCGTCATCCGACTCCCCATCCCCGCCTGCTGGCACGGCTTTACCGTGCTGCTGGGGGAGGGGAAGAACGAGCCCGGCGGCAGGCTCTCGCTCCCCGCTCTGGGGTGCGCGATTCTCTACGACAACGGGGATGCTCAGCCCTAAAGCCCGGCAAGAGGCCGGCGTTTCGTGTTTCATAACTTATCAGGGAGGAAATCCGAGATGCGGTACGAATGGTGCGGAGGAGAGATGGCCTTCGCGGGAATCCCAAGGAGCGTCGGGAAACGGCTGAAGCTCGCAAGCCCGCTCGCGCTGCGGGTGATCCTGTGGCTCTCGCTGGTCGCCGACGGGGAATTCGACCCCTCGGCCTGCGCCTCCGCCTGCGGCGCCTCCTCCGAAGAGTGCGAGGAGGCCCTGAGCTTTTGGACACAGGGCGGCGCTCTGCCTCCGCTGCTGCGCGCCGCGGACACGGAGAGCGCCGCCGCGCCCGTCCGGCGCGATCCCTCCCCGCGCACCCCGGCGCCTTCCCTCGAACCCGCTCCCTCAAAGGGCGAAGAGAAGCCCGCCGTTCCGTCGTTCGACCCCTCGGTGCCGATCTCCCGCACACTGGAGCTGCGCGAGCGCGACGAGCGATTCGCCTATCTGCTGGAGGCGGTCGGCGCCCGGCTCGGCCGCCCGCTCTCCCCCACCGACATGGGGCTGTACCGTTACCTGTACACGGATGTGGGGCTGCCTCCGGAGGTCATTCTCATGGGGCTGGAGTACGCCATCCGCACGGGCAAGGCCTCCCACCGCTCTTATCTGGAAAAAATGTTTACCGGCTGGGCGCAGGACGGCATCACCACCATCGAGAAGGCGGACGAATACCTGTGCCGTCTGGAGCACGAGGCCCAGGCGATAAAACGGGTTCAGGCGCTCTGCCCGTGGATGGAGAACCCCACCGTCACTCAGAAGGAGCACGCCTACCTCTGGCTGTATGAATGGCGCCTCCCCGAAGAGGTGATCGCGGCCGCTGGGGAATTTGTCCGCCAGAAAGACGTCAAAAACAAATCCGGTTACCTGCACCGGGTGCTGGAGCGGCTGCACCGGGACGGGGTGACCACCGCCGAACAGGCGAAAAACGCCCTGCAGCCCCCGGTAAAAGCGGGCAAAAAGCCCGCAGGACGGGGCGCGGAGCGCGCGCCGTCGTTTGACTTGGAGCGCTGGGAAACGATGGTCAAGACCCGCCGCCCGCATATCCCGCAATCAAAGGAGGAGCCGTGATGGCGCAAAAAAAGGTGTACGACGAGGCGATGCACATCCTCGCCGCGCGCCGGGCACAGGCCGTGGCCGAGGCGGACCGCCTGCGCGAGCGGATGCTCCGGGACGAGAGGGTGCGGCAGACGCAACAGACCATGGCGTCCTCCTTTCGCAAGCTCGCCGCCGCCATCCGCGGAGAGGGGGATTACGAGCAGACGCTGCTCGCCGCGCGCGCCGAGAACCTTCGGGCGCAGCGCCGGCTGACCGAGCTGCTGCACGAGGCGGGGGAGGATGCCGACGATTTCGAGCCCCGCTACCGCTGCCCGAAATGCTCCGACACCGGTTATGTCGGAGGGCATCCCTGCGAATGCCTGCGGCAGCTGCTCAAAGAACTCTCGGTGAAGGAGCTGTGCGGGGCGGCGGGTATGCGGCTGAAGAGTTTCGACGAGATGGATCTCTCCTTTTATAGCGACGAACCCCTCCCCGAATGCGGCTGCTCCGCCCGCGAGTGGATGACCTCCATCCTGGAAGACGCCAGAATCTACGCGCGGGATTTTTCCCGCTCAAGCCCAAGCCTGCTCCTGTTCGGCGCCACCGGCACCGGGAAAACCCATCTCTCCCTCGCCATCGCCAAAGAGGTGACGGAACGGGGGATGAACGTGGCGTACGGCCCGGTTCACGCCCTGATGCACCGCATGGAAAACGAGCACTTCGGCCGCGCCGAGGGAGACACCGAGCAGACCCTGCTCGACTGCGACCTGCTGATCCTCGACGATTTGGGCGCCGAATTTTCCACCCCGTTCTCGGTGGCGCAGCTCTACGCGGTGATCAACGGGCGCTCTCTCTCACGCTCGCCGCCTTGCGGCTGGCGGCGGTCGCCTGGGGCGCCGCCGCCGCGGCGGCCGCCGCGGCGCGTCCCGTACAGGATGCCGCGTAAACGCTTTGCACCTTGCTCAGCATCTCTTCCTGCGCC
>CAZGXK010000043.1:7735-11302 GCA_964529775.1 uncultured Eubacteriales bacterium
TCGCCGACCGTCGTCAGCACCAACCTCACGATGCGGGAGATCGCCTCGCTCTACGGCGAGCAGATTGCCTCGCGACTGATGGAATACACCCCGCTCGAACTGGTGGGGGAGGATATCCGGCAGCGGAAAACCGAACGGAAAGCCGAATGGGAATAAGGGGGAATCCAGATGGAACAGGAACGTCTTTGCATGGGCTGTATGCAGCCGATCAGCGAATTTTCCGAGACTTGCTACCACTGCGGCTACCCGGTGAGCGGACAAAACCCGCAGGGGTATTTGCGGGTGCGCACCCGCCTGTCCGACCGCTACATCGCGGGAAGAGTTCTTGAGCGGCGGGTGGATGCCGCCGTGTACATCGGCTACGACGTCTCCTCGCGCTGCGCCGTGCTCATCCGGGAGGCGCTCCCGGAAGGGCTGGTTGAGAGAGAGGGCGACACGGTGCGCCCCCTCTCCGGCAGGGAAGTCGTGTTTGACGACTGCCTGGAGCGCTTTCGCAGGCAGGCGCGGGCGATCGGCCGGATGCGGGATCTCCCCGCCGTACTGCCGATGTACGACCTGTTCGAGGAAAACGGCACCGTCTACACGGTGAGCGACCGCGTGGAGGGGATGCCGTTTCGGAAATATCTGGAAACCGTGGGCGGCCGCCTCTCCTGGGAGGACGCGAGGCCCCTGATGGTGCCGCTGATCTCCAGTCTCTCCTCGCTGCACGCGGCGGGACTTGTGCACCTGAACATCTCGCCGGACACCCTGTTGGTGGACGGTGAAAACCGGCTGCGGCTCGACGGCTGGCAGATCCCCTACGCCCACACGGCGGGCTCCCCCCTGCCGGCCCAATTCTCTCCCGGCTACAGCGCGCCCGAGCAGTACCGCGACGATCTTCCGGAATCGGCGGCGCCGGGGCAGGAGGCGGATGTCTACGGCCTCGCCGCCACCATGCTGTTCGCGCTCACCGGCGAGGAGCCTCCCGCCGCCCCCGAGCGCATGACGGGGGAGGCGTCGCTGATGGTGCCGGAGAGCGTGGCGAAAGGGTGGCCCCCGCACATCGCCGGCGTTCTCGCCCAGGCGCTCTCGCTCGACCGCTCCAAGCGCATCCGCACGATGGAGCAGCTGCGCGAGCGGCTCACGGTGGAGCCGGAGGTGGCGGCGCTGCGGGTGCAAAACGAGGAGGAAGCCCCGCCCCCGCGGAAAAAACCGTCCCGCGGACCGATAATCGGGATGGTCGTCGCCATTGTCGCGGCGGCGCTGCTCGCGGCGGCCGCCGGCTGGATGCTGATCAACGGGAGCCCGCTGCAGCGCGCTCCCGAGGAGAACCCCGCCGAGACCACCACAACGGAATCGGTCACCACCACGACCGCTGCCCCCACCGAGCCCACCGGCGAACAGTTCGCGGTGGTCAACGTGGTGGGACAGGAATACGCGGCGCTGCGCGACCAGACCTTCCACGGCGACCTGACCGTCAAGATGGTCGGCAAGGCGTACAGCGACAGCGTGCCGAAGGGGACGATCCTCTGGCAGGACCCGATGCCCGAGACCTACGCGGACAGGGGCAGCGCCATCTCGGTGCTGGTGAGCGCCGGGCCGGAGAGCCAGCCCCTCCCCGACATCCGGGGCTGGGAAGAGGCGGCGGCGCGCACCTATCTGGAGGCGCTCGGCTACCGGGTGAGCGAGGTGGAGGTCACCGTCTCCGCCTATGAAAAGGGGCGGGTGGATTCCCTCTCCCCCGCCCCGGGAACGGCCGTGCGCGAGGGCGATACGGTGGTGCTGCAGATCAGCACGGTGGAACCTCCCACCGTGCCGCCCACCACCGCCCAGACCGGCGCCGAGCCCACCGGCGGCAACGACCCGGGAGACTGGTGGCGGTGAAGGGACGGCTCCCCCGCGCGACTCTCCGCGTTTTTGGGGGCCGCGAAAAATTTCTCTCCCCTTCCTGTTTTTTCGCGCGCGGCGCGTTGACATCCCCCCGCGCGCGGTGTAGAATATATCGTACCGATTAAGGGGGCGAGTTCCCCCGAATCAAAGGAGCGAATTGCGATGAAAAAGGTTCTTCGGGCGCTGTGCGTGCTCTTCGCGGCGGCGCTCACCCTGAGTCTGTGCGGCTGCAACGGCACGGGGGGCACAAATTCCGGCCAGTACGACCCGAGCAGTGAGAACTATTTTTCGCTCGACGGCGGCGCCACGGGCGTGGAGTACTGCGAGGGCGTGATGATGCCACAGCTGGAAAATCCGACCGTCACCACCCTGATGACCTGCGACTGGAACTACATCGAGACCAACAACAGCGAGGACAACCCGCTTCAGCAGTATTACGCGACCCTGATGTGGCGCGATCTGTACGAGGGCGGGGATGTGACCATCGTCACCATCCCGCTGGAGCAGATGACGGATTACGTCTCGGCTCAGACGGCGGCCGGGGACGCGCCCGACCTCATCCCCTGCCAGGATATGACCTATCCCACCTGGAACGCCGCCGGGCTCACGGAAGAGCTCGACCAGTTCTGGGACGCGCTGGAGTACGACCGCGAGGGTCTGTACGACCACGACCTCACCGACAACTATATGTGGGCGGGCAAGCACCACGGCCTCGTCACCTCCTACGGCTCCAGCCGCAATTACATCGTCTTCAACAAGACCATGTTCGAGCAGATGGGCCGGAAGACCCCGCTGGATATGTGGAAAGACGGCGAGTGGAACTGGACGAATTTCGTCAAGACGGCAACAGAGATGACCACCGATAACACCTACGGCTTCGACGGCTGGGGGCTTCAGCTCGGCGGCGGCGGCATCTACCCGATGGCGCGCGTCAACGACGACGGCACCATGGAACTCACCATCAACGACGCAAAATATGTGCGCTACGCGACGGAGATCTACAATCTCTACCGCGTGAACCAGGCCGCCCGCTATGGCTGGGACGCGCAGAAATGGGAGACGCTGATGGTCTCCGGCATGGACGCGATGGTGATGACCAACCTGGCGGGGCTCGAGCGCATGGCGAGGGCCTCCGAAAAAGTGAACGGCCCCGAGTTCCGCGTGGCTCCGTTCCCCGTCTTCGACCCCAACGGCGAGACCGAACCGATCGCCGACGGCAGCTTCTGGGGCTACTCTATCTCCTCCGCGGCGAAAAACAAGCTGGGCGCCGCGGCGTACATCCGCGCGGAGTGCCTGGTGGCGAGGAATATTCTGGACAAGCTGGAGGGCAACCGCTATATCGACCACTATCTCACCGACGACGAGAAGGCGGCGATCGAGGAGGCGGACAAGGCGCCCTTCTGCAGCGACCCGCTGCGCGGCCTCACCGGCGTGGGCGATGTCCTCTCGGTCAGCGGCTTCACCTCCCTCTACGACCCCACCACCCCCGACATCTCCGCTCAGGCTTCACTCGATCAAATCACCCCGCCGCTACAGGCGGTGGTCGACGAGTTTAACGAGATGGCGGCGGAGGCGGCGGCTCAGGCCGAGGCCAACAAGGCGGAAACGACAGCCGCCCCGGAAGGCTGACCGGCCGATTTTCCGATCGGGTAGGAGGCTGGCCATTAGTTGGCCAGCCGACCTCCCACAGAACCGTGC
>CAZGXK010000044.1:0-4836 GCA_964529775.1 uncultured Eubacteriales bacterium
TCAGGTTCTAATCGGGGCAACTCGGTGGAGGTTCAAGTCCTCTTATCCGCACCAATCATGCCCGCGGGGGTTCCCGCGGGCTTTTTGCGCGTTCGGTTCGCGGAGGGTGCAAAAGCCGCGCGGTCTTGCCAACGAGGGCGGGATGTGGTATAGTAGAGGCATCAGCGGAGAACATCGGAGGCGGTGAGACGGAATGCGCATCGACGAGCGGCTGCGGGGAGAAAAGCCCTCTCTCTCTTTTGAGGTATTCCCGCCCAAGCCGGACAGCGACCCAGAGCCGATTTTTGAGGCGGCGCGGGAGATCGCCGCGCTTTCCCCCGATTACATGAGCGTGACCTACGGCGCGGGAGGGGGCAACGCCAAAAATACCGCCGAGCTCGCCCTGGCGCTCCAGCGCGAGGGGGTGACGGCTCTCGCCCATTTAACCTGTATCGGCAGCACGCGGGAGAGTATTCTGGGCCGGCTGCGGAGCCTGAAAGACGCCGGCATCGAAAATGTGCTCGCGCTGCGGGGGGACCGGCCTGCGGATATGCCCCCTGACGGTGCCGGGGAATACACCTACGCGAGTGAACTGGTGCGGGATATCAAGGCGTTCGGCGGCTTTTGCGTGGGCGCCGCGTGTTACCCGGAGGGGCACACCGAGTGCGCGAGCCGCGAGGAGGATATCCGGAACCTGAAAATCAAGGTGGAGAGCGGCTGCGATTTTTTGACCACCCAGATGTTTTTCGACAACAGTGTGCTGTACAGTTTCCTTTACCGCCTGCGCGAGCAGGGAATCACTCTGCCGGTGGTGGCGGGGGTCATGCCGGTGACCAACGCGCGGCAAATCGCCCGCACCTGTGCGCTGTGCGGCGCTTCGCTTCCCTCCCGCTTCCGCCTGATGGCGGACAAATTCGGCTCTCACCCCGCCGCGATGAAGCAGGCGGGCATCGCCTACGCCACCGAGCAGATTATCGATTTGTTCGCCAACGGCATCCGCGCGGTTCATGTGTATGTGATGAACAAGCCGGACGTGGCGAGCGCCATTTGCCGCAACCTCTCGGAGATTTTGCGATGAGCCTTCTGAGCGAGACGCTGCGCTATATGGGGGTCAAGGGGGAGCCGGACGCCGCGCTTACCGCCCTCGCGAAAAAGGCCCTCGACGACGTGGAGCGAGAGAGCGACCACCGTCATGTCTGGCGGGAGATGCCGCTTGCGGTGTGCGGGAACCGGGTGGTGATCGGGGATTTTCGGGTGGAGAGCGTGTCGCTCGCCGCCCATCTCTCGGGGTGCGACGGCGCGCTGCTCTTTGCCGCTACCCTCGGCAGCGGGGTGGACCGTCTGCTCGCCCGCAGCGGGAGGGTGAGACCCTCGCTCCAGCTCGCGCAGCAGGCGGCGGGGGCCGCCCTGATCGAAGATTACGCCGACCGCTGCTGCGCCGAGCGCCAGAGGATGACCGAGGGGCGATACATGAGCCCGCGGTTCGGGCCGGGGTACGGGGATCTGCCGCTCTCGGCGCAGGGCGAACTGCTCACCCTGCTGGACGCCGCGAGGCGGGCCGGGATTTCCCTGACATCCGGAGGCATGCTCATCCCCACCAAATCGGTCACCGCGATTGTCGGGCTCTCGGAGCGTACGGTCCCTTGCCGGCAAGGGGGATGCGCCGCCTGTGCGCACACCGGCTGCGCCTATCGCAGGGAGGAATAGCCCTTATGGGAAAGCTGCTCTTTTTTGACGGGGGGATGGGCACCATGCTGCAGAGCATGGGGCTCAAAGACGGATATCCCCCCGATTTATGGAACCTCGAACGCCCGAGCGAGGTGAGGGCGGTGCATGAGGCGTATGTGCGCGCGGGTGCGGATATTCTCAAAACCAACACCTTCGGCGCCAACCGCCTCAAGCTCTCCCCCTACGGGGTCTCGGTCGCGGATACCGTCTGCGCGGCGGTTGCCCTTGCGCGCGAGGCTGCGGGGGGCAGGGCCGCGGTCGTTCTGGATATCGGCCCCACGGGAAAACTGCTCTCTCCCCTCGGAGATTTGCGCTTTGAAGAGGCGGTGGCGATCTTCGCCGAGACGGTGAAAGCGGGAGTGAAGGCGGGGGCGCAGGCAGTGCTGATCGAGACGATGAGCGACACCTATGAGATGAAGGCGGCCGTGCTCGCCGCCAAAGAGAACAGCGATTTGCCCGTGCTCTGCACGATGATCTTCGATGAGCGGGGCAAGCTGCTCACCGGGGCGGACGTCCCGACCGCGGCCGCCATGCTGGAGGGGCTGGGCGTGAGCGCCGTGGGGCTCAACTGCGGCATGGGTCCGAAGGCTATGCTCCCGCTGCTGCGGCAGATGAGGGAGAGCTGTTCGCTGCCGCTGATCGTCAACCCGAACGCGGGCCTGCCCCGAAGCGAGGCGGGCATCGCGGTGTACGATCTCACCCCGCGGGCTTTCGCCGAAGAAACGGAGCCGCTCCTAGCGTATGTCCAAATGGCGGGGGGATGCTGCGGCACCACCCCCGAGCACATCGCCGCCCTCACGGGGGCGTACGGGGGACGGGAAGCGCCCCCTGTTCCACGGAGAGAGACGCTGACCGTCGGCTCCTACTCCCGTTCGGTGACGTTCGGCGGCAGACCCGTGGTCATCGGCGAGAGGATCAACCCCACCGGCAAAAAGCGGCTGCAAAAGGCTCTGCGCGAGAACGACACCGATTATCTTCTGCGCGAGGGGCTGCGCCAGGAGGAGTGCGGCGCGGACATTTTGGATGTGAATGTGGGGCTTCCCGGCATCGACGAGCGGGAACGGCTCGCACAGGCGGTGACCGAGCTGCAAAAAGTCACCGCGCTGCCGCTTCAGCTGGACAGCAGCGACCCTCTCGCCCTGGAGAGGGCGCTGCGGGTGTACAACGGGCGTCCTCTGATCAACTCGGTCAACGGCGGGGAGAAAAGCCTGAAGGCGGTTTTGCCGCTCGCCAAAAAATACGGCGGGGCGCTTATCGCGCTCACACTGGACGAAAACGGCATACCGGAGGACGCCGAGGGGAGGCTCGCCGTCGCGCGGCGCATTCTGCGCGCCGCTGAGGAGTTCGGCATCCCGAAAAGCAATATCCTGTTCGACACGCTCACTATGCCGGTGAGCGCCTCCCCAAACTCCGCCCGTGTGACGCTGGAGGCGCTCTCCCTTATCCGAAGCGAGCTGGGCGCCAAGACGGTTCTGGGTGTCTCGAACGTCTCTTTCGGACTTCCCGCGCGGGATCACGTCTCCGCCGCCTTCTTCACGATGGCGCTTCAGCGCGGACTGTCGGCGGGTATCGTCAACCCCTGCTCGCGCGAGATGATGAGCGCTTACGATGCCTTTTGCGCCCTCAGCGGAAGCGATGCGCAGTGCGAAAATTATATTGCTCGGCACAAGGGGGAATCGTCCGCCCCCGCCCCGGTGCCCGCCGGTCCCGCTCCGGAGACGGCCGGCGACACCTTATCGCAGGCGATTGTCCGGGGACTCAGCGAGAGAGCGGGCGCACTCGCCGGAGAGGCGGTGCGCTCCGGCGCCCAGCCGCTCGAGGTGATCGACCGCGAGATGGTTCCTGCGCTCGACGAAGTGGGAAAGCGGTATGAGGAGGGGAGCTTTTTTCTGCCCCAGCTGCTCATGAGCGCGGATGCCGCGCAGGCGGCGTTCGCGGTGCTTCGGGAGACGCTCGGCGGAGAAAGTACGCAGAGCTCCGATGTGATTGTGCTCGCGACGGTGCGCGGGGACATCCACGACATCGGCAAAAATATCGTGCGGGTGCTGCTGGAAAACTACCGCTTTCGGGTGATCGATCTCGGAAAGGATGTGCCGCCCGAGGAGGTGGTCAGGGCGGTCCGGGAGAGCGGCGCCCCTCTCGTGGGACTCAGCGCCCTGATGACCACCACCGTCCCCGCAATGCGGGAGACCATCGCTCTGCTCAAAAAAGAATGCCCGGGATGTCTTGTGATGGTGGGCGGCGCGGTGCTCACCCGGGAATACGCCGATTCCATCGGCGCGGATTTCTACGGCAAAGACGCGATGAGCTCCGTCTCCTACGCCAAACGGGTGTTTCACAGGGAGTAAAAAGGGAAACCGCGCGCTTTTCCCAAAAGTGCTTGGTTCTTTTTCTTGCAAAATGGAAAAAAATATGATAAAATACCTTGCGTATCCAAGGGCGGCACGGCGCCGCCGGTTTTTGCCGTAACCGATTCTCACCGGCCATAAGGAGGCACGCCTATGAAATGCCCGTATTGCGGATTTATCGAGAGCAAAGTCATCGATTCTCGCCCCACCGACGAGAGTTCCCGTATCCGCCGCCGCCGCGAGTGCCTGCAGTGCGGCAAGCGGTTTACCACCTACGAGATTGTGGAGCGGCTGCCGATTGTCGTCGTCAAGCGCGATAAATCACGCGAGATGTTCGACCGGCAAAAACTGTTCAACGGTATGCTGCGCGCCTGTGAAAAGCGCCCGGTGCCGATGGAGACACTGGAAAACGCGGTGGATGAGATCGAAGTCAAGCTGCAAAACTCGCTCGCCCGCGAGATCACGACCAAAGTCATCGGCGAGTACGCGATGGAGGCTCTGAAGACGATCGACGCGGTGGCGTATGTCCGCTTTGCCTCGGTCTACCGCCAGTTCACCGATATCAGCAGTTTTCAGGAAACCGTCTCGCGGCTGCTCGCATCGCAGGACGACGAGTAAACGCCGCGTTTCCGTCCATGATCGGGGGAGGAATCATGCCAATGGAGCCGCCATCTTCACATGCCGAGACCGATTCGGAGGCCCTGCCGAACGGACAGGTGGGAGAACCGCAGCTGGAACCGGAACAAAATCAGGGGCAAGAACCGGAACAAAAACCGGAACA
>CAZGXK010000044.1:4936-11057 GCA_964529775.1 uncultured Eubacteriales bacterium
AACCGGAACAAAAACCGGAACAGGAATCCGCCGCTCAGCCTAAAGCCAAGTCTTTCGCCGCCGGGCTGAATTTTTATAAGCTGTTCTGGATTTTCTTTATCGGCAGCTTCGCGGGGGTGGTCGTCGAGCTGCTGTACTGTCTGCTGACCCGCGGGTATCTTCAGAGCCGCAGCGGTCTGGTCTACGGCCCCTTCAATCTGGTGTACGGCTTCGGCGCGCTCGCGCTGACCGTGGGGCTCTCATGGCTCTCCCGCCGGGGGAACCTCTGGATTTTTATCGGCGGGTTCGCTATCGGCAGCGTGGTGGAGTATATCTGTTCCTGGACCCAGGAAACCATGTTTCACTCGGTTTCCTGGGATTACAGCGCGCAGCCGCTCAATCTCAACGGCCGTATCTCGCTGCTGTATTCCTGCTTTTGGGGCGTTCTCGCGCTGGTCTGGATCAAGTGGATGTATCCGTTTTTATCCCGCCTCATCGAGAAGATACCCAACCGCCCCGGCATTGTGCTCACATGGATTCTTTTCGTCTTTATGCTGTTCAACACCGTGGTCTCCGCGCTGGCGGTCAACCGCATGAACGAGCGCCGCGACGGCATTCCCGCGACCACCGCCCTGCAGCAGATCCTCGACGAGCGTTTCCCCGACGAACGCCTGAGAAAGATCTACGCCAACATGGTTTTTCAAGACGATGAGCAGCAGGGAGAATCCGAAAGCGCCCAGACGGGCGGGGATTCCTCCGCGCCCGACGGCGCACAGACGGGGGAGACCACCGCCGCCCCGCAGGATTCCGCGCGGGAGTCCGTCCCCGCCGGATAGTCGTCCGCGCGGGGCGAGGGAGAGAGCTATCGGCGTCAAAATTTGGCGAATTTTACAAAAGTTTATTCTAATTTCATGTCAATATGATGGTTCACCCAATTTTCGCAAAAAGGTAAAAATGGTGCTTGCAAAATGGACACGGGTAGGGTATAATGCGAATAGAGCGAGGAAATCGCTAAATATTTTTCGGTATTCGATAAATTCGCCGCCGAGGCGGGGCATATTCCGCATCGTTCGGCACAAGGCGTCATCCTTGAAAGGAGGTGGGGAAAGGTGCAGAAAGTGGTGTCCATCAATGCGCGCAACTCGGCGGTCAAAACGCCGCGCCGCAGTTTCCTGTTCGTCAAGCGCACGCTGGATATCGTGTTCTCGCTGCTGCTGCTGATCGTGCTCGCGGTTCCGATGCTTCTGCTCACGCTCCTCGCCGCCTACGATACACACGGCTCGCCCTTTTTCCTGCAGACCCGCATGGGGCGCAGGGGCAAAACATTTCGTATGATCAAATTCCGCACCATGAGCAAGGATGCCCCTCCCGAGACGGCAACCTACGATTTGGTGGATCCCGACCGCTACATTTCTCCCATCGGCCATTTCCTTCGCCGTTTTAGCTTAGACGAGCTGCCGCAGCTGTGGAACGTGCTGAAGGGCGACATGAGTTTTATCGGCCCGCGCCCGGTCATCCTCTCCGAGACGGAGCTGCTGGATATGCGGGTGCTGCACGGTGCGAACGAGGTGCGCCCCGGGATCACGGGCTTTGCCCAGATTCGCGGGAGAGACAGCCTGCCGCTGCCGCAGAAGGCCTTTCTCGACGGCTACTACGCCCGCCACGCCACTTTCGTGATGGATATGCGGATTCTCTGGAAATCTTTCTTCTATGTGATTCGCCATGAAGGCGTGATGGAGGGCGCGAACAGCGCGGTGCAGAGCAAAGCCGATTTTCGCACCGCGTAGGCTTTGCCGCTCCCCGGCGGTTTGCCTGTCACGGCCGCTTATGGGCTTCTTTATGAGATTCATACTCCCCCTTTCCGTTTGCGACAACTCCTTTCCGCCATCAGCAAAGGGTTGTCGCCTTTTTGAAACCGCGCTGCCTGTATCGAACCCCGCGTGAGGCAGCGCGGTTTTCGCTTGCATTTCGCGGCGGATTGTGCTATATTTTCCATGGAAAACAGGGGAGGGGGTGTGCCGCTTTGAAGGCGAAGACGTATTTCGGCACGTTCGATCTGCGCGCCCCGTGGGTGCAGGCGCTGCTGTGCCTTGCGTGTCTCCCGATGTTTCCGGAATATTTCGCGCCGGTTTTCGCGGGCGGGGCTCTGCTGTGCGCCGCGCGGGATGTCAAGCGCCGGGGGGCTTCGCTGAAAATCGGCGCGGTCGGCACCGGCATCGGCGCCTACCTCTGCTTTCTCACGGTGCACCTTCTGTGGGCCAACCCCTTCTGGCTGAGCCTCGGGACAGTCGCGATGTGGTGGGCGATGATGGCGGTGTATGTGGCGCTATACAACATCCTGTGCGACTGGCAGCGGGTGGAGACGGCGCTGGTCGCGTTTTCGCTGGTGGCAGGGATGCTCGGTCTGCTCGCCTGTTTCCAGTACGCCTGCAACGCGTTTCTCTCTATTCCTTTTCCGCTTCAGCTGTGGGATTTTGTGGACGAAAAAGTCTACGCTCTCTTCCCGTTCCGCGTGCTGCTGGACACCCTCGGCGTGCGCTCCGCCGCCACTTTCTCGAACCCTAATCTCTTCGCGGAATATGTGGTGATGCTCGTCCCCTTTATGGCGGCCTACGCCTTCACCGGCGAGCGCTGCCCCGCCAAGATCGTCTGTCGCTTTTGTCTTCTGTTTTCGGTTTTCGGCCTCTTCTTCTCCTATTCCCGCGCGGGCTATCTGGCGCTCGGGGCGATCGCCGTCGTGATGTGCATCGCCAATCTGCGCCGGATGATTCCCATCCTCATCCTGTGCTTTTCCATGCTCAGCCTTGTCCCAGGCACTATTTACGACCGCCTGCTCTCGGTGAGCAACGCCGGGGACGTCGCCATCACCGAGCGCTTTGAGGTGTGGGGCATCGCGATGGAGAATATTTTGCGGCGCCCTCTGCTCGGCCACGGCGGAGGGGTGGGCTCTATCTGGAACGATCTGACGGCGAACGGGCTCAACGCCCCCCACGCGCACAATCTCTTTCTGCAGGTGCTCACCGAGGGCGGCGTGGTGCTGCTCGTGTTGCTGTTGATGCTGTTGTGGAAACTGTTCCGGGCGGGGTTTGAACTGACCCTCAATTCCGCCTCCAGGCGGATGTACGGCGCGGCGACCATCGCCTTCTGCGCGGGGCTGTGTATGTGTGGGATGTTCGATTACCCGCTGTTCCTCCCCAAATGCATCGGCACTTTTCTGATGGTTTTGGCGCTGGTGGACAGAATCGGCTGTTTGGAACTCGGCAAAGAGGAGCTGCCGCCCTATCGGCTGATCCCCTTCGCCGAACAGGTTCTGCGGCGCCGGAGAGGCAGGCGCCGCCGCAGGGTTCCTCTGCTGCGCAGCCGCAAGTGACCGCGCCGAGGATACGGCGATGCCCTTGACAAAGCCCGACCGCAACGGTACAATAAAAGAGTCGGAAAAACAGAGAAAGGGGCTGCAAAAGACGATGGAACGGGAAAAATGCGCGCGCTATCAAAAGCTGTACCGCGATCAGCTGCTGGAGGACTGCATCCCGTTTTGGATGCGGAGCGATTTGCTCGACCGGGAGTACGGCGGGTATATCTCTTCGGTGGACCGCGAGGGGAAGAGCTATAACGACGATAAATCCGTGTGGTTTCAGGGGCGCGGGCTGTGGACTTTCTCCGCCCTGTGCAACCGCTACGGCAAGCGTGAGGAATGGCTTCAGGCGGCGGAGCTCGGCAAACGGTTCTTAGAGGAGCACTGTGTGGATGCCGACGGCCGGATGTTTTTCCAGACCACCCGTGACGGCCGCCCTCTGCGCAAGAGGCGGTATATGTACTCCGAGAGTTTTTATGTGGTGGGCATGGCGGAATACGCTCAGGCGACGGGGGATGCCGATGCCTTAGCGAAGGCGGAGGAGATGTTCGAGCGGATGCTGGTCCTCTACCGCACCCCCGAGCGGGACCCGTACCAAATCACCCCCAAGGGATACGCACAGACCCGCGCCACCAGAGAATCGGCGGTGCCCATGGTGCTGGTCTCCAGCGCCCAACTTCTGCGCCGCTGCGACCCAGAAAAAGCGGAGTACTATACGGCGGTGGCGGACGAAATGGCGAACGCCATCATCGCGTATCATTTTAAGCCGGAACTGCACTGTGTGCTGGAGAGCGTGCTGCAAGACGGCTCGCGGTACGACACCCCCGCCGGGCGCACCGTCAACCCCGGGCATTCCTGCGAGAACGCGTGGTTTTTGATGAATCAGGCGCTGGTCACCGGTAATCGGGATCTCATGCAAAAGGCGCTCTCGATTCTTGAATGGTCGCTCGAGATCGGTTGGGACAAAGAATACGGCGGCATGGTCTATTACGCGGACGCTCTGGGCCGCCCCTGCGAGCAACTGGAATGGGATATGAAGCTGTGGTGGGTGCACAACGAGGTGCTTATCTCCACCCTGATGGCCTACGGTATCACCGGCGAGGAGAAGTATTTCGCCTGGTTCGAGAAGGCGCACGAGTACGCCTTCTCCCGTTTCCACGACGAGCGGTGCGGCGAGTGGTACGGCTATCTCCACCGCGACGGCACCGTCTCCCACACTCAGAAGGGTTCGATGTGGAAGGGCCCGTACCATCTTCCCCGCTGCCTGATGCTCTGCGAACAGCTGCTGGGCGAGATCGCGAGCGGCAGCCCCGTCTGTCCGATATTGTAAGTTTTTTTGCGCGGCCGAATCCTTTCTCCGGGTTCGGCCCTTTCCCTGCCGCCGTCGCTCCTCCCGGATGACGTGTGGAAAATCGCCGGTATACTTATCTTGGGGCCGTATTCTCTTCACTTTGAAAAGGGGTTGTTTTTCGTGAAAAAATCCGTGATCAAACTGTTCTCCATCACTCTGGCGTTCGCCCTGCTGCTCTGTGTGGTCCCTTCCGGCCTCACCGGCTCGGCGGATATCGAAGGGGATTATGAATACTGGGTGGAGATGACCCACGATGATGAGAACGATGTTGATGTGCCGGTTGCCGCCACCGTCACCGACTATTTCGGCCGCGGCGGGGATATCGTGATTCCCTCCACTCTCGGCGGGGCGCCGGTAACGCGTATTGGCGATTCCGCGTTTGGAGGCTGCACCTCGCTCACTTCGGTGGAGATTCCGGATAGCGTGACCACTTTACGCGATTTTGCCTTTCGCAGCTGTACCTCGCTCACTTCGGTGAAAATCCCGGACAGCGTGACGACCATTGGCTCGGGCGCTTTCTCCGACTGCACCTCGCTCGCCTCGGTGGAGATTCCGGACAGCGTGACCGATATCAAATCCAGTGTCTTTAACGATTGTACCTCGCTCGCCACGGTGAGTATAGGAAAAGGTGTGACCGCCATCGGTGAAAATGCTTTTTCCGAATGTCTTTCGCTCACTTCGGTGGTGATCCCGGACAACGTGACAAGCATCTCCTCCATTGCCTTTTTAAACTGCACCTCGCTCACTTCGGTGAGTATAGGAAAAGGTGTGACGGCTATCGGCGACAATGCCTTTCGCAACTGTACTTCGCTCCCCTCGGTCACGATTCCCTCCGGCGTGACCACACTGGGAGCCGATGCCTTTGCCGGCTGCGAAAGTCTTACTTCGGTCACCCTTCAGGAGGGACTGAGGTGGATCAAGGAAGCTGCTTTCTACAACTGCCCCAAGCTGCTCTCGGTGACGGTGCCGCAGAGCGTCACCCATATCGATGAAAAGGCGTTCGGGTATGAATACAGAGATGGTTACTCCGATGACGAGAATGTCTGGCACGAAGGTGGAGAGTATCCCATCGAGGGTTTCACCGTCTGGGGAGTCCCGGGCAGCGCGGCGGAAACGTACGCCTCCGAGAACGGCTTCGCCTTTGCGGATCTCTCCGACCCGAACCACCCCACCACGCCGCCAACTCAGCCCACCGAGCCGGAAAAGCCGGACGAGTACCTCGGCAAGACCTGTGACCTCAACGGCGACGGTAAAATCGATATCGCGGATGTCGAGGCGCTCTATGCCCATGTGGCCGGCACCAAATAAGACATTTCCTGTCGAATCACCTCTCTGCGGGCGGGGCAAAACGGCGGGGATGGGAACAGCATACAAGCGAAAGAAGCCGCCGGAGGGCTGTCTTGTAGCCCTCCGGCGGCGATGGATATCGAAAAATC
>CAZGXK010000045.1:0-4431 GCA_964529775.1 uncultured Eubacteriales bacterium
CGCACGGTGTCTCCGTCTGTTTCTTGCCGCACACGGTGTACAGCTTGCTCAGGCGCCTGTTCAGAAGCGTCATATCCGGGGTCATTTTGCCGCTGACCACCTTGAAGTAGACGAGTTTGCCCACGAACGGGTCGACCACCGTCTTAAAGACGATCGCCGCCGTCGGTTCACTTTCGTCCACGGTGAGGGTGATCTCGTCGCCGTTTTCGTCCACCCCCGTCTCCCCGGCGACCGTCTCCGCCCACGGGGCGAGCCAGGTCAGGCCGTCGAGAAGCTGGTCGATCCCCTCCAGCTCCTGCGCGCTGCCGCAGAACACCGGCGCGATTTCCCCGCGGCGGACCCCGTTCGCGAGCCCCAGAATCAGCTCGTCCGGCGTAAATTCCACCCCAGAGAAATATTTCTCCATCAAATCCTCATCCGTCTCCGCCACCGCCTCGTACATCGCGGTGCGCAGCCCTTCCAGACGATGGCCCATATCCGGGATGGGGACTTCCGTCGCCTTGCCGTTGTGATACTCGTACGCGCGGTACTGCACCAGATTGACATAGCAGACCACTTTGTGATCCACCACATACGGCACGACCACCGGGCACACCGCAGGGCCGAAAGTGGATTTCAGCTCCTCGAAGACTTTATAGAAATCCGCGCCCTCGCGGTCGAGCTTGTTGAGGAAAAAGAGCTTCGCGATGCCTTTTTTGGTGGCGGCACGGTACGCCTTCTCGGCGCCGACCGTCACCCCGCTGCGCGCGGAAATCACGATCAGCGCGCTGCCCGCGGCGCGCATCCCCTCGCTCAGCCCTCCCGAAAAATCGAAGAGGCCGGGCGTGTCCAGCAGATTCATCTTAGTGTCTTTCCATTCCACCGGCACCACCGCCGTGGACACCGATGCCCCCCGGCGGATTTCCTCCGGGTCAAAATCGGAGACCGTGTTCCCGTCCGCG
The DNA here is from genome assembly GCA_964529775.1 of uncultured Eubacteriales bacterium. GTDB lineage: Bacteria > Bacillota > Clostridia > Oscillospirales > Acutalibacteraceae > RGIG1959. Next base: position 942 of record CAZGXK010000045.1, read on the forward strand.
ACCTTGCCAAGCCGGTCGGGATGCGCCGTGAGGTAATACGCCGCCTCCGTCAGCGTCGTCTTGCCCGTCCCCGCGTGGCCCGCCAGCACAATATTGCGAATGTTTTTTGCCGTGTATGGCTTCATATGCCGTCTCTCCTCCCGATGCACCTCCGCGCGGAAATGTTTCACAATTCCCCGCATTTTTTGTGCGCGTACTTTATCTATTATAGCTCACCTTTTGCGCAATTTCAAGCATTTTTACGGAATTTGCCAAAAATTTGTCCGCGGAGGGCCGAAAGCTCCCGCCCGCTTCCGATTTTGGGGACTTGACGGGAGGAATGAAAACGTGGATAATAGGAGATACTATCATCGATGCCAAAGGGGAAAACATCGTGCGCACACATCGGATTATCACGGTTTTGCTGTGGGTCGCGTCCTTCTTATGCCTGGGGTTCTGTCTGTTTCTTTCCTGGCAGCCGGGGGAGGAGAGCACCGAGTTCAGTCTGGGCATCGTCCATCTGATCAAGAGAATCCTGTGGCACTTCGGCTTTCAGGTTAACGCTTCACAGCTGCACAAGCTGCTGCGGCTGTTCGCCCATTTCGCGGCCTTTTTCGCGGTGGGGGCGCTGTTTTGCGGCTCGTTCTCCCTCAGTCTGCAGAGCCGGGCGTATGCCCCTCTCGCCGCTTTCCTGCTGACGGGCGCGCTGTGCGGCGCGTGCGCTCTGGGAATCGAAGCGGTCAAGCGGTATATCCCCGGGCGGCACCTGCAGTGGAACGAGGCGTTCATCGACGTGGCGGGCGTGGTGGCGGGCGCACTGGTCGCTGCCCTGATTGCGGCGCTTGTCCGCTGTGTCGGGCGACGCCGCTCCCGAAAGACGGCCCGATAACGCAAGGGTCCGGCGACAGGAAGCCCCGTAAAAATAGGTTGTCACCCGGTAAAGCCGACCGAAGCTCTCGCCTTTGAGCTTCGGCCGGTTTTTTGCGGTTGTGCCGCGGTGCGCGGCGAGAGGAGAGGTACACACCGTTGTACGCCTGCCTGACCGCCCGGAAGGCTTCGACGAAGTGGACCTTTTGGAGGACATCGTCTCAAAAGGCCACGGCGGTTCTGCGGGACAACCCCGCATTCCCTGTAATCGGCACCTTTTCCCCCGCGGGGGCGGTGACCGGCTTTGGCACCCTGGAAGAACCCGTCATCGGTTCTCCCGAACAGGATCCGGTCGCCTTGAAAGGCTCTTATTTTGCACGGTAGCCACCTCCGTGCCCCAACCCGAGGGCGGGCACACAAAACAGATACAGGAGCCGGAAACACAGTGTGCCCGGCCTTTCTTAACCAGCCCCCCTGTCCTCTTCGGATAAGTGGGGCTGTAAGACTTTCCCTGTTCGTCTGTCACCTGAATGATTTTGGCGATGGGATGTTCGCCCCCTTTGGGGCAGGAATTCTCTTTTTTTGGGGATGAGTGCCGTCCCCTTTGAAATGTACGAGACATCCTCGCCGAAAAGAGTTGACGGCAGCGGTTCCAATAAGTCGGCAAATTTTGATAATATTGCCGTGAACTTGTGCAAGTGCTGTGATTGACGATGGCTCTGTTTTATGGTATTTTGAATATAAGTAGGCATGATTTGCCCAAAATTAAGAAAGAGAGGGAGAACTGTGAAAAGGTCAGTCATGGGAAAACCGGCTACGGTCATCGGCGCGTGTACTTTGGCGCTCGCCCTTTTGCTGCAAACGGTCTTAGGCATTTACCCCCCTTTTGCAGGGAAAGGCGGCAGCTGAAGATACGCAAATCGTATCTCCGCCCGAAACGGTGTATTTGGAGCAACTTCGGGACGGGGTGCGCTCGCAGAATTTTAACGCCAACTGGAAATTTGTGAAGGACGATCCGGCGAGCGCTCAGAGCCCGACGTTCGACGATTCCGGCTGGGAGTATGTGAACCTGCCGCACGATTACAGCATCGACAGCGGGTACACGGCGAGCGGAGAGGCGGAGAGCGGGTATCTGCTGGGCGGTGTCGGCTGGTACCGCAAGCACTTTATCGTCCCCGAATCCATGGCGGGGAAACGACTGCGCCTCGATTTTGACGGTGTGTACATGGATTCCACCGTCTACCTCAACGGGCAACTGCTGGGCAGCCACCCGTGGGGGTACACGCCTTTCTCGTTCGACATCACCGACCAGGCGATTGTCGGCGGGGAAAACGTGGTTGCTGTTCGGGTGAACCACCAAACCCCGTCCAGCCGCTTTTATTCCGGCAGCGGCATCTACCGCGATGTGTTCCTGACGGTGACGGATCAGGTCGCCGTCGATCTGTTCGGGACGCAGATCGCGACTCCGGACCTTCAGACGGAGAAAGAGAGTGGCTCCCCCGTGACGATGCGGGTGAAGACGACGGTGGCCAACCGCGGAGGGACCGATGCCGAGGTCACCGTGCGGCAGACGGTGTTCCCGAAAGGTGAGGATGCCTCCGCCTCGATCGGCTCGGCCGAATCGGAGCCCGTGACGGTGCCCGGCTCCGGCACACAGAGCATCGACGTCTCCGTCGGCGTGAGCCCCGACGTACTTCTGTGGGGCGTGGACGAGACGCATCTCTACACGGTGCGCACCGAGGTGACGGCGAACGGCAAACTCGTGGACACCTACGATACCGAGTACGGGTTCCGCTATTTCGATTTCGACGCGGATACGGGTTTTTCGCTGAACGGCACCCCGATGAAGCTGAAGGGTGTGTGTATGCACGCCGACCAGGGAAGTCTCGGCATGGCCGCCTACCGCAGCGCGATTGAACGGCAGATCCGGCTGCTCAAGGAGATGGGGTGCAACGCCATCCGCGTATCCCACAACCCGGCGGCGGACGTCTTCGTGAAGGTGTGCAACGAGCAGGGCATTCTGCTTCTCGACGAGGCGTTCGACGGCTGGAACAGCGCGAAGAACGGCAATGTGATGGATTACGCGCGGTTCTTCGACCAGACGATCGACACCGAGACCAACCACATCCTCGGCGCCACCGAGGGCATGACCTGGGGGCATTTTGACCTCGCCGCCATGATGAAGAGCCAGATCAACGCCCCCTCCGTCATCGTGTGGGACCTCGGCAACGAAGTGGAGGAAGGGGCCGGCAGCTCCAATTGGGACGAGATCATCACCAATCTCATCGCCTGGGCGAGAGAGATCGATCCCTACCGCCCGCTCAGCGTGGGCGATAACAAGCTGAAAAGTCAATACGGCACGGCGACTAGTGTCCCGACCATGAGGGCGCAAAAGCTCACCGAGGCGGGCGGCCTTGTGGGGCTCAACTACGCCAACGCTTCGCAGGTCACGGCAATACATGAGAAGTACCCCGAATGGATTCTCTTCGGCTCGGAGACCGCCTCCTCCGTCAACAGCCGAGGCTATTATAAAGATATCAAACGGCCGATGATGGGCCACAGCTCGTTCAAAGATGACAGCTATCAACTCTCGTCTTACGACTATTCCAAAGTATCGTGGGGCCATTACGCGAGCGAGGCCTGG
>CAZGXK010000045.1:4441-11043 GCA_964529775.1 uncultured Eubacteriales bacterium
TACCCCGAATGGATTCTCTTCGGCTCGGAGACCGCCTCCTCCGTCAACAGCCGAAGCTATTATAAAGACATCAGACGGGGCAGTAAAACATCGTTTCTTGATGACAGCTATCAACTTTCGTCTTACGACTATTCCAAAGTATCGTGGGGCCATTACGCGAGCGAGGCCTGGAACGACGTCATCCGCTACGACTACGTCGCCGGCACCTTTGTCTGGACGGGATTTGACTATCTCGGCGAGCCCACACCCGCGAACAAGGTCGACGCGGGATGGTGGAACGGTTCGCCCAACGCCCCGAAGAGCTCGTATTTCGGCATCATCGATACCGCGGGTTTCCCGAAAGATTCCTACTATTTCTACCGCAGCCAGTGGAACGATTCCGATACCACCCTGCACATCCTGCCGGCGTGGGACGAGGACGTTCTCTCGGACACACAGAATGTCCCGATCGTGGTCTACTCCAACGCCGCCAAGGTGGAGCTGAAGTTCACCCCCAAGGACGGCGGTCCGGAAGAGAGCTGGGGTGTCAAGGAGTTTACCGAGAGACCATCGGAGGGCGGCGGCTACACCTACCGGGTGGATGCGGATGCCCCGGAGACTTACGGCCAGAATCTCTATCTGACCTTCACCCACGATTTTGAGGAGGGCACGCTGAGAGCGGTCGCCTACGACAGCCAGGGCCGGGAGATCACCGATACCGTGGGTCGCTCCGAAGTGAAGACATCGGGGCCCGCGGCGAGCCTGAATGTGACCGCCGACCGCGAGGAGATCACGGCGGACGGATACGACCTCTCCTATGTGACCATCGACGTGCTGGACGAGGCGGGCAACCCCGTGCCGAACGCCGCCGATACCGTCACGGTGGAGGTCACGGGCAACGGAAAACTGCTCGCCATGGACAACGGCCGGCAGTCGGACCACACGAACTACAACGCGGGATACCGCAACGCGTATAACGGCAAAGTGCTGGCGATTGTCCAGTCCACGCATACGGCGGGCAGCTTCACCGTGACGGCGACCGCCGAGGGGCTTGCCGAGGGTTCGGTCACGGTGCGCACGGCGGCAGCCGAAGAACAGGCGGAAGACGCGATTGAGAGTGTGACGTACAGCAGACACTACTATGTCAAGACCGGTCATCTTCCCACGCTTCCGTCCACGGTGCAGGCCACTCTGTCGAGCGGCGAGACAAAGGAGCTCCCCGTTTCCTGGGAAGAGATCCCGCAGGGGAAGGAAAACGAGGTCGGCGTCTTCACGGTGCGCGGCACGCTGGAAGGGGGATACCCGGTATCCGTCTTTGTGAGCATGATCGACCGGGTGGGCGCGCTGCTCAACTACTCGACGGTGACAAAAGTCGGCGAACCTGTGGTCCTCCCGCCCGAGAGACCCGCGGTGATGCCGGACGGCGAGATTCTGGAAACCTCTTTCCCCGTTTCCTGGGAAGAGATCCCGCAGGGGAAGGAAAACGAGACCGGCACCTTCACGGTGAACGGGACGGCCACTGTCCTCGGGCAGGAGCTGAGCGTGAGCGCGAATGTCCGTGTAGAGGAGGAAACCGTCCACTATGTGGATAACCTCGCGCCCGCTGCGGCGCTGGAGGTGGACACTCAGCTGGATGAGAACGACAACCTCTCCGCGCTGACCGACGGCGTGAAAGACGATCCCGCCGAGCACCACCGCTGGACAAACTATGCCTCTTCTCAGGAGGGGGACACCGACGCGGAACTCACCTTCACTTTTGACACCCAGCTGATCGCGGGAAAAATTGTCGTCTATTTCCTCGCCGACTCTTATTCCGCCCGCTTCCCGGACCCGAACACCACGGAGATCCTCCTCTCGGACGACGGGAGCGAATGGACACCGGTCGAGGCGGAGGAGAGCATCGGCTCGGTGGATGCCACGGGAGAAATCCAGCCGTACACCTATACGTTCGAGCCGCAGGGCACCTATTGCGTGAAGATTCGGGTGCACAACAAAGACGAGCAGCTGGAAGGCAGAAAGCCGTGCACGGGCATGGTGGAAGTGGAGATTTACAACACGGTGACCTCGCTCGACGTCTACAGCACGGCGGAATTTGAGAGCCTGACCGTCAACCGCCAAACGCTTTCGCCCTCGCAAATCGAGAAGGGCGAATACGGCACCCCCGGCCTGGTCGCTTATGTGGACGCGGTGAGCCGGGACAATGCGTCGGTCACCGTGCTGCCGGAATACAACAAGCAGAAGGTGATTCTTCTCCAGTCGGAGGACCAGCAGACGGTGCGCAAGTTTATCGTTCTCCTGGAGCAGCCGGCGGGGGAGATCTCCGTGGATGACGACACGCGGGATTACCCGACAGACAAAATTACCGCCTCGGCCGGCTCGGAACAACTTTCCAGCGCAAACGAGGGACCGGCGAGATTCGCGCTGGACGGTGACTGGGCCACCTGGTGGCACACCAACTGGTCGACCCTTCCCCCGCGCGAAGACCTGTGGATTCAGTTTGAACTGGAGCAGCCGACCAAACTCGAAGCGCTGCGGTATCTCCCGAGAAGCGGGACGGCGCAAAACGGGTTTATCACCAAATACAAGGTGGAGGTCAAGACAGGCGAGGAGGACGCTTGGCGGGAAGTCGCCACCGGAGAGTGGGAGAGGGACGGCACCCAGAAATGGTATCTCGCGCCGTTTGACGAAGTGGTGGAGGCCAAGGCCGTACGGCTCACGGGGCTTGAAACATACGGAGATACCGGCAACAACAAATTCGCCTCCGCCGCGGAAGTGCGGCTGAGAACGCCGTTTGAGCCCACGCTCATCTCGGACGAGGCAAGCGGCATCTCCGCCGAAGTGGAACAGGAAGTGCATGTGAAGCACATCGACGAAAAGACCCCCGCCGAACCCCATGTGACGGTGACCGAGCACGGAGAGGAACTGCTGGAAAAGGTGGACTACACCCTCGCTTACCGCAACAACACATCCGCCGGCGCCGCGCGCGTGACCGTCACCGGCATCGGCAATTACACGGGTGAGATCACCTTGGATTTCCGGATTGTCGTGGATTCGGATAAAGAGGCGCTTCGTCAGGCGGTGAGCGCTCACGAGGCGGAGCGTCTGCCGCAGACCGGGTACACCAAGTCGAGCTGGAGAACCTATGCCGGGGCACTCAAAAAGGCGCAGCGCGTGCTGGAGAACGAGAGCGCCGACCAGGACGAGGTCGACGCCGCACTGGCGGAGCTGGAGGCCGCTTTCGCGGGCCTTATTGAGAGATGGTCCGATATCGAACTGGCGCTGAGCGCGTTCCGCGTGGCGTCCGGACGGGATCTGCTGACCCCCGAGATCACCGAGCAGCTCGAGGACATCGCGGAGGACGGCAAGGTCACGATGATGGAAGCGTATGTCCTTTATCTGATAGCGTCGGGCGAATAAGCGAAAGAAGAAAACGGGCCAGTGATCAGCATCCGCCGGAGGGCATCCTTCGGCGGATGCTGCCGTCTCACTCGAAAATTTTTTCGCAAAGCGCCCCTTTTTCCCTTGACAGGCGGGGGAAAGTGTGTTATTGTGTAGTTGAACAATAATGCAACAAAGGGGATAGGAACGATGGAGCGCTGGGCATGCGAGAGCGAGGGAATTCACGAGGACGCGGTGATAGCGGTGCGTCAGGCCTCGCTTTCTCAGGAAACCTATCAGGAGCTCTCCTCGCTCTTCAAGCTGTTCGGGGATCCCACGCGGGTGCGCATCCTGCACGCGCTCGAGCAGAGGGAGCTGTGCGTGTGCGATTTGGCGGCGCTGCTGGGGCTGAGCAAATCGGCGGTATCCCATCAGCTGGGGGCTCTGCGCCTCGCCAATCTCGTCACCTACCGCCGTGAGGCGCAGATGGTCTACTATTTTCTGGCGGACGACCATGTCCGCCTGCTTATCGATGTCGGACTGCAGCATCTGCTGGAGTGAACCGGGCGCCATCTCAAACATTCGGGGCGGCGCCGCAAAAGGCGACCTCCGCGGCGCCTGCGTCGCGGTCTTCGGGAAATGCCGGAGGTCTTTCTTTTACCCTTTAGTTGAACTATTGAGCAACTAATGCACAATCAAAGCGAGCTGAGCCTGGAGGCGGGCGCGGAGAGAGGGGTTTGTATGAAACGGGTTTTTCGGATCACGGGAGTTGATTGTCCGCAGTGCGCTAAAGAGGTGGAAAAATGTCTTTGCGAGGTGCCCGGGGTGCGCAAGGCGGAGATCGATACGATGACGGGACGACTCACAGTGACGGGGGAGGATTCGCCGGATCTGGCGGCGCGGCTCACGCGAGCCGCGCGGAAAGCGGAAAGAGGGATCACGGTTAGCGAGGGGCGTAAGACCGCCGAAGAGAACGGAAAAGAGGCGAAAAAGACGGGGATTCAGCTGCTGTGCGGCGCGGCCGTGATGGTGCCGGGGGTGATCCTGTGGGAGACAGACACGGCCATCCCGCTCGCCGTCTGCCTGATGATCGCCGCCTATGCGATACTGGGTTTCGAGGTGCTGATCTCTGCGGTGCGTGGGATCTTCCGAGGGGAACTGCTGGACGAGCGGTTTTTGATGAGCGTTTCTACCATCGGCGCCTTTGCCATCGGCGAGGTTCCGGAGGCCGTGGCGGTGATGCTGTTCTATCGCATCGGCGAGTGGCTGCAGCATCTCGCGCTGGCGCGTTCCCGTCGCTCGTTGAGGGCGCTGATGGACATTCGCCCCGATACGGCGTGTGTGCTGCGGGACGGCAGAGAGGCGGAAGTCCCCTGCGATGAGGTGGCCGTCGGGGAGAATGTGATGGTGCGCCCCGGCGAACGCATTCCGATCGACGGCACGGTGGTGAGCGGGGAGAGTTCGCTCGATCTGAGCGCGCTGACCGGGGAATCGGTTCCCGTTCGGGTGGCCGAGGGAGATCCCGTCTATTCCGGCGGTGTCAACCAGTCCGGCGCGCTGACGGTGAAGACGGGCAAGCTCTTCGCCGAATCCACCGCCTCCCGAATCATCGATATGGTGGAGAACGCCTCCTCCCGCAAGGCCCCGTCCGAGCGGTTTATCACCCGCTTTTCGCGGGTGTACACCCCCGTTGTGGTGGCGGGAGCGGTGCTGCTCGCCGTTTTGCCCCCTCTGTTTTTGGGAAACTGGACCGAGTGGCTGCGCCGCGCACTGGTGTTTTTGGTGATCTCCTGCCCCTGCGCTTTCGTGATCTCGGTGCCGCTCACCTTCTTCTGCGGGGTGGGCGCGGCCTCCCGCAGAGGAGTGCTGGTCAAGGGAGGCGGCGATCTCGATGCCCTATCCCGCGCCGATACGGTGATATTCGATAAAACCGGCACGCTCACCAGGGGAGAATTTCAGGTGAGCGCACTGCGCCCCGCGTCCGGGATCTCGCCGGACGATCTGCTCACGTCGGCGGCCTTGGCGGAGCGCTGGTCAACCCACCCGATCGCCCGCTCGATCCTCCGGGTGTGCCAAGCGGTGCCGGAGGACACGGTGCTGAGCGATTACCGCGAGGTGCGCGGCGGCGTGACGGTGACGGCGGGCGGCATACCACTGTGTGCCGGTTCCGAAAAGCTGATGGAACAAAACGGCGTGAAAGTTCCTGCTCCGGTGTCAGGCGGCGTGAGTGTATACGTCACCAAAGGCGGCGCGTACCTAGGGTGTGTCGATTTGGCGGACATTCCGAGAGAGGACGCCGCCGACACCGTGCGCGGCTTGTATAAGCGCGGAATAAAGCGCTGCGTGATGCTCACCGGAGACGGCGAAGAGGCGGCGAAGGAGGTCGCGCGGCAGGTCGGGATCTCCGAGGTGAGAGCCGGGCTGCTTCCGGAGCAGAAGGTTCAGGCCGTAGAGCAACTGGAAGCGGAAGGGTGCCGGACCGTCTTTGTAGGGGACGGCATCAACGACGCGCCGGTGCTCGCGCGGGCGGGAGTCGGTGTCGCCATGGGCGGCCTCGGTGCCGACGCCGCGATCGATGCCGCGGACGTGGTGCTGATGACCGATGAGCCCGCAAAACTGCTCGGTGCGCTGGACGTCGCCAAACGCACCAAGACGGTCGCGGTGCAGAACATCGTGCTCGCGATTGGGGTGAAAGCGGCCTTCCTGTTGCTCGGGGCGCTGGGGATGACCAATCTGTGGTTCGCCGTGTTCGCGGACGTCGGCGTGATGCTTCTCGCCGTGGGCAACGCCCTGCGCGCGATGAAGTGACGCGGCCGAAATGGCCTTGAACGCCGGCATCGAAAGCCAAAAGTCCACGACGCATGGGCGAGTGTGTGCGGACCGAAAAAAAGAATTTTTCAGGCAGCGACGCAAAAAGATTGCCGTGCAGATGCACAAACAGATTTTCGCCGGAAAAAGCCGCAGCGAATACCGAGTGGCACCGCTACGGACTTTTGGAAAAACCAATGTAATAGACGCCCGCAAATGGATCGAGTAGGAGGCGGAGATTAGCCGCCGTCCTCTCACACCACTGTGCGTACCGTTCGGTACACGGCGGTTTCAACAGTTGACATGCACGGACTGATACGCGACGGCTAAGTCATAAAAGCCCGAGCGTATCAGTCTTTCTTTTGTGAGGGCGGTCTTCACTGCCCCCGTATTCGACACAAACCAATATCCCCGCCGACTATATGCCGCCGGGTACG
>CAZGXK010000046.1:0-10970 GCA_964529775.1 uncultured Eubacteriales bacterium
CATTTTTCTGCAGGAGGGCAGTCTGTATGTGGTGACGCTGGGCAGGGGGTACGCGTGGCTGGATACCGGCACCATGGATTCCCTCGCGGACGCGACCCAGTTTGTGCGCATCGTCGAGGGGCAGCAGGGGGTGCAGATCTCCGCCATCGAGGAGATCGCCTACCGCAACGGCTGGATTGACCGGGAAACGCTGCTGCTCTCCGCCGATGCCTACGGCAAGTCGCCCTACGGGCGTCACCTGAGAAACGCCGCCGAAGGGAGGTATCTCTACTGAATGAAACTGTTGATCACCGGATCTTATGGCCAGCTCGGGCATGAGCTGCTGCGCATTCTGACGGGAAAGCGCGCCGAGATCGGCCCCGTCCCCACAGCCTACCACCGGGCGGACATCCTCCCGGTGGACATGGATTCGCTGGACATCACCGATGCCGCCGCCGTCCAATCGTTTGTGAGGGATATGGACCCGGACATCATCATCAACTGCGCCGCGATGACCGATGTGGACGGCTGCGAGACGGATGCCGAGACCGCAATGCGGGTTAACGCCCTGGGGCCGATGCACCTCGCCAAGGCCGCCACGGTGGTGCGGGCCAAGATGGTGCATATCTCCACCGATTACGTGTTCTCGGGCGACGGACAGCGCCCTTACCGCGAATGGGACGCGTGCGCCCCGCGCACCGTCTACGGCAAATCCAAGCTCCTCGGGGAGCAATACGTTCTCGCCCAGTGCCCGCGGAGCTTTGTGGTGCGTACCGCGTGGTTGTACGGCTACGAGGGGCATAATTTCGTGAAGACCATGCGTCGGCTGGGGAGAGAGAAGACGCAAATTTCCGTGGTCTCCGACCAGCGCGGCAACCCCACCTCGGCGAACGATCTCGCCTATCACCTGCTCAAGCTCGCGCTCACCGAGGAGTACGGGATTTACCACTGCACGGGCGGGGGCGAGTGCAGCTGGTACGATTTCGCCCGCAGGATCATGGAAAAAAGCGGACTGCCGTGCGAGGTGCTGCCCTGTTCCAGCGAGGAGTACCCGAGCAAAACGCCCCGCCCCGCCTATTCCTCGCTGCAAAATCTCGCGCTCTCCTGCACGGTGGGGAACGAGATGCGCTCTTGGCAGGACGCCATCGACGCGACCATCGATACGCTCGAGCGCAGGGAACGGTCGCGGGAGTAAAAGAAGAGGGGTAAATGTTATGAAAACCTATCTTGTCACCGGAGGCGCCGGCTTTATCGGATCCAATTTCATCCTCTATATGCTGAAGCGGTACGACGACGTGTTCATTGTCAACGTGGATAAGCTGACCTACGCCGGCAATCTGGAAAATCTGCGGGAGGTGGAGAATCACCCGCACTACGCCTTTCACCGGGCGGACATTTGCGACGCCGAGGCAATGAACGCCCTGTTTCGGCAATACGACGTGGACTATGTGGTCCATTTCGCGGCGGAGAGCCATGTGGACCGTTCCATCGCGGATCCCGGCGCCTTTGCGCGCACCAACGTGCTGGGCACCGTCACCCTGCTCAACGCCGCAAAGGCCGCCTGGCAGACGGGGGACGATCTCTACCGGGAGGGAGTCAGGTATCTGCAGGTGTCCACCGACGAGGTGTACGGCTCGCTCGGCAAGGAGGGTTATTTCACCGAATCCACCCCGCTGTGCCCCCATTCCCCTTATTCCGCGAGCAAGGCCTCGGCCGACTGCTTCGTGAAGGCGTACTGGGACACCTACCGCTTCCCGGTCAACATCACCCGCTGTTCCAACAACTACGGTCCCTATCAGTTTCCCGAGAAGCTCATCCCTCTGATCATACGCAACACTCTGCGGCACGAAAAGCTGCCGGTCTACGGGGACGGCCTTCAGGCGATCGACATGGTGCTTCGTCGCGGCGAGGCCGGGCAGGTGTATAACGTGGGCGGGCACAACGAGCGCTCCAACCTGTTTATCGTCAAGACGGTGATCCGGTTTATCCAAGAACAGGTGGACGAGACGGTCGGGGAGGATCTCATCACCCACGTGACCGATCGCAAGGGGCACGACCGCCGCTACGGAATCGACCCTCAAAAAATCGGGGACGCGCTGGGCTGGGCACCAGAAACCCCGTTTGAGCAGGGCATACAAAAAACCATACGCTGGTATCTGGATCATCCCGAATGGGTGGAACGGGTGACGAGCGGTGCCTATCAGGAATACTACCGCAGTATGTACGAGGGGCGATAATCGCACGGGAGGCGCAGGGACAGTTGAGCGGTTTTACTTTTGAAAAAACGGCGATCGACGGGGTGATGATCGTCACTCCGACCGTCCACGGGGATGACCGCGGGTATTTTTCGGAAACCTATGTGGAGAAAGATTTCGTGCAGGCGGGAATCACCGCGAAATTCGTGCAGGACAATCAGTCCTCCTCTTCCTACGGGGTGCTGCGCGGGCTGCACTTTCAGCGAGAGCACACCCAGGCCAAGCTCGTGCGGGTGGTCAGGGGAGAGGTGTACGACGTGGCGGTGGATCTGCGCCGCGGTAGCCCCACTTTCGGGAAATATGTGGGGGTCACCCTCTCGGAGGAGAACCACAGGCAGTTTTTCATCCCCAAGTATTTTGCCCACGGCTTTCTGGTGCTCTCGGAGCGGGCGGAATTCGTCTATAAGGTGGACGACTACTACGCCCCCGGCTCCGAGATGGGACTGATGTGGAACGACCCCACGGTGGGGGTGACATGGCCGATTCCGGAGGGTATGACCGTCCTTCTCTCGGAGAAGGACCGCCATCAGCCCTTGTTTCGGGAGATCGACTGGAGCTGAGAGATGGACGAGACCTATATGCGGGAGGCGCTGCGGCTCGCGCGGGAAGCCGCCTCTGCCGGGGAAGTGCCGGTGGGCGCCGTGGTGGTGAGAGAGAGCGACGGCGAAATCGTGGGACGCGGGAAAAACCGCCGGGAAAGCGGGAAAAATGCGCTGTGGCACGCCGAGACGGAGGCGATCTCCCGCGCCTGCGAAGCCCTCGGCGGATGGCGGCTCTCCGGGTGCGCTCTCTTTGTCACGCTCGAGCCCTGCCCCATGTGCGCGGGAGCCGCCGTCAACGCGAGAATCGAGCGGGTGGTGTACGGGGCGAGAGACCCTAAGGCGGGCTGCTGCGACACGGTGCTGCCTCTGTTTACCTATCCGTTCAACCACCGCCCGCTGTGGCGCGGCGGAGTGCTTGAGGAGGAGTGCGCCGGGCTGCTGCGGGATTTTTTCCGCGCTCTGCGGGACGGCAAAAATTCGTAAAAACTTCACATTCTCCCCTTGCACTTCCGGGGGCGTCAGTGTATACTTAAAGTACCGCAAATGTGCGGCGGAAGGCATGGGCAGCGCCGTCCCTTCGGTGAGAGCCGGCGCCCGGAATACGGGCGATGCGGTGCGGGCTGACCCGGAGTACTGTGTGACGGAAAGGGGATTATTGCTCTATGGCGCCATTTACCAATAACCCGTCGGTTTTGTCGTGGGTCGATGAGAAGGTCGCTCTGGTGAAGCCCGAGCGGGTCGTCTGGATAGACGGAAGCGAGGATCAGCTGGAGGATTTGCGCAAAGAGGCGTGCCGAACCGGCGAAATGATCCGGCTCAATCAGGAAAAACTGCCCGGCTGTTATCTGCACCGCACCGCCGTCAACGATGTGGCGCGGGTGGAGGGGCGCACTTTTATCTGCACCCCCACCGAGGAAGAGGCGGGGCCCACCAACAACTGGATGGAGCCGCACGAGGCGTATAAGATGCTCGACGACATTGCCCGCGGGAGCTACCGGGGCCGCACGGCGTATGTCATCCCGTACTCGATGGGCCCGGTGGGATCCCCCTTTGCCAAATACGGCATCGAGCTGACCGATTCCATCTATGTGGTGCTGAACATGGCGATCATGACCCGCGTGGGCGTCAAGGTCATGGAGGCGCTCGGGGACAGCGGCGACTGGATTCGCGGGCTGCACTGCAAGTGCGATATCGACGAGGAGAAGCGCTATATCTGCCACTTCCCGCAGGACAACACCATTTACTCGGTCAATTCCGGCTACGGCGGGAATGTTCTGCTCGGTAAAAAGTGCTTTGCGCTGCGCATCGCCTCCTATCTCGGCCGCAACGAGGGATGGATGGCGGAGCATATGCTCATTCTCGGGGTGGAGAGCCCCGACGGGGAGATCCGGTATATCGCGGCGGCTTTCCCCTCCGCCTGCGGCAAGACCAATCTCGCGATGCTTATCCCGCCCGAGCATTTCCGCCAAAAGGGGTACAAAGTCTGGTGCGTAGGCGACGATATCGCCTGGATGCGTATCGGGCCGGACGGCCGTCTGTGGGCGTGCAATCCCGAGAACGGCTTCTTCGGCGTCGCCCCCGGCACCAATATGAAATCCAATCCCAACGCCCTTATTTCCACCCAAAAGGGCACCATCTTCACGAATGTCGTGCAAAACTTGGACGATAATACCGTGTGGTGGGAGGGATTGAGCGACAACCCGCCGAGGAACGCGCTCAACTGGAAGGGCGAGAAATGGGATCCGAGCGACGGCTCTAAGGGTGCTCACCCCAATTCCCGCTTCACCGCTCCCGCCAAGAACTGCCCGTGCGTCTCTCCGGAGTTTGATTCGGTCACCGGCGTGCCGATTTCCGCCATCGTGTTCGGCGGGCGCCGCGCTAAGACGGCTCCGCTGGTGTATCAGTCGAGGGATTGGAACCACGGCGTGTTCGTAGGCTCCATCATGGCGTCCGAGACCACCGCCGCCGCCACCGGCGCCGTGGGCGTGGTGCGCCGCGACCCGATGGCCATGCTGCCGTTCTGCGGATATCACATGGGCGATTACTGGGCCCACTGGATTGAGATGGGCAGGAAACTCGGGGACAAAGCTCCCAAGATCTTCAACGTCAACTGGTTCCGCACCGACGGCGAAGGGCACTTCATCTGGCCGGGATTCGGCGACAACCTGCGGGTGCTCAAGTGGATACTCGACCGCTGCGAGGGTAAGGCCGAAGCGGTGGAGACGCCGATCGGCTACGTCCCCAGGGCGGAAGATATCGACCTCACCGGTCTGGATATGTCGGTGGAGACCGTGCGCGGGCTGCTCGATGTGGATAACGACCTGTGGAAACAGGAAGTCGCGGGCATCGAGGAGTTTTACGGGAAGTTCGGCGATAAGCTCCCTAAAGAACTTAAAGAGGAGCTCGCTGCCTTAAAGGCGAAACTGGGCTGAACCTCTGCGCCGGGCGGATCCACGAAATTTTCCCCGCTGTGGTATGTCCCGCGCACCCGCGTTCGGGTGCGCGGGATTTGAAATGTTCGCGATTTTCGGCGCGGATTGGAGCGGATACCGGGAATACCCCGTGAATTTTCCCGTCATTTCGCCGAAATTTCGGCAAAACGTCTTTTTTGCCCGGGAATTCCGCGTTTTCCACTTGACTTTTTCGGGAATTTGTGGTATAATTAGGGCCGTGATGTTGAGAAGCAAGATGAGGTGAAAAGAGTGGGGCGACCCGCTCTTTTGTGTTGCCGGGAGGGACAGGGTGTGAGCGAAAAAAACGCGACGGTCGAGGTATGCCGGAAACTCGCCGAGCCGTATGTGGAGCGGCTCGGTCTGACGCTTTGGGACGTGCGGTTTGTGAAAGAGGGTGCCGAATGGTTCCTCCGCTATCTCATCGACAAGCCGGGCGGGGTCACGGTGGAGGACTGTGCGGATCTCTCCCGGCTGCTCAGCCCGGCGCTGGACGAGGCGGACCCTATTGAGCAGAGCTACTGTCTTGAGGTGATGTCCCCCGGGACGGAGCGGGAGTTGAGGCTCCCGCAGCACTTTGAGATGTGCCTCGGCCTCCCCGTTGCGGTGAAGCTGTACCGCCCGCGCGACGGGGTGCGGGAGTTTCGCGGCGTGCTCGCGCGGCGGACGGAGGACGGAACCGTGTACCTGGAGGATGACGCCGGGTGCCCCATGGCATTTGCCAAAGCGGATATCGCGCAGGTCCGCCTGACGGACGACGAGACATTTTGAGGCCCGGTGCGGGCGGAGGAAGGAGAACCATGAGCAAGCAAAACAGTGAATTTTTCGAGGCGCTCGCGCTGCTGGAGGCGGAAAAGGGGATTCCCGCCGACTATATGCTCGAAAAAATCCGCGCGGCGGTGGTGCTCGCCGTCAAGAGGGATTTCGGCGGCAGGGACGACAACATCGACGTGCTGATGAATCCCGAGACGCAGGTCTTCGAGGTGTCGGTGCGCAAGAAAGTGGTGGAAGAAGTCACCGATCCGGAAGAGCAGCTCACGCTGGAGCAGGCGCACCAGTACCGCAAGAGGGCCAAGATCGACGACGAGGTGGTCATCCCTCTGGAGACCAAGAAATTCGGCCGAATTGCCGCCCAGACCGCGAAGCATGTGATCCGCCAGGGCATCCGCGAGGCGGAACGCGGGCAGCAGCTTCAGGAATTTCAGCGCCGCAATCAGGAACTCGTGAGCGCCCGGGTGGTGCGGGTGGACCCGGTGAGCGGGGCCGTGACGGTGGAGATCGGGCAGTCCATGGCGGTGCTCGCGAAGGGCGAGCAGATGGAGAGCGACCGCTTTGCCGAGGGCGACCGGATTAAAGTGTTCGTGGTGGACGTGCGGGAGGGCGACCGCGGGCCGCGTATGCTCATCTCCCGCACGCATCCGGGGCTTGTGCGCCGCCTCTTTGAGAACGAGGTGCCGGAAATATACAACGGCACCGTGGAAATTAAGGCGATTGCGCGCGAGGCCGGATCCCGCACCAAGATCGCGGTGTCCGCGAAGGACGACAATGTCGACCCGGTGGGCGCCTGCATAGGCCCGCACGGAACGAGAGTCGCGGATATCGTGGAGGAGCTCGGCGGGGAGAAAATCGATATTGTGCGGTACAGCGAACAGCCGGAGGAGTTTATCTCCGCCGCGCTCGCCCCCGCCAAGGCGGTTTCGGTGGAGACGGACCCGCAGGGCGCGAAATCCTGCCGTGTGACCGTGCCGGACAGTCAGCTCTCGCTGGCCATCGGCAACAAGGGGCAGAACGTCCGCCTGGCCGCCCGGCTCACCGGATGGAAGATCGACATCCGCCCCGAGAGCGGATTTTACGGCGAGGACGGGGAAGAGGAAGAAAAAGAGACGTCGTAAGGCTTGTGACGCGCGGGGCGTGGAGGCGCACGGTACGCCGTCCGGGACAGCGGTGAGGAGTGAAGGCCTTGCAAAAACCGAAGAAAATCCCGGAGCGTATGTGTACCGGGTGCGGACAGAAAAAGCCGAAGAGAGAGCTGATACGGGTGGTTAAATCCCCGGAGGGGGAACTCTCGCTCGACCTCACGGGGCGCGCCCCGGGCAGAGGCGCTTATGTGTGCCCGCATCTCTCCTGTTTGCAGGCGGCGAGAAAGGCGAGGCGCCTGGAGAGGGCGCTTGCCTGCCGTATCCCGGACGAGGTGTACGACCGGCTGGAGAGGGAGATGATCTCCCGTGACGGATAGACTGCGCGGGCTTTTGGGAATGGCGAGAAGAGCGGGGGCACTCGGCATCGGGTTTGAGAGCGCCGTCGCCGCCGTGAGGAGCAGGAGAGCGCCGCTGGTGCTGAAAGCGTGCGACGTGTCCCCCAAGACGGCCAAGGAACTCGCGTTTTTTTCCGGAGGCGGCGAAAATGTCCTGCCGCTGCCTCTGACCAAGGCCGCGCTCGGCGAGGCGGTCGGCCGCCACAGACCGGTAGGGGTTGTGGCGGTGTGCGACAGGGGACTGGCGAAAGCGCTCACGTCTGTTTTGAACGGGGAGCGAGACGAAAGGAGTAATCGCGTATGATGCTCAAATACCGCGTAAGCGACGTGGCGAAGGATTTCGGGGTGACGAGCAAGAAAATCGCGGAGATTTTGGGGAGCCTGACGGACGCCCCCAAAAAGAGTGCGACAGCGCTCAACGAGGAGGAGCTCGACTGGATCTTCGAATATTTCACCACCACTCAGTGCGTGGAGAGCTTTGACGAGTATTTCGCGCGGGGAGAGGCGAGCCGCAGCGAGAAGCAGGCGGCGCAGAGGGCGGCCGAGGAAGAGAGGGCGAAAAAAGAGCGCGCCGAGAAAGAGGCCGCCGCCAAGGCGGAAAAAGACGCCAAAGCCGCCGCCAGGGCCGCGGCGAAGGCCGCCGCCAAAGCGGGGCAGACCAAGAGCGACGTGGTGATTCCTCCGCGGATGCCCAAGCCCAAGAAGGAAAAAGGCGCGGCACCCAAGACCCAGGTGGAGCGGCGCACGGTGGATACGCGCACGCCGCAGGTCAACGTGGGGCGGTACGACGAGAAGTTTGACGTGATGGCTCAGACCTCTAACCGTGTTCGCGGGGACGGCGGCGGAGTGCGCAAGCAGAAGATCAACCAGCATTCCAAAGAGTACCGCAAACCGCAGCGCCGCCGCGAGACCGAACAGGAGAGGCTCAGGCGCATCGAGCGGGAGCGCCAGAAGAAGCACCTCACCATCACTGTGGGGGACACCATCACTGTGGGGGATCTGGCCGCCAAGCTGAAGGCGACCGCCTCCGAGGTCATCAAGAAGCTGATGGGACTGGGCGTCATGGCGTCGGTCAACGAGACCATCGATTTCGATACCGCGTACCTGGTGGCGGAGGAGTTTCACGCCAAGGCGGAACACGAGGTGGTGGTCACCATCGAGGAGCGCATCATCGACGGCAGCGAAGACACCGACACCGACCTCGCGCCGCGCGACCCGGTGGTGGTCGTGATGGGGCACGTCGACCACGGCAAGACCTCCATTCTGGACGCCATCCGCAAGACCAACGTCACCGCGGGGGAGGCGGGCGGCATCACTCAGCACATCGGCGCTTACCGCGTCGGCTTCAACGGGCAGTCGATCACCTTCTTAGATACCCCCGGCCACGCGGCGTTCACCGCCATGCGCGCGCGCGGGGCGCAGGCGACCGACATCGCGATTCTGGTGGTGGCGGCGGACGACGGCATCATGCCGCAGACGGTGGAGGCGATCCACCACGCGAAGGCGGCGGGTGTGGCGATCATCGTCGCGATCAATAAAATGGACAAACCCGACGCCAATCCCGACCGTGTGATGCAGCAGCTCACCGAATACGAGCTGGTGCCGGAGGAATGGGGAGGAGACGTGATGTGTGTGCCGGTCTCCGCCGTCACCGGCATGGGGCTGGACACTCTTCTCGAGGATGTGCTGCTGACCGCCGAGATGCTGGAACTGCGCGCGAACCCCAACCGCGCCGCGAAGGGTGTGGTGATTGAGGCGAGGCTGGACAGAGGGCGCGGCCCGATTGCGACGGTGCTGGTGCAAAACGGCACCCTGCACACGGGGGATATTCTCGTGGCGGGCACCACCGTGGGGCGTGTGCGCGCCATGACCGACGACACGGGTGCCGCGACCGACACGGCGGGGCCCTCGGTGCCTGTGGAGATCATGGGGCTCGACGAGGTGCCTTCGTCCGGCGACATCGTCAACGCGGTGACCGACGAGCGGCTCGCACGGGAACTGGTGGACCAGCGCCGGCAGTCCGCCAAGGAAGAGCAGTTCAGCCGGTACCAGAAGGTCACGCTGGACAACCTCTTCGACCAGATGCAGCTCGGCGAGATGAAAGAGCTGAAAATCATCGTCAAGGCGGATGTGCAGGGCTCGGTTGAGGCGGTCACCCAGTCTCTGGAGAAGCTCTCGAACGACGAGGTGCGCGTGAGGGTGATTCACGGCGCGGTGGGCGCGGTCAGCGAGAGCGATGTGATGCTTGCGAGCGCCTCCAACGCGATTGTGGTGGGCTTCAACGTGCGCCCCGATCCGATGGCGACGGAGACCGCCAAGCACGACAACGTGGATATCCGGCTCTACCGGGTCATCTACGACTGCATCGACGAGATCTCCACCGCCATGAAGGGGATGCTCGCTCCCAAGACGCGCGAGGTGATGCACGGCAGGGCGGAGGTGCGCAACGTCTTCAAGATCACCGGCTCCGGCACCGTCGCCGGGTGCTATGTGCTGGACGGCAAGATCTGCCGCGGCGATCTGCTTCGGGTGGTGCGCGACGGCATCGTGGTCGGGGACGACAAAGTGGCTTCCCTGAGGCGCTTCAAGGACGATCAGAGAGAAGTCGCCGCCGGCTATGAGTGCGGTCTCGGGCCGGAGAAGGCCGCCGATGTGCGGGAAGGCGATATCTACGAGGCGTATATTATCGAAGAATACCGGGAGCCTTAACCGGATTATCCCGAGAAACCGAGGTGATTTCCATGCCCGGACACCGAATAGAGCGCATCCGCGAAGATATTTTGCGGGAACTGACGGCTATTCTGCGCACGGTGAAAGACCCGCGCGTGCAGGGACATATGCTCTCGGTGGTGAGAGTGGAGGTCACAAACGACCTCTCCTACGCCACCGCGTATGTCAGCTCCATGGACGGTTTGGAGGAGGCGAGGGAGGCCGTCAAAGGTCTTCGCGCAGCGTCCGGGTATATCCGCCGGGAACTGGGGGCGGCGCTGGCGCTGCGCCATGTTCCGGAACTGCGGTTTGTGCCGGACGATTCCATCGCCCACAGCGCCAGAATTGCGGACACTCTGCGCTCTCTCGGCTTCGATGAGGAGAGGGAGAGAGAGGAGGATGCGCTGTGAGCCTGTCTGTGGACATCCCGCAGGCGGCGGCGGTTCTCGCTCAAGCGGGGGATGTGCTGATTCTCACCCACCATTACCCTGACGGCGACACGCTCGGCGGCGCTTTTGCGCTTGCGCGGGGGCTGCGCCGCCTCGGGCACCGCGCTCAGGCGGTGTGCGGTGACGAGATCCCGGAAAAATACGACTACCTCTACGCGGATTTGCCGCGGCAGGAATTTACCCCGGATTTTATCTGCGCGGTGGACGTGGCGGACGTCCGGCTCCTGGGCTCCCTCGCCGGGGAGTATGGGGACAGAGTGGATCTGTGCATCGACCACCACGCCTCCAACACCCGCTACGCAAAAAGGCTTCTGCTGAGGGCGGATTACGCC
>CAZGXK010000047.1:0-10593 GCA_964529775.1 uncultured Eubacteriales bacterium
CCCGCCATCGCGCCCCCGGCCGACGAGGTGAGGTCCCGCGCGCGGGCCGCGCACCGCGGTCCGCCCACCATCCAGGTGGAGGCGAAACGCGCGGATAACACCTTTCCCATCCCCTCTCCCGCATTGTGCGAAGAGGTGGGCGGTGCGCTCTGCGACGCGTTTCCGTCCCTCAAGGTGGATGTCCACACCCCGGCGCTCACGGTGTTTGTTGAGGTGCGCGATTTCGGCGCCTACGTCCACTTTCCCCAGCAGCAGGGCGCGGGAGGTATGCCGGTCGGGACGGCGGGGCGCGCGGCGCTGCTGCTCTCCGGCGGCATCGATTCGCCCGTCGCCGCCTATATGATGGCCAAGCGCGGGCTTCGGCTAGTCGCCGTCCACTTTGCGTCTCCCCCCTACACCTCCCCGATGGCGGAGCAAAAAGTGCGCGATCTGCTCTCGGTTCTCTCCCCCTACACGGGGAGGGTCTGCCTTTATATCGTCCCCTTCACGCGCATTCAGGAGGCGATCCGCGACCGCTGCCCGGAAGAACTGTTTACCGTGCTGATGCGCCGGATGATGATGCGCGTCGGCTCCGAGATCGCGCACGGCGAATCCTGCGGCGCGCTGATCACCGGAGAGAGTCTCGGGCAGGTGGCGAGCCAGACCGTCCCCGCCATCTCCTGCACCGACGCGGTCGCCTCTCTTCCCGTTTTTCGCCCGCTCATCGGCATGGATAAAGAGGAAATTGTCCGCCTCTCCCGCCAAATCGGCACCTTCTCCGTCTCCACCCTCCCTTATGAGGACTGCTGCACCGTCTTCACCCCCCGCCACCCGAAGACCCGCCCCTCTCTTTCCGCCGTCGAGCATGCGGAAACCGCGCTGGACATCTCCTCTCTTGTGACGGCCGCCGTGGACGGCGCCTCGCGGGAGCGCGGCGCCGGTTCCTCCTCCGTTCTTTCCGGCCGTCCGACGGCGTGATTCTTTCCCTTTTCCGCTTCTCTTTTTGTCTTTATTTTGCGCCTCCGTGCCTCCCGGTTTCCCTTGACTTTTCGTCCGTTTTATGCTATCATATTTTGTGCTTAACGTTGCACAGGAAGGGGTGTCTTTCTTTGGTTCACTTTGATTCCTCGGGAAACTGTCTGCCCTCGGATTTGCCGGGTATCTGGCATGACACCGTGGAGTATATCCGCTCCCATTTTGAGATCAGCGATGCCGCCGTCGATATGTGGATCCGGGATCTTCAGCTCGCCTCTCTCGATTCCGAGGGGCACGCGACGGTTCATGTCAACACAAATTTTCAGGTCACCGTCTTAGAGCAGCAGTACGCGCAAAAGATACAGAAAGCCCTGAGCGAAGTGGTCGGTTTCCCGGTACAACTCTCGCTTGCGAGCACGGAGTACCGCAGAAAGATCGATCCCGCCCCGGCGGACGACCACTTCGATTCCTCCTTCTTTTTCAACCGCCAGGCGGAAACGGGGGAATACACCTTTGAAAATTTCATCGTGGGCGCCTCCAACCGTTTTGCCCACGCCGCCGCCTATTCCGTGGCCAAAAACCCATCCGGGCAGTACAACCCCCTGTTCATCTACGGCGGCAGCGGTCTGGGCAAAACCCACCTCCTCTTCGCCATCTGCGCCGAAGTGCGCTACCGCCACCCGGAGATGCGGGTGTTGTACACCAAGTGCGACGAGATGACCAACGAATTTATCCAGTCTCTGCGGGATCAGACGGTGAACGAATTCAACGAGCGGTACCGTCAGGCGGATATCCTGCTCGTGGACGATATCCAGTTTCTGGCGGGCAAAACCCAGACCCAGGTGGCTTTCTTCCACACCTTCGATTACCTGCACTCGGCCGGCAAGCAGATTGTGCTCACCTCCGACCGGCCGCCGAAAGAGATTGCGACATTGGAAGACCGCCTTCGCGGCCGGTTTGAGATGGGTCTGCTCGCCGACGTGGAGCCGCCCGATTTTGAGACGCGTGTCGCAATCATCAAGCGCAAGGCATATCTTCTGGAAATGGAGATTCCGGACGACGTGTGCGAATACATCGCGTCTCAGCTCAAATCCAATGTGCGTCAGCTCGAGGGCGCGGTCAACGCTCTCCATGCGCAATACATGATGGCGGGCAACCCCCCGACCATCTCGGTAGCGCAGGGCGCAATCCGCGATATCCGCTCCCGCAATCAGCCCACCCCCGTCACCATCGAGCGCATTCAGCAAGAGGTGGCGCGCACCTTCAACGTCTCCCCGCAGGAACTCTGCTCCAAGACCCGCACCGCCCCCATTTCCCGGGCGCGCCAAGTGGCTTTTTACGTCACCCGTTCGGTCACGGGACTCAAACAGGAGGAGATCGGCAAGGAGTTCGGCGGTTTCGACCACTCCACCGTGCTCTACGCGCTGCGCAAAGTGGACACCATGATGCAGCGGGACCCCACTTTCAAAAATACGGTAAACGATATCATCAAAAATCTGAGCGACGAATAATCTTTTCACATTTCCCTGTGAATTGCGCGTGAACCCGGTGTGAATTTCACAAGTTTTCTTCTTTTCCACCCCGCGCTCTCCACTCTGTGTGACTTCTTTTCCGTCTTGTCCCTTTTTTCTCGTTCCAAATGAATTTTTTCTCCCGTTTTCCCGCCAAAATTGCCGCCGTCTGCGGGAAGTGCGCCGGGTTTTCCCCTTTTTCACCCCCATTATGATGAAAATGATATACGTAAGGATGAGATATAGCGCGGCGCGGAAAAATATCCCAATGTTTTGGGGAGAATCCTCGTGAAAATCTTCCTTTTAAGGAGGGCCATATTATGCAACTGCGGTGTGCGAGCGAACAGCTGCTCTGGGCTGTCAATACGGTATCCCACGCGGTGCCCGGAAAATCCACCCTGCCGGCGCTCGACGGCATATTGCTGCGGGCAGGAAATCAAAAACTCTTCCTTGCCGGATACGATTTAGAACTCGGCATCACCGTCGAGATCGACGCCGTGGTGGAAGAACCGGGAGAGGTGGTGCTGCCCTCCGGGATGTTCGCATCGATTGTGCGCGGGCTGTCGGGAGAGGTCGCGGGTATTGTGTGCGACGACCGCCTCAGTGTGACCATCACCGGCGGAATGGCGCACTTTGCCATTTCCGGGATGTCCGCCGCCGAATATCCGGAACTGCCCCGCGTGGAGGAGGGAGAGGATCTGACCGTCGGGCAGGGGGTGCTGCGCTCGATGATACGGCAGACTCTGTACGCCGCGGCGCAGGGGGAGACCAGCCGGCCGGTACACAGGGGAAGCCTTATCGAACTGCAAAATTACACCCTCACCGTGGTCAGTCTGGACGGCGCGCGCATGGCCATTCGCAGCGAGACGGTGGAGAGCGACCGCCAGATGTCGTTTGTGCTGCCGAAAAAGACGCTCTCCGAGCTGCTTAAGCTGCTCGGAGAGGGAGAGGAAGAAAAAGTGAGCCTCACCGTCGCCAAGCGCCACGCGCTCATCGAGGTAAACGGCTGCACCATGGTCAGCCGGCTCCTCGACGGGGAATTTCTCCCCTACCGCAAGGCAATCCCTGCGCAGGCGACCACCGAGGTGACGGTGAACACACGCGAGCTGCTGCAATCGGTTTCCCGCGCGGCGGTGGTGATCAACGACCGGGTGAAGAGTCCGGTGGTGTGCGAATTTTCCGCCGGGAAGATTCAGATTTCCTGTTCGTCCCCGCAGGGTCAGGCGAGAGACGTGGCCGAGGCGGAGGTGACGGGTCAAGAGATGGTGATCGGGTTTAATCACCAATACCTTCTCGACGCGCTCAGAAACACCGAGACAGACGAAGTGAGGCTCGGGCTTTCCGGTTCCCTCTCCCCGATGACCATTCGTCCGCAAACAGGGGAGGCTTTCCTCTTTGTGGTGCTGCCGGTGCGACTGAACAACCGCCCGGCGAGAGAGACGGCATGAGGGAGCTCGTCATTCACACTCCGTTTATCCGCTTGTGCGACGCGCTAAAGCTCGCGGGGGACGTTCCTACCGGCGGACAGGCCAAGGAGGCCGTTCGCGCGGGGGAAGCGGAGGTCAACGGGGAAACATGCCTTCAGAGCGGGAAGAAGCTGCGCAACGGGGATACGGTAAAGAGAAAAGATACCGTGTTCACCGTGAAGACGGAGACGTCGGCATGAGGGTGATCTCTGTCGAAATCTCCCATTTTCGCAACATAACCGGGGTCTCTTTTTTCCCTGATCCGGAAAAAACGGTGCTGGTGGGGGACAACGCGCAGGGGAAGACTAACCTGCTCGAGGCCGTGTGGATGTTCACCGGCAACCGCAGTTTTCGCGGGGCGCGGGACCGCGACCTGGTGCAAAACGGACAGACGGCGGCTGTGCTCAAGATGGCGTTTGAGGCGCAGGGGAGAGAGCAGACGGCGCAGATTGCCGTTTCCCCTTTGCGGCAGGCGTGGCTTAACGGGGTGAAACTGCGGCAGATGAGCGAGCTTGCGGGGCGGTTTTGCGCGGTGATCTTCACCCCGGACCACCTCTCGATGCTCAAAAACGGGCCGAACGAGCGCCGGAGATTTTGGGATACCGGATGCTGCCAGATGTTCCCCGCAGCGGCGGCGGATCTTGCGCGGTATATGCGCACCCTCTCCCAGCGCAACGGTCTACTGAAAATGATACGGGCAGGGCAGACGACGGGATTCGGCCCCCTGCTCGATTCTTTTGACGAGACCCTCAGCGCGAGCGGGGCGAAGCTGCGGGAAAAACGGAGGCAGTATTTCACGGTGCTGTGGGAAAAGACAAGGGAGAATTACGAGAATATCGCGGGGCACCGCGACCGAATTGGCGTCAGGCTCTCCTGCGGAGAAGAGGAAAAACCGTTGTCCCAGTTGCTGCGGGAAAACCGCGAAAGAGATATCCGCGCAGGATTCACGGGTGACGGCCCCCATCGAGACGATTTCACGGTCTGTGTCAACGGGATGCCCGCGAAGATCTTCGCGTCCCAGGGGCAGCAGCGCTCGGTGGTTCTGGCGATGGCGCTCGCACAGGCGGCGCTGCTGACGGAAAGATACGGCGAGCAGCCGGTGATGCTGCTGGACGACGTGATGAGCGAGCTGGATCTCTCCCGCCAGAAAGTGGTGCTGGAGAGTTTCGGCGATTGGCAGGGTATCCTCACCTGCTGCGATGCGTCGTCCCGGGTTGCGGACGGCGGAAAGAAGATATGGGTGAGGAACGGGCGGATTTCGGAGGCGTGAAACGTGTTCATTCCACTCGGCGGGGAAACGGTCGTGCGCGCGCGGGAGATTGTCGGGATCTTCGATACCGACAACGCAACCTTGCAGCGCGCGTCTCGCGAATTTTTGAAGACGGCGGAAAAGCGCGGGGAAGTGGTCAGCGTCACCCCGGAACTTCCGAAAGCGTTTGTAGTGTGTCAGACAGATCAGGGAACACGGGTCTATTTGTGCGCGCTCGCAGCGGCCACCTTGAGAAAAAGGTGCCGGCAGTGACCCGCAAAGACAGGAAAGGCGGACGAATCGGTGAATCCAGAGGAAATCAACCGGCAGGAAGTGTATGACGAGAGCCAAATTCAGGTGCTCGAGGGTCTTGAGGCGGTGCGCAAGCGCCCGGGGATGTATATCGGCACCACCGGGCCGAAAGGACTTCACCACCTGGTGTATGAAATTGTGGACAACTCCATCGACGAGGCGCTCGCCGGCTACTGCACACATATCGAGGTGGAACTGCTCGACGGGGACGTCGTCACCGTGCGGGACAACGGCCGGGGCATCCCCGTAGGGCCGAACGAAAAACTGGGTTTGCCGACGGTGACGGTGGTGCTCACCGTGCTGCACGCCGGGGGGAAATTCGGCGGCAGCGGCTACAAAGTGGCGGGCGGCCTGCACGGCGTGGGTTCCTCGGTGGTCAACGCGCTCTCGGAATTTCTGGAGGTGGAGATCTCCCGCGACGGCAAAATCTACGCCCAGCGGTTCGAGCGCGGCGACGCCGTGACCGAGTTGACGGTGGTCGGGAAAAGTGAACACGACGGCACCTTTATCCGCTTTAAGCCCGATGCCGAGATCTTCACCGAGACCACCGAGTTTGATTTCGAGACGCTGCAGCGCCGTATGCGCGAGCAGGCGTTTTTGAACGCGGGTCTCGCCATAACTCTCGCCGACAAGAGAACCGGCCGGGAACGGCGGGAGACCTACTGCTACGAGGGGGGCATCTCCTCGTTTGTGGAATACCTGAACCGCGCGAGAGGGTATCAGCCGCTGCACGAGAAAGTGGTGCACCTGAGCATCGCGGACGGCGATTCCACGGCGGAGATCGCGTTTCAGTACACCGACAGCTACAACGAGACGGTGCTCTCGTTTGCCAACAATATGCACACGGTGGACGGCGGCACCCACGAGCAGTCGTTTAAGAACGGTATGCAGCGGGTGCTCAACGACTATGCCCGAAAATACAAACTGCTGAAAGACAGCAACAGCAATCTGAAAGGGGACGACGTGCGCGAGGGACTGACGGCGGTGGTCTCGGTCAAGCTGAAAGATGCGCAGTTCGAGAGCCAGACCAAGGCGAAACTCGGCAACACCGAGATCGGGCGGCTGGTTACCCGTCTGCTCTCCGAAAAACTGACGGCCTATTTGGAGGAAAACCCCGTCCCCGCGCGGGCGATTTTGGAGAAGGCCATCTCCTCCCAAAGGGTGCGGGAAGCGGCTCAGCGCGCGCGCGACAACGCCCGGAAGAACAAGGGGAAGATCTCCGCGCGTATGCCCGAGAAACTCGCCGACTGCATCTGGCGGGACGCGGAACGCCTGCCGCTGACCGAGCTGTTTGTGGTGGAGGGCGATTCCGCCGGCGGGTCCGCTATCGACGGGAGGGACCGCAATTTTCAGGCGGTGCTCTCGATGTGGGGCAAAATGCTCAACGTGGAAAAGGCGCCGCTCGACAAGGTCTACGGCAACGAGAAACTGGAGCCGATGATCGTGGCTCTGGGCTGCGGCATCGGGGAGGAATGCGACACCTCCAAACTGCGCTACGGCAAAGTGGTGATCATGGCGGACGCCGATGTGGACGGCTCGCATATCCGCACCCTGCTGCTCACCTTTTTCTTCCGCTATATGCGCCCGCTCATCGAGGAAGGGCACGTGTTTATCGCGCAACCCCCGCTCTTCAAGGTCTCCAGAGGCAAGCAGGTGCGCTACGCCTTCTCCGACGAGGAGCGCGACCGGTATATCGGGGAGCTGGGGGGCAAACCGGATGTGCAGAGGTACAAAGGTCTCGGTGAGATGGACCCAGAGCAGCTGTGGGAGACCACGATGGACCCGGCGTTCCGCACCATGTACCGCGTGACCATGGAGGACGCGGTGGCGGCGGACGAGATCATCTCGGTGCTGATGGGCGACAAGGTAGAGCCGAGAAGGCAGTTTATCGAGAAAAACGCCCGCTATGTGGAAAATCTGGACGTATAAAGGGGAAGAGATGCGATGCCTCTGTGGAATGTGCGGCTGACTCCGACGCCGGAGGAATGGCGGGAAGGGCTGCGGATTTCAAAGATTACCCGCCCGAAACCGTGGCGACTGGCGTTGCAGACGGTGGTGCTCACGGCGCTTTTTCTCTGGGCGCTGGTGGCGTATATCGCCGAGCGCGCGGGGGGCTCGCTCTTTATCGCCGTCGCGGCGGCGGTGCTGCTCGCGGTGATGTGGCTGGCTCCCGCGGTGCGCGAGAGGGCGCTTATTAAAGAGGTGTGCGAGGGCCCCGGAGCGGGGCTGTGGGTCTACGAGGACGGGGTTTCGTTCGGGGGAGAGCCCAGGGAGAAGGCGCAAATCCCCTTTTCGCAGATGCGCATTCTCAGGGGCGAAAAGATTCTGGCGCTGGTGTTTTCGGGAAAACAGCTGGTGGTCGCTCCGCGGCGCCAGCTGACGGACGAAGAGTGGGAATCGCTGTGCGCCAGGAGCGAGGGGGAATAAACCATGGCGGTCGCGCCCGAGGGGTTTACTCAGCAGGTGGAGAGAGAGGCGTTTATCGCAGGGCAGAAGGCGGTATCCGCCCGCTTGGGAGCGCTGCACTTTCGTTTTCCCGCGGCACTTCTCGCGGCGGCGCTGCTCTGCGGCGGGGTGGCGACCGTGTGGGAAAACCCGACCGCTCCCCTCTATCTGCTCACCGCCGGGGTGATGATCCTGCTCGGCGCCGGGGCGGTTCTCCTCTGGTTTTGGTGGCTGCCCCGCCGGGTCAAAGAGAGGGCCGCCCGACGGTATGAGGTGTACCGGCAGATCAGTTCGCCTGCCCGGGTGACTTTCGGGCCCGACGAGATGACCGTCTCCTCGGAGCGACTGACCCGCCGTGTGAGTTACGCGAGGCTCCGCGCCTGTATTGAGCAAAACGATCAGTTTGTGCTGTGCACCGACGACGGCGCGACGGTGATCCTGCGAAAAGACGCCTTTCCGCAGAAGGAAGCCACCGAATCTTTTTTGCGCACCGTCTGTACCCGCAGTTATGTGAAAGGATAAACGCGATGGAACGCTTTACGGTGAGCGCGCTGTGCACGCGGGAAGAATACATCGCCTATTGCGCGGCGAGAAAAAATCGTCTGTGGCCAACGGCGCTCGGCATTGCGCTGCTGCTGGGCGGCGCGGCGGGAGGGATTCTGCGGGCGCTTCCCTGGAATACCGTGCTGCTGTTTGTGCTGCTGGGGGGATGTCTCGCGCTGGTCGACCCGCTGTTTCTCCCCATTTTCCGCAAAGGAGAGGCCGCGAGGCGCTACGACGAGAGCGACAGTTTGAATATGGCGGTGACCCTCACGTTTGAGGGGGAGACGGTGACCGTCCGGGGCGCGAGGGTGGACGCCGAGCTTCCGCTCTCCCTCGCCACCGTGTCTGAGGCGGGAATGGTGCTCTCGCTGCGGTTCGGAGCCGAGCTGAATGTCCTCGTCCCGCTCCGCGCGTTCAGCGGGGAACAGATCGCCGCCCTGCGCGCCGAACTCGAGCGGCGCGAACCGATCCCAAAAGAATAAGGAGAATCGCATTATGGATGAACACACCACCCCCACGTCTCCCGAAGACCGCTTAAAAGACGCCGATTTGGAGGGCGAGATACGCAAGAGCTTTCTCGAATACTCCATGTCGGTGATTGTGGCGCGGGCCCTGCCGGACGTGCGGGACGGGCTGAAGCCTGTGCACCGGCGAATCCTCTACACCATGCATGAGAACGGGCTCACGCCCGACAAACCCTACCGCAAATGCGCGGACACGGTGGGCGCGGTGCTCGGGCGGTATCATCCGCACGGGGATGCCTCCGTTTACGACGCGATGGTGCGCATGGCGCAGAATTTCTCGCTGCGTTACCCGCTGGTGGACGGACACGGCAATTTCGGCTCGGTGGACGGGCACCCGGCGGCGGCCTACCGCTACACCGAGGCGCGCATGAGCCGTATGGCGGTGGATATGCTCGCGGACATCAAAAAGGACACGGTGGACTTTCAGAGCAACTACGACGACCGCCTGAAAGAGCCGGTGGTGCTTCCCTCCCGTTTCCCGAATCTGCTGGTCAACGGCTCGGCGGGTATCGCCGTGGGGATGGCGACAAACATTCCCCCGCACAACCTCGGCGAGGTGGTCGACGCCATCTGCGCCCTCATCGATAATCCCGACATGGAGCTCTCCGAACTGATGACGTTTATCAGCGGGCCCGATTTCCCCACTGGCGGGGTGATCATGGGCAAGGCGGGCATCCGCGCCGCCTACGCCACCGGCCGGGGGCGGCTGGTAGTGCGTGCCCGCACCGAAATTGAAGAAGGCAGCACCGGGCACTTCCGCATTGTGATGACCGAGATTCCCTATCAGGTGAACAAGCTCAACCTCGTCAAATCCATCGCGGAGCTGGCGGACGACAAGCGCATCGAGGGGATCCGCGACGTGGTGGACCACACCAGCCGCGAGGGGATGCGGGTGGTGATCGAGCTGGACAAAAACGCCAATCCGCAGGTGGTGCTCAACCAGCTTTTCAAATTCACCCAAATGCAGGTCACGTTCGGCTGCATTCTGCTCACGCTGGTCGACGGGGTGCCCAGAGTGCTCACTCTCAAGCAGATGCTCGAGGAGTATATCCGCTTCCAGTGCGAAGTCATCGAACGGCGCACCCGCTTCGACCTCAACGAGGCGAAGGCGGAGGAACATATTCAGCAGGCGCTCAAGACGGCGGTGGACTTCATCGACGAGGTGATCGCGATCATCCGCGGCTCCGCTGACGTCCCGCAGGCCAAAGAGGCTTTAAAAGCGCGCTTCGGTTTCGACGAGGACCAGGCGGACGCGATTGTGAAAATGCCGCTCGGGCGGCTGGCGGGTCTGGAGCGGCAAAAGATTCTCGACCGTCTGGGCGAGTTGAAGCTGCTCATCGACGATTACGAGGACATCCTGGCACACCGCTCCCGCGTGCTCTCGATCGTCAAGGACGAGTGCCGCCGTATGCAGGACAAATACGCCGACCCGCGGCGTACCGAGATCTCCCCGGTGGAGGGAGAGGTCGACATCGAGGATTTGATTCCGGAAGAGGACTGTGTGCTCACCCTCACGCGCATGGGCTATATCAAGCGGCAGGCGGCGGATGTCTACAAATCCCAGCGGCGCGGAGGGCGCGGCGTGCGGG
>CAZGXK010000048.1:0-10475 GCA_964529775.1 uncultured Eubacteriales bacterium
AAAGATCGCTCAGGGAAATTGCATTTCGCTGAGGATAAAGATTTCTCCATATGTGACTATTCTTTTTCATCACCGGAGGAAATTATCAATAACAACTGCTGTTGGTGCTGGGATTGCGCAGAGTTTATCAAGACATATTGTTTAAGGCATAGCATGATATGCAGTTCCTATTTTATGGAATACCTTTCAGATGATCTGTACCAGACGCATACGCAGGTATTTTTGTACTATCAGGGGAAATAGATTGCAGCGCCGGAGAACTGTTTGGGACTTCCATTCGGATATCCCTGCTTTGATGATCTGAAGCCATGCGTTGAATGGTTTGTAAGTATGTTCACAGATTTCCTGCGTTCTGTTTTGAAGGAGAAATACGACGAGAGTAATCTGATCCTTAAGGAATACACTTGCTCATTTCCCGCGGGTCTTTCAGATGAGGATTATCTTATAAAGATATGGCAATGAGCAGACAACTTCCATATTAACAGTAGAATCCATTTGAAAGCATCTCTAGGGAGGTGCTTTTCTTATGTTCACCCGAACGGAGGCGGATCCCACGCCGATACGGAAACTGAAAAAGCACAGGTTCACACGATTTCCGGCGGGGGATGCTGCTTAAGCGGGGGAGAGGGGCGGCGCGGGCTGTCTGGGAAGCCTGCGCAGCAGTTCGCCGATATCTCCCTCGATGCAGAGGGATCGTGCCGCTATCGCATCGGGGCAGTCGGCACTCTCGGCGTTGACGCAGAGATAAAACGCGTTCGAATTGCGTGCCGTCATGCGCCAAAACGAGTATTTGATGATTCCGGGGGTGTTCCATCCGACGCCGAGCTCAAGGAATAAAACACGCCCCCCGTGGGCGGCGTTCAGGAAATCTTCGTACCGGTGCGCGGCCGCGTGCCACCCCTCGTCCTCCACGAACGTATCGTCGGTGCGGAGATGTGGCACCATCGGTCTGCCGCAGTGCGGACAGACGGGGAGAAGCCGCGAGGGTATGCGCATGGTCTTCTGGGTTGCCACCATCTCGCGGATGATCACCTCGTTCTCGAACGTTTTCTGCCGGCAGGGGAGGGAGCACTGGAAAAGCCCGTAATCTCCCTGGGTGTAAAAAAGGCGGGATGGTTCAAAGCCCGCTTTTTGAAAGCAGTGGTCGACATTGGTGGTGAGGACAAAATACTCCCGCCCGCGTATCAGCCTTAGAAGATCGCCGTAGACCGGGAACGGCGGGTCCGTGTAGCGGTTGATCAGGATCATGCGGCTCCAGTACGCCCAGTACTCTTCCGGGGAGGCAAAGGACGCGAAGCCGCCGGAGTACATATCCCGGAAGCCGTAGCGCGCCTCGAAATCCGAAAACCACCGGGAGAAGCGCTCGCCGCTGTAGGTGAATCCGGCGGAAACGGAAAGTCCCGCGCCCGCGCCGATCACGACGGCATCGGCGGCGTTCACGGCATCAAAGAGCGCCCTCGCGGCCTGAGAGTAACCGGCGGTAGACGGTTTCGTCGTCTGAACGAAAGACATTGAAGATCACCTCGATCTCTCCTCTGGCCCGCCGCACCTCCTGTACGGCGACAGAGGCGGCAAGTTCGTGTGGAAAATGAAATTCCCCCGTGGACAGGCAGCAAAAAGCGACTGAGCGGATTCCGTGGACGGTGGCGAGCGACAGGCAGGAGCGGTAGCAGGAGGCGAGCGCACGGATGTGCGACTCGGTAACCTTGCCGTTTACCGCCGGTCCCACCGTGTGCAGGATTGCCCGGCTCGGGAGATTGTACGCGGGGGTGATTTTGGCGCCTCCCGGCGGATCATCGTGCCCCTGCCGTTCCATGATTTCCCGGCAGTGCAGACGGAGCTGGACGCCGGCGAAGGTGTGAATCGCGTTGTCGATGCAGCCGTGCAGGGGAATATAGCAGCCGGTCATGCCGCTGTTTGCAGCGTTGACAATCGCGCCGCAGCGCAGGGTGGTGATGTCCCCGCGCCATAGCTTGATGCCCTCTTGCACAAAGGGGAGATCGTCGGTGTCGGTGACACCTTTCGCCCGGATTTCCTCCTTTAAATAGGCGTCTTGCACCGATAAAAATTCCTCGCTCGCGGGCATTGGGGGCCGGAGATTGAGCAGAGCGCGCAGCATCGCCTTTTGTCTTTCCGTCTCTTGGGGAATAGCGGCGTCCTCCGCGCCCCGCTCTTTGAGCAGGGAGCGGAGGAGGAACTCTCGTCTGGCGTTTTGTTCCATCTCGTCTGTTCACAGCACCGTCGCGTCCTGCGCGGTGTACCTCTCGAGCGAGCCCTCCTTGACCTGAATACACAGGTAGACGATTCCGCTTTCGTCGGAAGCGAAAAGCCGGCGGGCGACGGCGGGGGCGACCCGCAGTGCATCGAAGGCGGACAGAGGTACGGTTTCCCCGTCCAGAACCATCCTGCCCTCCCCGGAGAGGATAAAGTAGATCTCCTCGTTCTCACCGTGGCGGTGAACAAAGGGGACACTTTCTCCCTTGTTCAGACGGTTGACGCTGATCTCCGCGCCGGAAAGACCCAGCGCATCGTGTAGCTCGGCGCGGGGAACATCCTCTACATGTACTTTTTGATAGTCTGCCATGATAAGCACCTCCCGGAAATATTGTAACAATACATGTTACAACTAAAGTATACCATTTTTCGCGGGTGTTGTCAAGGGGAATCGGAACGCTGTTCGCAAAAAATTTCCCGTCTCCGAAAAGGGAAACAGGAAATTATGATGTTGGCTTTGACCGGGTGTCGTGCAAAATGTGTGAGAGAGTGATGCGGCTCATCTCCTCCTCCATCGCACTCTGGATTTGTCTGAGTCTGCCGTCGAGGGCCGCGTGGATGGTGCTGCCGACGGGGCAATCCGGGTTGGGGTTTTCGTGAAATCGGAAAAGATCCCCCTGGACGCAGTCCACCGCGCGGTAGATGTCCAGAAGCGTGACAGCCTGTGCCGGGCGGGCGAGCGAGGCACCGCCTGTCCCGCGGGCGACGCGCACAATACCCGCCGCCTTCAGTTGCGAGAGCAGGCGGCGGATCACCACAGGGTGGACATTGACGCTCTGCGCCAGAAAATCGCTCGTGACTCTGCGGGAGGTCTGGAAGGTTCCGATACAGGCGAGCAGGTGGACGGCCTCCGTAAATCGGCTGGAAATCTGCATCGGATGATTACCCCTTTAACCCTCTTGCCTGCCGGTCCATATCCTCCACGACGATATCAAAGATCTCCCCGAGGGACGCACAGTATTCCAGCACTTTCCACGGCTCATTGGTGTGAAAATGAATCTTAATGAGATCTTCGTCTCCCACCGCGAGCAGGCAGTCCCCCTTGAGATGGGCTGTGAAATAATCGTTGATGACATCTTCATCGAGGTTTTCACCCTCGATCAAAAGCTGGGTATCATATTTGTAGGGAAGCATATGACATTCCTCCTTTACTGGGGCGGCTTGCACCGCTGACACGGGGTATACCCCTGATTTTTGGCCTCCTGAAGTGTGATCGCCTTTTTGCTCTTTCTTAAGGAACTGCAGCCATCCCGGTGGTATTTTGCTCCGGATGCGGTGATGTAGACGATGTAGGTTTGCGGATCGACCTGTTCCACCGTCGGTGGTGAGGTGGGAGGAGGCGGAGCAGCTGTGGGCGGGGAAGATGGAGGATCGGTTGGCGGGGCAGTGGGGGAATCGGTCGGAGCAGACGTGGTTTCCGTCGAGAGAGCGGTGTTCCCGGCGGTTTCGGAAGCGGTTGTCGTCACGTCCGCTGCGCCGTCGGTGGAGGAGATGGTTGTCTCGGAGGACGGGGCAGACGTGGGCGGCAGGATGATATAGGAAGTGATGACCGGGGGCTCGTCGGGAGATTCCTGAACCGGGGCCGCGGGTTGGGCCACCGTGTTGAACGCGATCACCGCCAGAAGCAGCAGGACGACGAGATGGTATAGCATGGGAAATCCACCTTCTTCCTTCGGGTTGACATTTCAGAGATTATATATTATGATATTCACATATGATTATCCTATCACGGGATACGAAAAAAGTCAACCGGCTGAGGCGCGAAAGTGAGGCGGACGGGGAAAATGACGGAGGATGCGTATCTTCAGGTGCGCGAAAAGTGTTTTGCTCTGCCTGGGATCCGGGGCGAGGTGACGCTGCTGCAGGTCTCCGATCTGCACCTTTGCGCGTATGATGCGCAGAGCACACCGGAGGAGAAGGAGCGCGCGATTGGGCAGGCAAAGGCGTGGAACGGGATGCGGCTGGAGTTCGCGAGGCTTGCGCACGATTCCCTGAAGGAGACCCACCTGCTGCCGCCGGAAGAAGGCCTGTGGCATTTTGTGGATTTTGCGAACGCGCTCCGGCCCGATGCTCTGCTGCTCACGGGGGATATTCTGAATGAGGTCAGCGGGGCGAATCTCCGTCTTCTGCGCTCGGCGCTCTCGGAAGTGAGGGTGCCGTGGATGTTTGTCCCGGGCAATCACGAGGCGGGGATGGCGGGGCAAACCGAGGGCATTCTTCCGAACGGCGGAGGGATTCAGACGCTTTCCCTCGGCGGCTGCACACTTATCGGTCTCGACACTTCGGGCAAACGGGTGAGTGCGCGGCAGCTGGATGACGCCGTGCGGGCGGCGCAGCGGGGCATCGGCGTGGTGGTAACCCATATCCCGGCGCGCACCGCGTTCAACGCCGCAGAGACCGCCTGCTTTGATTCGTATTATCTGCTTTCGGAGGAGACGGCGGACGAGCCGACGCGCGCGTATTTGGATATGCTGACCCGCGAAAGCTGCCCGTTCCGCCTGATTCTGTGCGGCCATGTCCACGGCGCTCATCTCTCCCGCGTCGGAGAGAAGGTGTGGCAGCTGTGCGCCTCGAGCGCCATGGTCGGCGCGTGCCATGTGGTGTGCCTGAGAGGAGAGGGCTGATGGGGATATTCCCGGTAAAGGCGCCCGCCCCGAGAACCGGGGAGGGCGCCCTTATGTGGTGCCGCTAACCGGACTTGAACCGGTACGATGTTGCCATCGAGGGATTTTAAGTCCCTTGTGTCTGCCAATTCCACCATAGCGGCGAACGGTGTTACCCTGTATTCCCATCATACCCCTTTTTGCCCGCGCTGTCAAGAGAACCCTCAGGCTTTTGTCCCGTCTCGCTCGGAGTGCGCCGGGCCCTGACGGAGACGAGTGGAGAGGAAAAATAAAGATTGTGTTTTTGGTGAGGATATGGTATAGTAAAGGCGGCAACGATTTCACGGGAGCGGGGAGGACTCTTCCATGGCGGAAACCGGTTTGTTTCGCACAGGTTGGCGCGGGTTTAAGAAACGGGACGTGCTGGCTTATATCGACGAGTTACAGCAGACCGATCTGCAAAAATTCAACGAGGTCAAAGCGCAGTGCGATACCGCCGTGCAGGAGGCGCAGAATAACAAGCAGGAGTGTGAGCGGGAGGCTCTTCGCGCACAGGAGGCGGAAAACCGTTTGCAAGAGGCTCAGAGCCGTCTTGAGCGCATGACCGCGCTCGCGAAAACCTATAAGCACGAGCTGCTCGCCCTGCGCGAGAAAGTGTCCGGCGCGGAGGCAAAATACGACAATCTTGAACGGGAGACGGCCTCACAGCGGGAGCGTTGGAACGCCGTGCAGGAGGAACTGCGCGGTCTGCGCGAGGACAACGAGGTCATGCGGCAAGATCTCGCGCGGCAGCAGGCCGGATCGGTGGATCGCCGCGACTATGAGGCGGTACAGGTTAAGCTCTCTCAGGCGCAGCGGGAGAATGAGCGCTATGCCGCAGCCGTCGGGGACGTGGGGGAAATGATGCTTGAGGCAAGGCGGATTTCCCGTTCCCTGACCGAGAGCGCCGCGAGAGAGGGCAAATCGTGCTTTCTCCTTCTGGAGCAGGCAGTGACCGCCTTGGAGCAGTGCGTCAAAGAGGGCAGGGAATCGCTCTCTTCCGCCCGGCGGGATTTTGATGGTCAGTGCGATGCCGCGCTGAACAAAGAGCCGGAAAAGCCGGCGGACAAGCGCTTTTTTTGAACAGCCGCCGTCCTCGCACGGCGGAGCGCCGCCTCCCGTCTGGATACGTCCGCGTGTTTCCTTGTTTCGCAAGGCTCTTTCGAATATGCAACGTTTGCTGAAAGGGGTCAGTTTGCCATCGAAGCGCAAAAAGTAAGCTGTGCTCGTCTTCGCTGCGCGGCACAAAGCCTTCGGGCTGGCGACCGCATTCTTCTTTCCGGAACTTTGTTCACCGCGCGGGACGCGGCGCATCGGCGGCTGTGGCAGAGTATGCGGGACGGACAGCCTCTCCCGTTTGACCTTCAAGACGCCGTTATCTATTATTGCGGTTCCACCCCGGCGCCACCCGGTCTGCCCATCGGTTCCTGCGGTCCCACCACATCCGGGCGCATGGACAGGTATACTCCGGAGCTATACGACCGCGGTTTGGCGGCTACGATCGGTAAGGGCGGGCGCAGCCGCCCGGTCGTCGAGGCGCTCGTGCGAAACGGGGGAATATACCTGTGCGCCGTCGGAGGGGCGGGGGCTCTTGCCGCCAAAAGTGTCCGGTCGGCGGAAGTTATCGCCTATGAAGATCTCGGGTGCGAGGCGGTCAAGCGGTTGGAAGTGGAGGATTTTCCGCTGGTTGTCGCCATCGACAGCCGCGGCGGGACGCTGTTCGCGGACGGGACGGATACTCCGTAGGGCGGCAGTGCTTTGGAATATAGGACAGGGAGGAGAGAAAGATTATGGCGGAAGTGAAGTTTGAAATTGTGAAGGAATGCGGGGTGCTCTCAGAATCTTCGTCGGGATGGACGAAGGAACTGAATCTCGTCAGTTGGAACGACCGCGCCCCGAAATACGATATTCGCGACTGGGCCCCCGGCCACACCAAAATGGGCAAGGGATGTACGCTCTCGCCGGACGAAGCCATTTTACTGCGTGATATGCTTAACGAGATAGATCTCTGAGCGACAGGGGCTGTGTAACCATGCAAATTTTCATCCTCATGCTGCAATCTGTCCTACAGGGCATCGTGCAGGGGATCACCGAGTGGCTTCCGATCAGCAGTACCGGGCACATTCTTCTGCTCGACTGGGTGTGGACGATGCAGGTGAGCGATGACTTCATGGACGTCTTCAAAGTGGTCATCCAGCTTGGTTCGGTTCTGGCGGTCGTGGTGTTGTATTTTCGGCGACTGAACCCTTTCTCGCGCAGGAAAACGCCGGCCCAGAAACGGCGCACCTTTTCTCTTTGGGGGAAGGTGCTCGTGGGAAGTATCCCCGTGGCTGTTGTCGGGCTGCTGGTGAACGATATCGTGGATGAGTATCTCTCCACGCCTATGGTGATTGCCGCCACCCTGATTCTCTACGGCATCGCGTTTATCTGGGTGGAAAGCCGGCAAAAACCCCCGCGCATCACCCGAATGCGTGAACTGGATTATAAGACGGCGCTGAAAATCGGGTGTTTTGAGACTTTGTCCCTGATCCCTGGCACTTCGCGCTCCGGTTCCTCCATTTTGGGAGGTGTGCTGGTGGGGGCCTCTCGCCCCGTGGCGGCGGAGTTTTCCTTTTTTCTCGCCATACCCGCCATGGTGGGCGCCAGCGGATTGAAGTTCGTCAAACTGCTGATCGGCGGGGTGACGGTGACCGCCGCGGAGTGGGCCGCGCTCGCCGTCGGAACAATAGTTGCATTTATCGTCTCGCTCTTTGCGATTCGCTTTCTCATGGGCTTTATCAAGAAGCACGATTTTAAGCCGTTCGGCGTTTACCGGATTGTATTGGGAATTATCGTCATTATCGGGCTGCTGGTGTTTCCGAAAGCGTGAGTTCCGAAAAGACAGCGGGCAAAGCCGCATCGGTTTTGTCCGCTGAGTGTTTTCCTGGTTCCGTGCAGAGCGGCTTTTGCCGACCGCGCGGGACCTTTTTAATAGGGGAGGGATTCACCCTGTGCCAAACGGGATTGCACATCGAGAAGAAACTGCTTTGCGTAGCGCGGAGAGCGCCCTCCCCGCCTGAGCGCCCAGCGCTCGGCCGCGTCCAGCAGCTTGTCGCGGTCGACCGCCAGGGAGCAGTCGTCCGCCATCTGCGCGACAATGCTGGCAAAATGTTCTTTATCCGGCAAGAGGAAAGTTAACGTGATGCCAAACCGGTCGGAGAGGGAGACGGATTCCTGCACTGTGTCGGCGCGGTGGATGTCGTCCCCCTCACGGTCGGAGAAGGTTTCTTTGAGAAGATGGCGGCGGTTGGAGGTGGCGTAGAGAAGGACGTTTTCCGGCCTGGATGCCAGACCTCCCTCCAGAACCGCCTTGAGAGAGGCAAAGCTGTCGTCTCCGGAGGCAAAGGACAGGTCGTCGATAAAGAGAATAAAGCGCATGGGCAGACGGGCGAGACGATCGGTGAGATCCGGAAGTTCGCCGAGAGATTCTTTCGGCACCTCGATCATGCGAAGTCCCCGGTCGGCATAGGCGTTGAGCAGCGCTTTAACGGTAGAGGATTTGCCCGTTCCCCGGTCCCCGTACAGCAGAAGATTGTTGGCGGGCAGTCCGTTCAAGAAAGCCTCGGTATTGCGCACGGCGATCTGCCGTTGTGCGGCGTATTCCTTGAGATCCCTCAGCGCAATAGGATCCGGGTGTTCTATCGGGGTTAGCGCACCCTTGCGCCACAAAAAGGCGCGGTGGGTGAAAAACGGGCCGCAACCGCCGCGGCGGTGGGCGTCGGAGAGGGCGGCAAGGTCATCTCCCCAGTCTTCCGAATCGAGCGGAGAGGGCGCTGTATCCGTGCACCAGGGAGGATACTCTTCCCCTTGCGGCAAGTCCCCGATGTCCTCCCGACAAAGACTTCCCGCCTCGGACAGCACCGACAAATCGCGCCTCGCCATTTCCCGCAGGATGGGGTCGGGCGTTTTCCCCGCGGCGCAGCAGACGGTGAAGGGATTCAGGTCGGCCAGTACCTCGCCCGCAATGCCGTTGAGAAGACTGTGAGGGGAGGGGGTGGCGAGCAGGGCGGAACACAGTTTGCCATAGCTTGAGCAGAGCCGCGGGCGGTGGGAGCGGCAAGCCGCCCGCAGAAGCTCACAGAGAGCGCCGGTCACCGGCTGATGAAGAAGGCGGCGGTAGACGGTGAGGGAACTCAGTTTCTCGGCCATCCCGGACAGTTCCGAGGCGTTCATACGGATTAACTCCTTCTTGAAGCGCCGGCAGATGGGAAGCACGGCGCGGGTTTGCCTTAAAAGAATATCGTATCGAAGTGGAGGAATTCTTCTGCGGCGGAGAATCTTTCGGATCCTCGGAGCATCCGCAGCAGCAGAGCAGGAGCAAAAGAGCGGCGGGGACAGGCAAGAATGTCTTCATCGGTTTTCTCCCCTGCTATGGCAATTCCAGCATACGGCGCTTGCCGAAGGTTTGAACCTTGGCCTCCCCTGTCAGCAGCGCAATAAAGAGACGGTAAACGCTGAGCGGGTCCGTCAGAAAGCGATCGCGCACGAGCTGAGCCTGGGCCTCGTCCGCCACCTTCAGAGACACCGACATCATTGGATGCTCGTCGCGGTCGATATCGCAGCGGACCATGACTCCGCCCTCTTCGAGAGGAGTGATGTCCACACGGGTTTCCCGCTCCCAGCGGCGGCGGGAGAGCAGACGAAGTGCCGCTTCCACCGAGCGTTCGCGCAGGGTGACGGGAATTGCGCTCGCAAGCGTTTCGCAGGCTTCTCTGCCGATTTTGGTCAGCACAAGACGCCCGTCCGCGTCTTCCAGAAGATCCCCGAGGCGCACCAGTTCGTCGATGGCCGCCTCGGTTTCAAAGTAGTTTGCCATGCCTTCCGAGAAGAGAATTTCCGCGATGACATCGCGGTTCACCGGCTGATCGACCGATTTGAGCAGATAGCACACCAGAACCCGTATCGCGGAAGAACTGAGCAGCCCGCCGGGCTCTACCCCTTCGGTAAAAGCGTCATTATCCCACATGAGAGCGCCGCCTTTCTCTATCCCCTGACGTTTGGCCCCCCGGTGACGGAAAAAATTTTTTGGGGCGGTCGAACGGGGCCTACATGAAGCAAGTTTCAAGGTTACACGGTCACACAAAGCCCCGCCCGCGAACAACGGGCGGGCGGGGAATCGGCAGTATGCACTACTGCAACAGGAGCAGAACCATCATGGGTAAAATCTGTGCGCACATATAGGCGATAAAACCGAGCGCGAACGAGGTACCCCCCATCACGGCCAGACGGGAGCGGTAATCAACGGGGTCTTTTTTTCTCGCCTTGCGGATGACCGAGAGGCAGTGGCGCATATACAGGCGGTTGCCGAAGACACCGAAAATGATGCGGAGCAGCAGCTCACTGATACTGAGGGCCATCACCAGAGCGCCAATGATGGCGCCGCTTCCCGGGCGGGAGAACATCGTGCCGATGGCATCGAACATTGCGTCATAGGAGGTCTGGCTGAGTGCGCCGGCAAAGACCACATTGATGAGTACGGTTTGCGTGATATTAAAGAGCAGCATCAGGCATCCCGAGAGA
>CAZGXK010000049.1:0-10292 GCA_964529775.1 uncultured Eubacteriales bacterium
CTTGACTGGGGGTCAAGAGGCCGTGAGTTCAAGTCTCGCCACTCGGACCAAACAGGGGGGCCTTTCTTCTCGCCCTTGTTCAAAACGCCGCAGGAGTTGTCTCCTGCGGCGTTTTTTGTGACGAGCCTTGCAAACTGTTTTAAATCTATCACCCGGACGATCTTCGCACGGGCAAAAGGTAGCCCCTCCGCCACGCAGACGCAGGCACATCACACAGCATAAGATGTTCCGGTGCTCGCCAAAAGATAAGCGTAAAGCACATCCGCGATATCGATGACATGATCGCCGCTGAGGTCGGCGGCGTGCAGCCGGGCATCGCCGGCAACGGGCACACGGTCTGCGGCGTGCGGACGCGCGCCAAGGGAAACCGCGATGTCGGACGACCGCCGATTGACCGCAAGGAACCGGTATGTGCCCCGGCCCACGCGAGAATGACCGAAAGTGCAAAGAATATGACCGAAAATATATGGGTTTTTGCGCCAAAAAGAGGATAATAGAAGAGACGACGGGTGAGCCGCAGCACGGCCCGCTCAATTTCAGGAAAGGATGAGGTATGTGAACGTCCGCGTGTACAAAGACGCCGAAGCGATCGGCGCCGCCGCCGCATCGCTGTTTGCGGCGCAGGTGATTTCCAAGCCGAACTGTGTGCTGGGACTGGCGACCGGTTCCAGCCCGATTCCCACTTACCGGCATATGGCAGAGCTGTATGAAGAGGGCGCGGTGGATTACTCCGGAGTGACCACCTATAACCTGGACGAGTATGTGGGGCTCGGCCACGACCACGACCAG
This sequence comes from uncultured Eubacteriales bacterium, assembly GCA_964529775.1. Lineage (GTDB taxonomy): Bacteria > Bacillota > Clostridia > Oscillospirales > Acutalibacteraceae > RGIG1959. The sequence continues at coordinate 790 of CAZGXK010000049.1, forward strand.
AGCTATTACTTCTTCATGCACGACCATCTCTTCCGGTTCATCAACATCCCGGAAAATCACATCCATGTGCTCTCGGGAACCGCCTCGGACACCGCCGCGGAGTGTGAGGCGTACGACGCGGCCATCGACGCCGCGGGGGGAATCGACCTTCAGATTCTCGGCATCGGGCGCAACGGCCACATCGCGTTCAACGAGCCGGCCGATGTTTTCCCGCCGAAAACCCATGTGGTCCAACTGACCCAGAGCACGATTGAGGCCAACAAGCGCTTTTTCGAGAGCGCGGACGATGTGCCGCGCCAAGCGCTGACCATGGGCATCGGCTCGATTATGAAAGCGAGGGCGATTCTCATCATCGCGACGGGAGCCGACAAGGCGGACGCCGTCAAAGCCATGGTTCAGGGCCCGGTGGACCCGCACTGTCCGGCGTCCGTGCTTCAGCTGCACAAAAAGGTCACCGTCATGCTCGATGCACCGGCGGCATCGAAACTGTGAGAATCCCGGGCGAAACGCGCACCATGCCGCCACCGGCATTTTTGGGCGATGTTCCGCCCTGCCGTGCCGTGAGGGCCCGGCTACCGCGCCCCGCCGCATAAGGCGGCCATAGCTTCTCGCCGTGACGAAAGAGCGGAGGACACAGGATCCTCCGCTCTTTTTTGCCGCCGCTGCGCCGCTTATGCCCCTTCCATGAGCCCAAGAAACTCATCGCCGTCGATCTTCTCGTGGTCGAACAGGAATTTAGCAACCGTGTGCAGCTTATCGATATGGTCTTTCAGCTTTTTCGTGGTCTCGTCGTAACTGGTGGTGATGATGCGGCGGACTTCCTTATCGATTTGCGCCGCCACTTCCTCGGAATAATTTCGGATATGGCCGAAATCGCGGCCGAGGAAGACTTCTCCGGAATCCGATTCCCCAAAAAGAATCGGGCCGAGCTCGGCGCTCATGCCGTACTTCATCACCATCTTGCGCGCAAGTTCGGAGGCGCGCTCGATATCGTTGGAGGCGCCGGTGGAAATATCGCCCATGACCAGCGCTTCCGCCACCCGGCCGCCCAGAAGAACCTGAATGTCTTCGAGCATCTCCGCCTTGGAGCGGTAAGAACGGTCTTCCGAGGGAAGGCTCATCGTGTAGCCGCCCGCCATGCCGCGGGGAATCACCGAGATCTGATGGACGGGGTCCTGAGTGGGGCAGTAATAGGTGACCACCGCGTGCCCGGCCTCGTGATAAGAGGTAAGTTTCTTCTCTTTATCGGTCATCACATGGCTGCGCTTTTCGGTCCCCATCACCACCTTGATCGTGGCTTCCTCAATCTCTTCCATCGTGATGGAGTGATGGTCTTTGCGGGCGGCGAGCAGCGCCGCCTCGTTGAGCAGATTTTCCAGGTCCGCGCCGGTGAAGCCCGCCGTGGATTTCGCGATGGTGGACAGCTCCACATCGGGGGCGATCGGCTTGCCGCGCGAATGCACCTTTAAAATCGCCTCGCGGCCCTTGAGGTCGGGGTAGTTCACCACGATCTGCCGGTCAAAGCGACCCGGGCGCATGAGCGCGGGGTCGAGGATATCCGGCCGGTTGGTGGCGGCGATCATGATGACCCCTTCGTTCGCGCCAAAGCCGTCCATCTCCACGAGCAGCTGATTCAAAGTCTGTTCGCGTTCGTCGTGCCCGCCGCCGAGCCCGGCGCCGCGCTGCCGGCCGACCGCGTCGATTTCATCGATAAAGATGATACAGGGGGAATTCTTTTTGGCCTGGTCAAACAGGTCGCGTACACGGGACGCGCCGACGCCCACATACATCTCCACAAACTCCGAGCCGGAGATGGAGAAGAACGGCACACCTGCCTCCCCGGCGACCGCGCGGGCGAGAAGGGTTTTCCCGGTTCCGGGAGGGCCCACCAGAAGTATGCCCTTGGGGATGCGTGCCCCGAGCTCCTGAAATTTTTTGGGCGCCTTCAGGAAATCGACGATCTCGCGCAGCTCCTCTTTCTCCTCGTCCGCCCCCGCGACATCCGCGAAGGTGGTTTTGCGCTTTTCGTCCACCGGCTGTTTGACCCGCGCCTTGCTGAATCCCATGACGCCGCCCTGACCGTTGATGCCGTTGAGCGATCGGCGCATCATGACGAACATCACAACCACAAACACGGCGACCAGAATCGTCGGCAGAATATTGACGATCCACGGCACCTGCTGCTGCGGCTCATAATCGTACACAATATCGTTGTCGGGATTGTTATCCTGATTGGCCTGCTTGACAATGTCCAGCACGTTGTCCAGAAACAGATTGATCTCGGGCACTTCGTACTCGATAATGTCTTTGTCGTCGATCACGCCGTCCTGATTTTCATCCTTCCGCACCTCTTCGCGCAGCAACATCTGCAGCTTGCCGTCGTTGAGGTCCAGAGCGAATTCCTGAACCTGTCCCTTTTCAAAATAGCCGATGTACTCGGAATACGGTGTTTCATCCCGGTCGGCAGTCATGCTGAGCATCAGCCACGACGCCAGGATGATGAGCAGAGGGATGCCCACGATGAGCACGATATTTCGTATCATTCTCCCGTTATCCTGGTTATTGGGTTTCATCAGACAACCCTCCTTTTTCTAATCGCCGAGCACGGAGATGTACGGCAGATTGCGGTATTTCTCATCATAATCCAAACCGTATCCCACGATAAACTGATTGCCCACTTCCAAGCCCACATAATCCGGGTGAACTTCCGCCTCCCGTCTCGACGGTTTGTCGAGCAACGTGCACAGCCTCAGACTGCGCGGGGAGCGGGACGCGAACACTTTCATCAGATAGGCGAGCGTATGGCCGGAATCCACGATATCCTCCACCACCAGCACATCCCGGTCTTTCAGCGGAACGGAAAGATCGTGGGTGATGGTCACATTGCCGGAGGAGGCGGTGCCGCTGCCGTAACTGGAGGCGGCTAAAAAATCCACCTCGCAGGGAAGATCCACCGCGCGGGCAAGATCCGCCAAAAAAACAAAAGAGCCCTTGAGCACTCCCACCATCAGCAGATCTTTTCCCCGGTAGTCCTCGGTGATCTGCCTGGCCAGACGTTGAACCGTCTCTCTCAAGGTCTCGGTGGAAAAAAGAATCTTCTTGCTCTCATCCGTCATCGGTGCCCCTCCCTTTTTCTTCCGGCTGCAGCCACAGGATTCTCTCGGTGCCTTCCCCTACACGCGCCCTCTCGTCCGGAGCGAACCCGGCGACCAGCAGTATGCCCTCATCGTCGCACACCACCGGAACTTTGGCCCGCATTTCTATGGGCAGATGCGCTTCCTGAAACAGCTTTTTCAGCGATTTCGTACACCCCCGCCCCGCGGGGCGAAAACGGTCGCCATCCTCGCGCGAGCGAATCCGCAGTCCGCCTTTTATCATATCACACGAAAAACAAAAAGAAAATAAATTTTTGTGAATTTTTTGAGCCTGAGCCCATTCCGTGCGGGATATTTCCCGCATACGGTAATGTGCCCCTCCGAAATCCGCGGTTTCCCCCGGAAAAAAAGGTACCGGCTCCGGCACGGAAAGAGGTGACTGCCGTCCGAACCGTAGCTCCGCATCCACGCACCGAACGGGAATCCCGCCCGGCAGGGTGCACCCTCCGCCACGGGAGAGCAGCGTTTCCATGGTGACCACATGGCGCTGCTCGCAATCCGGGCAGCCCTCGAGGCGGGCGATGTCGAGCAGCGCCCGCTTCCGCACCGCGCCGGGCAACGCGAGCAAGGCGGATACCCGGTACCCCGTCTCGGTTTTCGCCGAGCGAACCGCCTGCCGGGTGACATCGGAAAAAAACCGCTCTTCTTCTTTTGCGAGGGTGCCCAGCCGCACAAGGGAGCGTGACACGGAGGGAGAGATTTCCCGCATCGCGGGGAGAACGCGGTGGCGCACCCGGTTGCGGTCGCAAAACAGGGAATCGTTCGACGAATCGCGGACATAAGGCACGCCTATCGAGGCCAAAAAGCCCTCGATTTCCTCTCTTGTGCAGTCGAGTAGGGGGCGAATCACCGCACCGCGCCGGTAAGCGATACCGCACAGGCCCGACGGGCCGCACCCGCGCATCACATGGAGAAGGATCGTTTCCGCCTGATCGTCGGCGGTGTGCGCGGTCGCGATTTTAGCTCCGTGCGCCGCCTGCTCAAAAAAAGCGTAGCGAAAGCGGCGCCCCGCCTGTTCCAGCGACTCTCCTTTGTGCCGTCCGCTCGCCACGTCCACTCTGGAGACGGTAAGCGGCACGCCCATGCTTGCGCATTGCTCCCGCACAAAGCGCTCGTCCCGCTCGGACTCTTCCCCGCGCAGGCCGTGGTTCACATGCAGGCAAAACACGTTCCCCAGGGAAAGCGCATTTTTCAGCCTCAGCAGGGCGCAGAGCAGCGCCATGGAATCCGCCCCTCCCGAGAGAGCGACCGCCACGTCGTCCCCCGGGCTCAGCAGCCGCTCCCGCTCGACGGCATCCCTGACCCTGCCCACAACGTCATGCTTCATGGTGCTGGTAATCGATGCCGGTGAAAGTGGTGTATTCGCCCTCCCACGCGAGCTTCACCGTCCCCAGCTCGCCGTGGCGGTTTTTGGCGACGATAACTTCGCAGGTGCCGACCTCCGCATCCTCCGGGTCTTCTTTCTCGGAGCGATAATATTCATCCCTGTACAAAAACAGCACCTGATCGGCATCCTGCTCGATGGAGCCGGATTCCCGCAAATCGGCGAGAGTCGGGCGGTGGTTGCTCTGCCTTTCGGTGGCACGGGACAACTGGGCGCACACCAGCACCGGGACATTGAGCTGTTTGGCCATAATTTTCAGGGAACGGGTGATCTGTGAAACCTCCTGGGTGCGGTTCTCGCCCGCGCGGCGGTCGGCGAGCTGCATCAGCTGCAGATAATCGACGACGACAAGCCCCACGTCCCGTATCCTCCGCACCCGGGACATCATCTCCGGCACCGTGATGGCCGCCGAATCGTCGAGGTAAATCGGCAGCTGACAAAGCAACTGCCCGGCGCTCGCGATACGGTTCCACTCCTCTTCGGAGAGATGGCCGGTGCGCAGTTTGCTTCCGGACACCCGCCCGTAAGAGGAGACAAAGCGGTTGACCATCTGCTCGCAGGACATCTCGAGATTAAAGATAATCACCTTGCGCTTTTCGGCGTCCGCCACATGGGCCGCGATGTTGAGTGCGAAGCTGGTCTTGCCCATGCCGGGGCGCGCCCCCACAATAATCAAATCCGAGCGGTTGAGACCGGTCGTCAGGTTGTCCAGCGCCTGGATGCCGGTAGAAATACCGGCATAGAGATCCCGTTCGGGCGATGTCAGGCGGGTATACGTTTCAAACGCCTCGCTCAGTACCTCGTTGATCGGCCGCACGGCGCCCGTTGACCGCCCTTCCCGGATATCGTAAATCTGCTGCTCCGCAAAATCGAGCAGCATCCCGGGATCACATCCCGGGTCCATCGCCTGATCGATCACGCCCCGTGCCGCCGTGATCAGCTGCCGCACCTGCGCTTTTTCCCGCACAATGCGGGCGTAGGTGCCGACATTCGCGATGGAGGGCACCGTCTGCGCGAGACGAAACAGATAACTTCTGCCGTCCTGTGTGGAGAAAAACCCGTCCGCCTTGAGCGCTTCGGCCACCGTGACAAGATCGATTGCCTGCTGCTGAAGGGATTTTTGAACCATCACGCGGTAAATGGCCTGATGCTCCGGCAGATAAAAATGGTCGGCGCGCAGGGAATCCATCACATCGTTCAGGCAATCCGGCTGCATGAGGATACACCCGAGTACCGACTGCTCCGCTTCCAGACTGTACGGCAGCTGCAGCGAATCGGCCGAGAGAGATTGCTCCGGCATAAACCCTATCCTCCCTTATTCGGTGACTTCCACCGTGACGGTTGCGCTGATCCCCTGCAGTTTAACCTCCGCGGAATAGGTGCCGTACGATTTGATATCCTTCATGGCGATTTTTCGGCGATCGACCACCACTCCGAGCTGAGCGCTCAGTTCCGCGGCGACTTCTTTGGTGGTAACGGCTCCGAACAGCTTACCTTTTTGCCCGGCCTTGGCGTGCACCGTCAGTTTTTTTCCATCAATCTTTTGCGCGGTCTCTTTCGCCGCCTTCTGATCCATTTCACGGTGATAGAGCACGGCGGCCTCTTTGTTTTTCAGTTCGCTGATCGCCTGCGCATCCGGCACCATCGCCAGACCGCGCGGCAGCAAAAAGTTGCGGGCGTAACCGTCGGAGACTTGGATCAACTCTCCCTTTTTGCCCTGTCCTGCCACATCCTGCAGTAAAATGACCTTCATCTCATATCAACCTCCTGTTTCCGCCTGAGACAGGCCGGATGAACTGTTCTCCCGTTCACGGTAGGTGTCGATCGCCTCTTTCAAACGCTCTGCGGCCTGTTCCATCGTAAAGTCCGCGAGTTGGGCACCCGCCATGCTCTGATGCCCTCCCCCGCCGAGAGCCTCCATAACCAGCTGCACGTTAAAGTCTCCCAGCGAGCGCGCCGAAATATGCACACCGTCTTTCCCCGTGCAAAGAGTAAAAGCCGCCTGAACGCCCTTGACATTGAGCAACTCATCCGCCGCCTGAGAACAGGCGAGCCGGTTCTCCGTCTCCTCTCCCGCCGTGACGCAGGAAACGGCGGTGCCGCGGTAGAGCCGGGCGGAGGAAACGACCTCCGCCTTGCGGCGGTACACCGAGAACCCGCCGGAAAACAGTTTTTTCACCTCTACCGTATCGGCGCCCTGTCGGCGCAGATACGCCGCCGCCTCGAAAGTGCGCACACCGGTTTTCACCACGAACCCGTGCGTATCCAGCATGATACCTGCAAGCAGCGCCTCGGCGTCCAGCCGCGAAATGCTCACCGGGTCCATGTACTGCACCAGTTCCGCCACCATCTCGCAGGCGGAGCTCGCGAAGCTCTCGTGGTAAAAGACCACCGCTTTGTCGATATGTCCGTTCATTCGCCTGTGGTGATCGATCACGGCCACCGTCTTCACCATCTTGTACAGCGGTTCGTATTCGAGCATGGCGGGGTTCTGGGTATCGGTGATCATCAGCAGAGTGCCCCCGTCCACCAAATCGAGAGCGGCGTCGGGCGGTACCATCCAGTCGCCGTGTCCCTCCTGTTCAACCCGTTCCAACAGTTCCTTGGCGAGCGTGGTCTCCCGGTTCACCACGAAATGCGCCGTTTTTCCGAGAGTGCGCGCCACCGAGACGAGCGCGAGGCCGGAACCCACGCAGTCGAGGTCGGAGTACCGATGCCCCATCACCATCACGTTGCGGGAGGAGGAAATCAGCTCGGATATCGCCGTCGCGATCACGCGGGTGCGCACCTTGGTACGCCTTTCTACCCCTTTGGAAAGACCTCCGTAGAAATCAAACCCGCTCTCCGTGCTCACCGCCGCCTGGTCCCCGCCTCTTCCGAGTGCCATCTCAATCGCCTTGCGCGCGCGGTTCTCCGATTCGCGAAAATCCTTCCCCTCCCCCACGCCGATAGACAAAGTCACCTGCAGGCGGTTCTCCATCGGGATAGAGCGCACTCGGTCGAGAATGTCGAACCGGGACTCCACAAATTTCTGCAAATCCCGTTTTTCCACCACAGCCAGGAAGCGGTCGTTCTCGAATTTTTGTAAAATTCCGGCGGTTTGTCCCAACCAGTCCTCCAGGGCGGTTTCCACCTGCCCTTCGATCTTGGCGCGCTCGCTGTCCCGCAGCGACTGCATCAAATCCTCCAGATTATCGATGAAGATGAGCATGGTCACCGGGCGGGTGGCGGCGTATTCCTCCGCGGCGTTTTGCATCTCGGTGACATCGAGATAGTAGAGCACATACAATTCTCCCTCCTGCGAGGAGAGGACGCTCACCATCACGAGATAGCGCCGGTCGTCAAACCGAATCAGGAGATTTTCCCGCCTCCGGACATCCGCCATGGTCTTTCCGGGCAGCACGCGGGAGATCTCTTCCCCCATGGCGGAGTGCCCACCGAGGACCACCCGCAGGAATTTGTGATTGTGCCAGAGCACCTGCGCGTTTTCGGTCAAAACCGCCACCGGCATGGGAAAGCGGGAGAGCGCCTCGCGGTCGCTCTCGTCCAGCGAACGGGCGACGCGAAGCATATAGCGGTCGACCGTATGCTGATGACGCATCAGTTGAATCGCCGCGAACACGATGATCACCGCCGAGAACACAAGCTCGGCGGCGGAGATCAGCGGGGAAAACACATAGGAGACGCCGCACACGATCAGCAGTGCACCGGAAAGTATCCAGACCATCGGCGCGCTCCAGAACAACCGACCGTTTTTCATCGCACATCAACCTCTTTGACCGGACGCGGACAAGCGCCGCAGTCTCACACATCCATGATAATCGGAAGAATCATCGGGTTTCTCCGGGTTTTGGCAAACAGCATACGCGAGAGCTCGTCGCGAATACGCGTCTTCATCGCGCTCCATTCGTAGGTGCCGCTGGCAAGGCAGCTCTCCAGAATTTTTCTGGCGCTCTCGCGGCACTCCTCCATCAAGGTCTCGGATTCGCGCACATACACAAACCCCCGGGACACAATATCCGGACCGGAGAGAATCTCCCCTGCCTTCGGGTCGATGGTCGCCACAAGCACCAGGATGCCGTCCTCCGCCATATGATGGCGGTCCCTGAGCACCACCGAGCCGACATCGCCGATGCCGAGTCCGTCCACCAGAACCCGTCCGGCCTGAACGGTGCCGCTCATCGTCATCCGTTCCGGGGTGATCTCAATCACGTTGCCGATGTCGGCGATCATCACACGGTCGGACGGCATACCGAGCGAACGCGCAAGTTCCGCGTGTTTTTTCAAATGTTTCTGCTCCCCGTGAACCGGGATAAAAAAGTTCGGTTTTGTCAGGGTATGGATGATTTTCAACTCCTCTTGGCATGCGTGCCCGGAGGTGTGAACCTCGTACATTTTCTCGTACACCACGTCGCACCCGCGGCGCATCAGCTCGTTGACCACACGAGTCACCGCTTTTTCATTGCCGGGAATCGGATTCGCCGAGATAATGATATAATCGTCCGGCCCCACTTCCACCTGACGGTGGTCGGAAAAGGCCATGCGTGTGAGCGCAGACATCGGTTCCCCTTGGCTGCCGGTGGTGATGAGGGTGATTTTGTCTTTGGGGTAGTTGTTGATCGTCTCGATGTCGATCATCACCCCGTCCGGCACGTCCAGATAGCCGAGCTCGGTCGCGATGGAGACAAAATTGAGCATACTTCGACCGGATACCGCCACTTTTCGCCCGTCGGCGCGCGCCGCGTCCACAATCTGCTGGATGCGGTGCAGATTGGAGGAAAAGGTGGCGATAATGATGCGGCGGTTTTTCGCCTTGGTGAACAGATTGGCGAAGCTTTCCCCCACCACCCTCTCGCTCGGGGTGTAGCCCGGGCGCTCGACGTTGGTGGAATCGGCGAGAAGCGCGAGCACCCCCTGTTTGCCGAGCTCGCCGAAGCGGGCGAGGTCGATCACTTCCCCGGAGA
>CAZGXK010000050.1:0-9732 GCA_964529775.1 uncultured Eubacteriales bacterium
CGCTTATGGATATGGGTCTGGTCTTCGGCGACAGCTATTATGACGAGGTGTCGGACGGCGGCGACTCCGGTGATTCCGGTGATTCCGGCGACAGCGGCGACACCGGAGACGGCGGTGCCGACTCCGCGACCGAGCCCGGCGAAAACTCCGGCTCCGCAACGACCACGGCTGCGCCCGCCTCTTCCGAGAGCGGCATGAACATCTCGAGCGCCTGGGTGATTGTCGCTATCGTGGCCGCCGTCGTAGTGGTCGCGGTGATCATCATCTGTGTGGTCGTGTCGCAGAAGAAGAAAAAGGGGAACCCTCCGCAGTAAACCACCGCTCTTTCCCGTAATTGTTGCTCTCTCCGCCCCGCCCCCGGCCAAACTCACCGCCGGGGGGCGGGGCGAACCTTTTGCGTTTTGCCCGAAAAAAGGGGTTGCAAAGCGGGAGGGGTTGTGGTATACTGGGATGTGTCAGGCGCGGGAATGATTCAGTGGTAGAATTCCAGCTTCCCAAGCTGGCAATGCGGGTTCGATTCCCGTTTCCCGCTCCAGGGTAAAGCACCGTGCGCCGGTACCGCTTTTCGGTCTCGCCGCACGGTGTTTGTCTGCCGTACCGCCCTGTCCCGTTGGCTTTTCCCATCTCGCCGCTTGTGCATCGCGCCGAAAAGGAGGTTTCCCGTATGCCGCGGTTCTTTCTCCCAATGGCGTCCCCGGCAAGGGCGGGGGACAGCGTAAAACTCGGAGCGGAGGACACCGCCCACCTCCGCCGCTCTCTGCGCAGGACCGTCGGGGACGACGTGCTGCTGTGCGACGGGCGCAGCACCGAGTACCTCGCGCGCATCACCGCGTTTGAGGAGGATGGCGCGGTGCTCACCGTGCAAAGCGTCTCCCCGTGCGGCAGTGAGCCCTCCCTCTTTCTCACCCTCTATCAGGGGCTGCCGAAAGGGGATAAGATGGACGGGATCATCCAAAAAGCGGTGGAACTCGGGGTCTCCCGCGTGGTGCCGGTATGTCTGGAGCGCAGCGTGCCCCGTCTCGGCGAGAACGCCCCCAAAAAGCAGCGGCGCTGGCAGGCGATCGCACGGGAAGCCGCCGGTCAGAGCGGGAGAGGCATTGTCCCGGAAGTGAGCGCGCCGCTCTCCTTTGCCGAGGCCGCCGCCCGGCTCGCGGCGGAACCCACGGTGGTCTGCTATGAGGGCGGCGGGGCGCCGCTCTCCTCCCTGGTGGCGAAAGACTGCCGCGCGCTCTCGCTGGTCATCGGCCCGGAGGGGGGAATATCCCCCGCCGAGATGGAGACGCTGCTCTCGGCCGGCGCCCGCGCCGCCACTTTGGGCCCCCGCATCCTGCGGTGCGAGACGGCCCCCCTGGCCGCTATCTCGGTGATCCTGGCGCTCACCGGCAACCTCGGGGAGCGCACCGGGGATGATAAACCATGGAAGGAGTTTTCCGCTTGAAACAGGTTGTCAAAGCCGTGGCCGGAGGAATCGCGGTGGGAATCGCGAACGTCATCCCCGGGGTGAGCGGCGGGACGCTGATGGTGATCATGGGCATTTTCGACCGCACGATGAACGCGATCTCCAATGTGTTCAAGCCGAAATGCGAACACCGCGGCAGAGAAATCCTCTTTTTGCTGGAAGTGCTGCTCGGCGCCGGGATCGGGATTGTCGGCTTCGCCGCGGTTCTCAAATGGCTGTTCGCCCGCCTCGCGATGCCCACCATTTTCTGGTTTGTGGGGCTGGTGGCACTCTCGGTGCCCGTGTTCAAGCGCACCCAGATGAAAGACCTCACGCTGCACATCCCGGCGCTGCTCTCGGGCGCGGCGGTGATTCTGGTGCTGACGGCGGCTCAGGTCTTCCTCTTTCCCGAAAGCGGCGCCTCCGGTGATGGGGCTTCCTCCTTTTCCCGGCTTCCGTCCTTTTCGTGGGGGCTGTGCGCGCAGCTCTTTGTCTCCGGCGCCGTCGGGGGATTCGCGATGCTGCTGCCCGGGGTGAGCGGTTCGCTGATGCTGATGATTTTCGGGGTGTACGATCTCGTGGTCCTCGGTTATATCGGCAACCTCGCCTCGGTGTTCACCTCTTTTTCCGCGGACACGCTGCTCTCCCTGGTTCCGCTCGGCTTTTTCGCCGTGGGCGCGGTGCTGGGCATCGTCCTCTCGGCGAAGCTCACCGCCTTCGCGCTGAAAAAGAACCGGCGCGCCACTCTCAGCTTCCTGCTGGGGCTGGTCGCCTCCTCCGTGATCTCCATCCTGTGCCTGAACACCGATAAATTCACCGCCTCCCCCGGCATGATCGCGGGCTCGGTGCTCGCTTTCGTCCTGGGCGGTGCGATGGTGCTCCTGCTGGGGCGCTTGCAAAAAACCCCCGAAGCATAACGCCGCGCCGCCGGCACACATAGAATTTGCTCTCCGCACCGGCGAGGTCGTTTTTCGGACGGGCGGTGTACGCTTATCCCATAAGGAGAAGATTTTATGATCACTTTTGACGAGAAAACCCGGGTTTTTCACCTCGCGACCGCGCACACCAGCGCCATTTTCTCGGTGTTCGACCACGGGGTGCTGATCAGCCCGTATTACGGCCGGCGTCTGCGGGAGGGGACGGATCTCACCCGTCTGTGGCAGGTGTACCCCTCCGGCTTTTCCCCCAATTACGAGGGGGCGCCGGACGGGCGCTATTCGCTGGATCTCATCCCCACCGAATACCCGGCGCGCGGGCACGGCGATTACCGCTCCCCCGCCGTCGGCGTCACCTTTGAGGACGGCGGCACCGTGCTGGATCTCACCTATGTCTCCCACACCATTCAAAAGGGATGCGAAGAACTGACGGGACTGCCCTCCCTCTCCGGCGGCGACGAAACTCTCACCGTCCTCCTCGAGGACAGGCCCTCCGGGCTGCGGGTGAAGCTGACCTACATTGTATTTGAGGAGATCGACATCATCGCGCGCAGCGCCGAGATTCTCAACACCACCGACTCCCCCGTCACCGTCACCCGCGCGCTGTCGATGAGCCTCGATCTGCCCGTCGCCGGGTTTGAGATGATCGGCCTGTACGGCTCGCACATCCGCGAACGGCAGATCGACCGCTCCCCGCTTCGCCACGGGGTGCAGTCGGTGGGCTCGCTGCGCGGCAGTTCCTCGCACCACCACAATCCCTTTTTCGCCCTTGTCTCCCCCGGCGCCACCGAGACGCAGGGGGAGGTGATCGGGATCAGCCTCATCTACAGCGGCAACTGGCTCGGTCTGTGCGATGTGGACCCTTACGGCGGGGTGCGGGCGCAAATCGGCATTCACCCGGAAAATTTCTCCTGGCGGCTGATGCCGGGAGAGAGCTTCGTCACCCCGCAGGCGGTGCTCACCTACACGGACCGGGGTCTCGGGGAGATGTCCCGCCATTTCCACCGCGCTTTTACCGACCACCTCGGCCACTCCCGGCAAAAATGCCGCCGCCGCCCGATCGTGGTGAACAGCTGGGAGGCGACCTACTTCTCTTTCGACGAGGCAAAACTGCTCGCCATCATCGAGAGCTGCAAGGGGCTGGGCATCGACACCTTTGTGCTGGACGACGGCTGGTTCGGCCACCGCGACAGCGACAACAGCTCTCTCGGGGACTGGTTCGTGCACCGGGGCAAACTGCCGCACGGGCTAAAGCCGCTGATCGACAAATGCGAGGAGCAGGGGATGGGCTTCGGCCTGTGGTTCGAGCCGGAGATGATCTCGGAGGACAGCGAGCTGTATCGCGCCCACCCGGACTGGGCGCTGAAAAACCCCTCCCGCCCCTTCTGCCGGGGCAGGAATCAGCTGATTCTGGATCTCTCCCGCGAGGAGGTGCTGCGGTATCTCGTCGAGACTATCGGCGGCATTCTTCGGGAAAACCGCATCTCTTATGTGAAATGGGATATGAACCGCCACTTCACCGACGTCTTTTCCTCCGCTCTCCCGGCGCAGCGGCAGGGAGAGGTCTGCCACCGCTATGTGCTGAACCTCTACCGGCTGATGGGGACTCTCGCCGACGAGTTCCCGGATGTGACCTTCGAGGGCTGCTCGGGCGGGGGAGGCCGGTTCGACGCGGGGGTGCTTTACTATCAGCCGCAAATCTGGACATCCGACAACTCCGACGCGATCGAGCGTCTGAAAATCCAGTACGGCACCTCGCTCGTCTATCCCCCGCAGTGCATGACGGCGCACCTCTCCGCCTCCCCCAACCACCAGATGAACCGGGTCACACCCTATCACACCCGCGCGCTGGTGGCGATGAGCGCCTCGTTCGGCTACGAGCTCAACCCGCTGAACCTCACCGATGAGGAGAGGCAGCAGATTAAAGAACAGACCGATGCCTACCGCGCGGTGAGCGATCTCGTGGTGAACGGCGATTTTTACCGTCTCATCAGTCCGTTTGAGGAGAACGCCTGCGCGTGGATGTTTGTGCTGCCGGACAAAAGCCGCGCGTTCGCCGTCTATGTGCGGCAGCTCTCCCGCCCGGCGGACCCGGTCAAGGTGCTGAAATGTCAAGGCTTGGACCCCGCCGCCCGCTACCGTGTGGAAGAGCTGGATGCCGAGTTCAACGGGGACGAACTGATGTACGCGGGGCTTGCGCTGCCCCCGCTGTGGGATTTCGAGGCGGTCTCTTACACGCTCTCCCGAATCGGGTGAGCGCATGACCGGTTGGATAATCTACAACGGCTTTTGGAACTCCTCCCCGCCCCCTCCGGTGCGCTCGCTGGCAGCCGCCGCCGAAAAAAAGGGGGTCGCCCTCGTCCCCGTGCCGAACACCGCGCTCGCGGCGTCCGTCGGCGGCGGGTTCCCGGTCATCGCGCCGGAGGCGCTTCCGCCTTTCGCCCTGTTTTGGGATAAGGATACCCGCCTCGCCTTTGCGCTGGAGGAAGCCGGGGTGCGGCTGACCGACACGGCACGGGCCGTCGCGCTCTGCGACGACAAGGCCAAAACTCATTTTGTCCTCGCCCGCGCCGGCCTGCCGATGCCGAAAACCCTCGTCGCGCCCATGACGTACACCGCCTTCACCGAGGCCGGGAAAACTTTTTTGGAAAACGCGGGGTGCGAGCTCGGCTTTCCGCTGGTGGTCAAGGAGTGTTTCGGCTCCCTCGGCGGTCAGGTCTCGCTCGCCCGCACCCCGCGGGAACTGCGCGGGATCGCGGAGAGGATGGGTGCGAAGCCCTTTTTGCTTCAGCAATGGATTCCGCCCGGGGGAAAGGACAAGCGGCTGTATCTCATCGGCGGAAAGGTGGCCGCCGCGATGATTCGTGAGAACCCCTCGGATTTTCGCGCCAACATCGGCGCGGGCGGCAGGGGGACGGCATACGCCCCCTCGGCGCGGGAAATCTCGCTCGCCCGCGCCGCCGCCGGGGCGCTCGGGGCGGAGATCGCCGGAGTGGACCTTCTCGACGGGGAATCCGGACCTCTTCTGCTGGAAGTCAATTCCTCCGCCCAAACGGCGGAGCTCTCCCGCTGCACCGGGGTGGATGTGGACGGGGAGATTCTCCGGTATATCATCGAAAAGGAGGAGAACTCATGCGGCTCGACAAATACCTGAAAGTGTCCCGGCTCATCAAACGGCGCGCGCTCGCGAACGAGGCGTGCGACGCGGGGCGTGTGCTGGTGAACGGCAAACCCGCCCGCGCTTCCCACGAAGTCCAAGCGGGGGATATCCTCACCTTGAATCTCGGTGCCCGGCCGCTGCGCGCCAGGGTGACTTCGGTGCGGGAGGCCGTGCGCAAGGAGGACGCCGCTCTTCTGTACGAACCGCTTCCGAACGACGAGACCTAAGGCAAGGCCGCACAAAGATTGTCGTGCGTGAAACGAGAACGGTTTTTTCGTCAGCCTGATAGAGATCGAAAACACGGAGCCGGAAATTCCCGGCCCCGTGTTCGTTTTCTGTGTGCTTATTCCACGTCGAAATCCTCTCGGATGACCGCCGTGAGCGGCAGACGCTGCAGGACATAGAGTGCCGAGACCACCGCCGCGACGATGACCACCAGCACGCCAAGCAGTTTTTTCATGGCGCCCGTTCTCCCTTCGTGTTTGTTCTCCTCCCATTGTACCGCAACCGCGCGGAAATTTCCACCGTTTGCCGGGCGGAAAATGGTGACATTTTTGTCATTTCTGAATTTTCCGTCCGGTTTTTTCGGAGTTCTTGTTGAAACCCGCCGGCATTTGAGATATAATGTTTCTAAATACGAATTCGATACGCGGTGCCGCGGGCACGGTGCCGGCAAGGCGGGGATAGCCCCGCGCGGCGGCCCCCTTGCCCCGCGGAACCGCCGCAAGCGAACGAATCACCACACGGAGGAGGGCGAGGTTTTTGCGGTGCGATCTCGACAACAGCGCCACCACGGCACCCTGCCCCGAGACGATTGAAGCGGTGCTCTCCTGTCTTCGGGACGATTACGGCAACCCCTCCTCCCTGCACGCCGAAGGGGAGAGGGCGGCTCTTCTTCTGCGCCGGGCGCGGGAAAAGACGGCGGCGTTTTTCGGGCTGCCCGGCTCTCCCCTCTCTCTGGAATCGGTTGTCTTCACCTCCGGCGGAACGGAGGCGAACAATCTCGCGCTGTTCGGCGGAACCGCCCCTTATCTCCGACGCGGCGGACGGATTGTCTCCACGCAAATTGAACACCCCTCGGTGCTCCGCGCGGTAAAAGCGCTCGAGAACCGGGGATTCGCGCTCACGCTGGTTCCGCCGGACAAAGACGGGGATATCTCCGCCGCGGCGCTCGCCGAAGCCTGCACCGAGGACACGGTGCTGGTCTCGGCGATGGCGGTCAACAACGAGACGGGTGCCATACTGCCGGTCGAAGAGGCGGCGCCCCTCATCCGGGCGCGTTCCCCGAGGGCGCTGCTGCACTGCGACGCGGTTCAGGCGGCGGGCAAAATGCCGCTCGCCCCCTTGGTGAAAGCGGTGGATCTGCTCAGCATCAGTGCGCACAAACTGCACGGCCCGAAAGGCGCTGGCGCGCTCTATGTGCGGCGCGGGGTGCGGATCTCCCCCGAAATGCTCGGCGGCGGTCAGGAAAACGGGCTGCGCGCCGGCACCGAGGCGACTCCGGCCATCGCGGGAATGGCGGCGGCGATCGGGGCGCTGCCGGACCCCATCGAGAGCGCCAAACGCGCGCGGGCTCTGATGTCCCTCCTGATCGACGGCCTCGGCGCGTTTCCGTGCGCAGTTCACCGCCCGAAACACGCCTCCCCTTTTATCCTCTCGGTCTCCTTCCCCGGCTATCGCGGGGAAACACTGGTGCGCGCCCTCTCCGAGCGCGGCGTACTGGTTTCTTCCGGCTCCGCCTGCGCCAGGGGAAAGCGCTCTCCGGTTCTGACGGCGATGGGACTGCCGGCGGCCGAGATCGACAGCGCGGTTCGCATCAGCCTGTCCCACACCGTCACCCGCGAGGACATCGCCTTTTTCCTCGCGGCCCTGCCCGAGGCGCTCGCCTCTCTCTCGCACCGATAATGCCGCGCGCTTTTCGCCGGCTTAAATTTTCCACAAAGGTGGGTGTAAAAGTGGCCAACAACTACGACGACGATTTCACGGTTTCTTCCGACGACTTCGACGATTTCGATATCGACAGCATCGTCAACGAGTTCAGCACCGGTGATAAAAAAGATGTTATCGTCCCCCCGGGCGGTTCGTCCACGGCGGAGGCGATCGGCGTTGTCTCCCCGAAGGAACCCGTGCGGCTTTCCGTGCCGGACGAGGATTTCTCGGTGGCGGACGAGATCTCTCTCGACGAGGAGAACCCCTTCGCGGAAACGGCTTCCCCCGACGAGGACGACCCCTTCGCGGACATCGTCTCCACCGAGCGGGCCGCCCCTCAGAAAGACAAGACCAAAAAGAAAAACCCGTTTATGCGCTTTTTCGGCGCCGTCTTCCCCCATGTCGGCGACCGCGCGTTCGACGTGGTGCGCAAGTGTATCACGCTGGTCGCGGTGCTGGTGTTTGTGGGAGCGGTGACCTATCTGGTGGACGACCTCTACCTCATCCCCACTAAAAACGACGTGCTGGCGGAGACCCTCGCCGCCCAGTACGACCCGAACGCCGTCCCCTCGCTCAACGAGGACGAGGCAAATTACCCCTATCCCCCGGGAATCGACCCCGCGTTTAAGAAGCTCTATTATCAGAACAGCGACATCCGCGGCTGGGTCTCGTTCCACTCCACCGACGGCACCACGTTGAACCTCGAATACCCGGTGATGCAGAGCACCGACAACGATTTCTATCTTTACCACGATTTTCACCGCACCTACAATAAAAACGGCTCGGTCTTTTTCGATTTCCGCAACGACCTCTCCTCCCCCGAGGCCAGAAACCGCAACACCATCATCTACGGCCACAATATGGCGAGTATGCAGATGTTCGCACAGCTCAACCGTCTGCTCTCCGGGGTGGATTACGCGCGGGTGTGCCCCACCTTCACGATGAACACCATCTACCGCAAAGGGGAATACAAGGTGATCGCGGTGATGGTCTGCAACAACAGCCCCAAAGACGGCACGCCTTTCGGTTATCTGCGCACCGAGTTCAACGACAACGTGGATTTCGCGGTGTTTCTCTCGGAGATTCTCGCGCGCTCGCTGTACGTCTACGGGGATGTGGATGTGCTGCCGACTGATGAAATCGTCACCCTATCCACCTGCAACGCGAATCAGAACGTCCATTTCAGCGACGGGCGCACGGTCGTGGTGGGAAGACGTGTGCGCGAAGGGGAATCCTCTTCCACCGATGTCTCCAAAATCGTGAGCAACGACGATGTGATCATGCCCTACGGCTGGTACGTCAACCAGAATCTCGCCCCGCACCCCTATTATACCGACCCGAATTACGTGGTGCAGCAGCTGGATTCCCTGATGGCGTACATGAGCACCTCCACCGCCGTTTCCGGCAGCACCGATAACACCACCCTGCCCTTTGTGGAGGTGGACGGCACTTTTGTGCGCAACACCACAACCACCCTCTCGCTGACCATGCCCACCGATTTGAACCTGACCACCACCCCCACCGTCGCTCCGCCGACTCAGCCGACCGAGCCGGTGATCACCTCGATCTTCGTGGGAGCGAACAGCAAACAAAATTACTGGGTGGGCGAGGGTCTCGACCGCTCGGCGACCTATGTCTACGCGGTCTATTCCGACGGCTCCACGCGTCAGGTGTCCTCGAGCGCCTATGCCACTTCGGGCTTCTATTCCGCATCTCCCGGTTCCCGCACGGTCACCTTCTTCTATTCGGGACACCAGGCGACCCTCACCATCACCGTCTCCGCCCGCCCGACGTCGCCCACGGCACCTCCATCCGCACCTCCGACTGAACCGCCGACCACACCGCCGACCGAGCCTCCGACCGAGCCCCCCACTGAACCGGTTCCGACCGAACCCCCCGCCACAGAGCCCGAGGCGACCGAACCGCCGGTGAGCGGGATCGCCGGGGAGGAATAGCCCGATGCGAGAGATTCTTCTGATCAAAAACGGAGAACTCGCGCTCAAGGGACTCAACCGGGGCACGTTTGAATCGGCTCTGATGAAGAATCTGCGCCACGCCTTAACCGGTGCGGGAAATTTTACCCTGCGCAAGGCGCAGTCCACCATCTTTGTGGAGCCGGACGAGAACGCGGATTTGGACGAGGCGGCCGAACGGGTTTCCAAGGTGTTCGGCATCGCCGCCTTTTCCCGCGCGGCGGTCT
The DNA here is from genome assembly GCA_964529775.1 of uncultured Eubacteriales bacterium. Classification (GTDB taxonomy): domain Bacteria; phylum Bacillota; class Clostridia; order Oscillospirales; family Acutalibacteraceae; genus RGIG1959. The sequence continues at coordinate 9,663 of CAZGXK010000050.1, forward strand.
GTGAAAAATCCCTTCCCGCCATCGAGCACACGGCCGTCGAGGTGATGTCCCGCGCGCTTGCCGCGCACCG
>CAZGXK010000051.1:0-9375 GCA_964529775.1 uncultured Eubacteriales bacterium
ACCCCCGCTTCCCCCTCATCGTTGAAGTGAACCGCTTCGTCCGGAACGCGAAGGCCGTTGTGCTCCGTGATGAGGATTTCCACTTTTTCCTTGCGGATATCCGAGAGTTCCGCGGACATATATGTGCAGCGGAAAACCACGGCGACCTCACCCTGTTCGTCCCGGTTTTGCGCCACCAGCGTGACCGGAATCGGTTCGGAAGAGACAAAGGGGAGGCGCACCAGCAAATCGCTTCCTATATTCATCTGAGAGAGCTTTTGTGCCGGTATCACGCAGGCGAGGTACCATTCGTAACTGCCCACCACCTTGCCGACGGTCCCGGGCTGCGGCGTCTCCTGGCGCTCCATCGCGGACCGAAGGGATTCCGGAGTCATCTCCTGCGCGGTATCGATGGTAAGCACCTGCTCGAATCCGTCCACACGGTTGACGAAATACCCCGCCACGGGAGAAGTCACCGGAGCCGGATTCGCCGTCACTCTCGCCTCAAGTTCGCTGCGCTTCGCCCCGAGTTCGGCGAGACGGGCGCTGTAATCCTGTATGCGCCCGATGGTGATCTGCTGTTTATTCATCGTTGAGAGAAGCTCGGTGGACATAGTTTCCATCCCGGCAAAAGAGGGGGACGACATGGCGTCGATCACCTCGTTTTGCAGGCGCCGAAGCTGTGTGGTCACCATAGATAAACTGATACGCCCGCTGTTCCCCTGTTGCTGAATCACCTCGAGATCGCTGATTTCCTCATTCAGCTGAAGCAGCTGCTGCCGGACGGAGGCACTCTGCGCATCCTGATAGATGTCCGCGATGTGGCCGTTTTTTGCCACGCGGGAACCGTTTTCCGTCACATAATAGATGAATCCGTCTCCGCCCGCGGATACCGGAGTCTCGTTGCGGATGATCAGGCCGTCGGTATCCACCACCTCGTACTCGCTGCAGGATGTCGCCGTCTCCACGTCGACGGGGGAATACACGACAAGTATCACCTGATACCCCACATACGCGATGATCAGCAGGGCGCCCAAGATCGTCACAAGCCGTTTGGCAAAAGATCCCATAGTTGCCTCCTCTCAACCCGGCGGCGGGCAATTCGAGGCCGCAAACCTCGTCCAGATGTCGGCGGCGGCGAGGGCCAAATCGTCCGCGCACCGGTAATCGTCCACATACAGGGGATGCGCCTCTTTCACCCGGTGAAACCAGGAAAGCTGCCGCTTGGCATACTGCCTGGTCCGTCTCTTCATGTCATCGACGGCCTCACTCAGCGTACACTCCCCGTCGAAGTACGGCCGTAATTCCTTGCAGCCGATCGCCTGCTCGGCGGTATCCCCGTGCAGACGGATCACTCTCGCGCACTCCTCGAGCAAACCGTGCCCCAGCATCTCGTCCACGCGGTCGTCGATACGGCGGTAAAGTGTCTCACGGTCTCGGACATCGAGCAGAAGATAGCAGACGGAATACGGGTTTTGCCGAGATCTCCTGATCTGCCGCTGCTCGCTCATACGATGGCCGGTCAGGGCGTAAACTTCCAGAGCACGGAGAATACGTCCGCGGTCATGGACAGGCAGTCTTTCCGCAAGATCGGGGTCCACCTCGCGGAGTCGGTTCCACATGCCCCTATCCCCCAGCTTCCGCCACTGTTCCCGCAGAGCGGAGCGGATTTTCTTCACCTGTTCGCTCTCCTGCCGTTCAAACACCAGATGATCGGTGACCGCGGAGATATACAGCCCCGTCCCTCCGCAAAGAATACTCAACTTACCCCGCGAATGAATATCCTCCACTACACGGCGCGCCTCGTCCGCATAGCGCGCCACGCTGTACGTCTCGGAAAAGGAAACGTGTCCTTGAAGATGGTGGGGAACGCCCTGCATTTCCTCTTCGGTGGGGCGTGCGGTGGATACCGAGAGTTCACGGTACACCTGCATGGAATCGGCGCAAACCACTTCGCCGTGAAACCGCCGTGCGAGCGCAACCGCGAGCGCGGTTTTACCGGACGCGGTGGGGCCGGCGACCACCAGCAACGGAACGGTCGGCAAAGGTTCCTTTCCCCTTTCTGTCCGCATGCCAAGGTTCTATCCGAGCCTTCCAAACGGTTTCTCTATCGACTTTCTGGAGACCGACACGCATACCGGACGGCCGTGGGGACAGGTGCGCAAATCGTCGTTTTCGAGAATCCTGCGGGCAAAGAGCTCCAGCTCCTCCGGGTGGCTGACATCCCCCGCCTTGACCGCAGCACGGCACGCGGTGGAGTGATAAATCCACTCAATTTTAGAGAGGTGAGGCCGCTTGTCCCCACTTAAGAAGCCTCCCGCGATCTCCTGCAGCGCAGCCTGAATATCGCAGTCCGCGAGCAGCATCGGTACCGCCCGCACCAGGATCTCGCTACCGCCAAACGCCTCCAGCTCAAATCCCGTTTGCCGCAAAATCTCCGTCTCCTGCATCAGAGCCGCATATTCGTCTTTGCCGAGAGTGACCGGTAGCGGGGACAGCAACTGCTGGGAATCATTAAATTTTCCGCTTTTCAGCTGATTGTAGATCAGCCTCTCGTGGGCGGCGTGCTTGTCGATAATATAGAGAGCATCTCCCATCTCCGCCAGCAGATAGGTGTCAAAGACCTCGCCGATATACCGCACCGGTGTCTCTTCCCGAACCTCCGGTATCGCCGGCGACGGCGGTTCTGGCGCGGGAGTCGTCATCTCGGGCCTGGATGCCTGCTGTAAATCTCCCCAGCGCCTCGCCACATCCGCCACGGTGAGAGGGTGTCCCCTCTCCGCGTCGGCGGAAAAAAGCACGCCGTTTTGCGAGCGCACCCGCACCGTATCGACGGCATCGGCGGCGTTTCCCGCGTCCGCCCCGCGCCCGCGCGGCACGGTTCCGACAGCGTCCGGCGGGGAGCGGAAGGGCAAAGAGACCGCCTTCGGGCTTTCCGGCTTTTCCAAAGCCGACGTCACCGCGCGGTAAACCGCCTGAAAGACGGGACGCTCATCCAAAAAACGGATCTCCACTTTGGCGGGGTGGACATTCGCGTCCACCGTCTCCGCCGGCATCGAGAGGAAAAGGACACAGGAGGGAAAGCGTCCGCTCATGAGAGAGCCTTTATACGCCTGCTCCAGCGCGGCCGTCACCGTGCGCGACCTGACGTAGCGGCGGTTGATAAAAACGTGCTGCATGGCGCGGTTGGCACGTGGGGCATGCGGGGAAGAAATATACCCAGAGACGGAGATGCCCCCCTCTGCGGTGTTCACCGGCAGCAGGGACTTCGCGAAATCCTTGCCGAGCACCGAATAAATACATCCCTTTAAATCGCCGTTTCCCGGGGTGCTCAGTTCTTTTCTGCCGTCTCGGGTAAAATGAAACGCCACATCCGGTCGGGAGAGCGCCAGTTTGTCCACCACGGCCGCCACTGCGTTGCCCTCGCTGACATCTTTCTTGAGGAACTTCATGCGAGCGGGCACGTTGTAAAATAAATCCCGCACCGTGATGGTCATCCCCGCCGGGCATCCGCAATCCTCAAGTTCTCCCGGCTCCCCGCCGCAGAGCGTATACCGCGTGCCGGCGAGATCCTCTTTGCGGCGGGTGACCACCTCGACCCGCGACACCGCCGCTATGGAGGCGAGCGCCTCCCCGCGAAAACCCAGCGTGGTGATGGCGTCCAGATCGTCCGCCGAACGCACCTTACTGGTCGCGTGGCGCCGGAAGGCCACCGGTACGTCTTCTCTCGCCATCCCCTCTCCGTTGTCGGTCACACCGATAGAGACAATGCCGCCGTTCTCAATGGCCACCGAGATGGAGGTGGCTCCGGCATCCATGCTGTTTTCCATCAGCTCTTTCACCACGGAAGAAGGGCGCTCCACCACTTCTCCCGCGGCAATCAGTTCCGCCGTGTGGCGATCAAGCACCTGAATCTTGGGCAAAGCGACCCCCATCCCCTCTTTTTTGCCGACGTCATCCCAGCGATTTCGCTTCCTCGATGAGTTCGTGAAGTGTCTGCAGCGCCTCGATGGGGGTGAGCGTATTGATATCCGTCTCCCGAAGCCGCCGAATCACATCGCTCTGCGCGAGAGGCTCCAGAGATATCTGCCCGTCTTCCTGCAAGTCCAGTGGTTCGCGGCGAGAGGGGCGCGCGGTCTCACCTGCCCCTTCCCCCGATTCCAGAGAACGCAAAATGGCTCTGGCTCGGGCGACGACCTGATGCGGTATACCGGCGAGCCTGGCCACCTCAATGCCGTAGCTCCCGTCCGCAGGCCCTCTCACGATGCGACGCAGGAAAGTGATTTCCTCCCCGCGCTTTTTGACGGCGATGTTGTAATTGCTCACCCCGGGCAGTTCCCGCTCCAAATCGGTCAACTCGTGATAGTGAGTGGCAAAAAGCGTTTTGGCGCCGATTTTTTTCGGGTCGGCCACATATTCGAGAACCGCTCTGGCAATGCTCATGCCATCGAAAGTGGAAGTTCCCCGGCCGATTTCATCGAACAAAATCAGGCTCCGCGAAGTGGCGTTTTGCAGAATCGAGGCGACTTCGTTCATCTCCATCATAAAGGTGGACCGGCCGGACGAGAGATCGTCCGAGGCACCCACTCGCGTGAAAATACCGTCCACCACCCCGACAGACGCGCTTTGTGCCGGGACAAAACTGCCGATCTGCGCCATCAGAACAATCAGCGCCGTCTGGCGCATATAGGTGGATTTACCGGCCATATTCGGGCCGGTGATGATGGCCACTCGCTCCTCGCCGCCCAGATGGGTGTCGTTCGGCACAAAGGGCGCGCTCTGCAGCGCCTCCACCACGGGGTGCCGCCCCGCCGTAATGTGCAGTTCGCCCGAGGTGTCCACCGTAGGACATACATACCCCCTCGCCACCGCCACACGGGCAAACGAACAGAGCGTATCGAGACGGGCGACGGCAGCCGCCGTTGTCTGAACCCGGTGATTGGCGAGCGCCACCCGACTGCGCACCTCTGAGAACACCTGATACTCCAGAGCCATCACACGGTCTTTGGCGCCGAGCACCCGCGCTTCCAGAGCCTTGAGCTCGTCGGTGACATATCTCTCGGCCCCAGCCAGAGTCTGCTTGCGGATATAGTTCTCCGGAACCTGATCGGCCAGTGCGCGGCTGACCTCGATGTAATACCCGAACACGCGATTGTAACCGACTTTCAGCGTTCTGATGCCGGTCTTCTCTTTTTCCCTGGCCTCCACCCTTGCGATAATTCCCCGCCCGTCGCTCATCTCGAAATTCAGCTCATCGATCTCCGGATGATACCCCTTGCGGATGATGCCGCCCTCGCGCACGGTGAGAGGAGGATCGTCCACAATCGCGCGATGGATAAGATCCGCTATGTCTTCGAGCGGGTCGATGTCCCGGCAGATGTCGCACAGCATGGCGGAGTGCGCGGAGGAGAGCTGCTCTCTGACGGGGGATAAAAAAGAAATGGTTTGAGCAAGCGCGCGCAAATCCCGGGCATTGGCGCTGCCGTACACCACTCGCGTCATGATGCGTTCCATATCGTAAATGCGGGAGAGCTTCTCCGTTAGCTCCTCACGCATTATGGTCTGTTGGACCAATTCCTCCACCGCATGAAGGCGGCGCTCTATTCCGACGGGACTGAGCAGAGGCCGCTCTATCCAGGAGCGGATCAGGCGCTTACCCATCGCCGTCTGGGTGCGGTCCAAAACCCACAGAAGCGAGCCGCGTTTTTCCTTGGTATGGATATTCTCCAACAGTTCCAGATTGCGCCGCGTGTGGACATCGAGCTGCATATACTGGGCATCGGAATAGACATCCAGAGAATCGAAGCGCTGCATACCGCTCATCTGCGTCTTCCGAAGATAATCGAGCAGGGCGCCGAGCGCGATCACCGCCGCCGGCTTGTCGGCGAGGCGAAGTTCCTCAATGCCGCGGTTCGGGAACTGTTCGGCAACGCTCTGCTTCGCCTTCTCGGAAGAAGGAGAATCGATGCGCTGAGGCGTAACTCCCAATTTGTCGTGCAAAAACCGAGCCATATCCGAATGCGAAAAAGCAGGGCCGTTTAGCAGCACTTCGCTCGGGTGAAAACGCGACAGCTCATTTTCCGCGCGGTCGACGACATCCTCTCCCGCAATCTCGGTGGCATACAACTCCCCCGTGGAACAATCCGAGAAGCACAACCCGATCGCCTCATCCATCCGGCAGAGCACACAGAGGTAATTGTTGCGCCCTTCGTCCAGCATACTGCCCTCCAGCACCGTGCCGGGCGTGATGACACGGACCACTTCCCTCTTGACAAGCCCCTTGGCCGCTTTGGGGTCCTCCGTCTGCTCGCAGATGGCCACTTTGTGTCCGTTGGCGACCAGACGGGCGATATACGCCTCGCAGCTGTGATACGGCACGCCGCACATCGGGGCGCGCTCGGGCAGTCCGCAATCCTTCCCGGTAAGCACCAGTTCCAGTTCGCCGGACACCGTCTTGGCGTCGTCGTAAAACATCTCGTAGAAATCGCCCAATCGGAAAAAGAGAATGGAATCCGGGTTTTGACTCTTGATATCCAAATACTGCTGCATCATCGGCGTAACTTCCGCCATAGGCCGACTCCACCCCCTACATGAGCGCAAATGACCTTCAGCTGCATCCTCCGCAGCTTCCGCAGTCTCCGGTGCAGCGGGGAGAGACGTCGATGGACCGGGGATTCTCCCCCTGAGCCGAGAGGTGTAAAATCCGGTTGATGCCGGAGAGCAGAGCGTCCATCTCCGAACGCGCGGCATTGTACGCCGCCATATGCTCGTTCTCCATCACCCGGGCGTAGACCGCACGCAATTCGGTATCCAGTCGCTTAATCTTTTGCGCGTCTTTCTTCTCTTTGTTCTCCTCGCCGGACAGAGCGATCCGTTTGAGATTGAATTCGCCGATTAAATCCTGCAGGGCCGCGTCGTCGTCCGCCGCCGCCTGCGCCATCTGCAGGGTGATAAAACGGTCGTCCTGCTGAATGGCCTCCCCCATGTCCTTTGCCATCTCCAGTAAAATATCCATCTTTCGTCGGCTCCTTCTATATCCATTTCCGTATCTCGCCGCTGAGCACCCAGCTTTTGGCCGAGGTGATCTCCACCATCGCCTTATTGCCCACCATACTCGAATCGCCGGGTACACGCACAATGCTGTTGTCCTCCAGCCTCGCCTCCAAAAAAGCCCCGGCATCGGATTCGATGAGGGCGGGAAGCGTTTTTCCCACCATGGCCGCAGTGCGCCGCGCGGAAATGCTCTCCTGCCGGGCACAAAGTTCCTGCAGCCACTGGGATTTCACCGCGTACGGCACGGGATCCGGCATATCGGCGGCGGGCGTTCCCCTCCGCGGGGAAAAAATAAACGTGAACAGCGAGACAAACTCCACCTGGTCCACCAGAGAGAGGGTCTGCTCAAAATCTTCCCGTGTCTCACCCGGAAATCCCACAATGATGTCGCTGGTCAAGGCAATTTCCGGCACCGTCCGCCTCGCGTCCTCGACGAGGGAGAGATACTGCTCCCTCGTGTAGCCTCGGTTCATCGCCCGAAGCACCCTTGTGCTGCCCGACTGCACCGGCAGGTGCAAATGCCCGGAAACCTTGTCGCACTCCGCCATCGCGAGAAAAAGGTCGTGGGTGGCGTCCTTGGGGTGAGAGGTCATAAAACGGATGATAAAATTCCCCGGAATCTCGTTGATCATGCGCAAAAGCCGGGGAAAATCCACCCCGTTCGCCTCTCCCTTGCCGTAGGCGTTGACGTTTTGCCCGAGCAGAGTGATTTCCTTGGTCCCCGCCCCCACGACTTCCTCCACTTCCCGGAGAATGTCTTTGGGAGCACGGCTGCGCTCTCTCCCCCGGACATAAGGCACCACACAGTAACTGCAAAAATGGTTGCACCCGTACATGATCGGGATCCAGGCGTTCACGCCGCCGTCCCTCTTCACGGGCAAACCCTCCGCGATACAGCCGTCCTCGTCGGGAATCGTGATCTCCTGCTTTCGGCTCTCCAGCGCCTGCCAAAGAAGCTCGGGAAACCGATACAGCACATGGGTGCCGAAAATCAACCCCACAAAAGGATAGCTTTTCTTCAGCCGCTCCGCCACATACGGCTGCTGAACCATACACCCGCAGAGAGCGATCATCAGATGGGGCTTTCGTTTTTTGAGGTTTTTCAGCGCCCCCACGTTGCCGAATACGCGGTCCTGCGCGTGTTCGCGCACGGCACAGGTGTTGAGGAGGATGACGTCCGCCTCCTCGGGGGTATCGACAAAGCCGAATCCCATCCGGCAGAGCATCCCCTGAAGGCGCTCGGAATCACTCACATTCTGCTGACACCCGTAGGTGTGCACAAAGGCGAGCGGAGCACGTCCTGACAGAAGACGCTCATAATAGTCCCGCACCCGCAGGGCAAAATCTTCCTGCCGCTTCCGCTCCTCCTCGGAGATAATACGGATATGGGACATACGGCTTTTCCTTTCTCCCTGCGTGGCACACTCCCCTGGCGCCTCTCCAGGCGATAGAATCGCTCTCCCGGGCGAGGGAATGCGCCCTTTTCTGGCGGGCGCCCGATTCAACGCACCGGTTTTTGATCCGGCAGGATGGCGTCGCCAAAGGATTCCTTGATGATATAGCGGGGCCTGCCCTTCACCTCATCGTAGATTTTCGCGATGTACAGCCCCATGATGCTCAAACTGATCATGATGGCGCTGCCGATGAGCAGCAGCAGCAGGATCACGGTGGAAAAACCGCTGGCCGCGCGGCCCATAAAGAAATTGACCAGCGTTTCTATCCCCAGTATCAGCCCCGCCACCAGCATGATGACGCCGAGCCAGAAGATGACGAACAACGGCGCCGAGGTATACGAAGTAATGGAATTGACGGCAAGGCGCATAAGACTTTTGAATGTCCATTTGGTCTGCCCGCCCGCGCGCTCCCGCACTTCAAACGGGAGCGCATACCGTTTGAAACCGACCCAGGCGGAAAGTCCGCGGAAGAAAGTGTTGCGCTCCGGCATCTGTTTCCAAGCATCCAGCGCCCTGCGGTTCATCAGCTTAAAATCCGAGGCCACCCCGATGTCGATGTTGGTGGAGGCCTTAAAGAGCTTGTAAAACGTCATGGCGGCTATTTTGCTGCCGAGAGATTCCTTACCGCGGTTCGCCTTGACCCCCTCGACCACGTCGTAGCCTTCCTCCTGCCACAGCCGCACCATCTCCGGTATCAGTTCGGGCGGATGCTGAAGATCGGAATCCATCACCACCACCGCATCCCCGGCGGCGTTTTCCAGAGCCGCACACAGCGCGTATTCCTTGCCGAAATTGCGGGACAGGCGAATGACCGACACCTGCGGCTTATCGTTCGCAAGGCGCACCATCTCCTGCCAGGTTTTGTCCTGAGAACCGTCGTCCACCAGCA
>CAZGXK010000052.1:0-9223 GCA_964529775.1 uncultured Eubacteriales bacterium
CATAATAAACCGGAGCAAGGGAAAGGATGGATTTTGTGATGAGCAGTCTTGTACCCTATGTGGTGGAGCAGACCAGCAGGGGGGAGCGCAGTTATGATATTTTCTCCCGCCTGTTACACGACCGGATCATCATCCTCTCGGATGAGGTCAACGACGCTACGGCGTCTTTGGTGGTGGCCCAGCTTTTGTATCTTGAAGGTCAGGACCCGGATAAGGACATTCAGCTGTATATCAACAGCCCAGGCGGGGTGATCACTTCCGGCATGGCGATATACGACACCATGCAATTTGTCAAGTGCGACGTCGCCACCACCTGCATTGGCATGGCGGCGAGCATGGGGTCTTTTCTTCTGGCGGCGGGAGCCAAGGGCAAACGTATGGCGCTGCCGAACAGCGAGATCATGATTCACCAGCCTTCCGGCGGTTCTCAGGGGCAGGCGAGCGATATCAAGATTCAGGCGGAACATATTCTCTTTATCAAAAGTCGCATGAACAAATTGCTCGCGGAGATGACGGGGCAGACACTCAAGACTATCGAGAAGGATACCGACAGAGATAACTTCATGACGGCCCAGCAGGCGGTGGAGTACGGATTGATCGATAAAGTGGTGGAAAAACGCGCTTAAGGTTCACACGGTGAGCCGTACCGGATTCGAGAGAAAGGGGTGTTCTCAAAAGCCTTATGCCAAAGAGCAACGATATTGCCTGTTCTTTTTGCGGAAAATCGCAGGAAGAGGTCATGCAGTTGATCGCCGGACCCGGAGTGTACATCTGCAATGAGTGTATCGAGCTTTGCCAGCGGATTCTGGCGGAGAGCTTCGGAATAGAGGAATCCGAGAAAAAAGAGGCCAAAGCAGAAGAATTGCCCGCTCGCCTGCCCACTCCCCGTGAACTGAAAAAGGGTCTGGACGAGTATGTGATCGGACAGGACAAGGCTAAAATTGCGCTCTCGGTGGCGGTGTACAACCATTACAAACGGGTCTATTTCGGCAAAGACACCGGCATGGAATTCGGAAAAAGCAATGTTTTGCTGATAGGCCCCACCGGCGTGGGAAAGACGGCTCTCGCGCAAACTCTAGCCAAACTGCTGAATGTCCCCTTCGCCATCACCGACGCCACGACGCTGACCGAGGCGGGATATGTGGGGGAAGATGTGGAGAACATTCTTTTGCGTCTCATTCAAGCCGCCGACGGCAGCGTAAAGCGTGCCCAGAGGGGGATTATCTATGTGGACGAGATCGACAAGATTTCTCGGCACAGCGAGAATCCGTCCATCACCCGAGATGTCAGCGGCGAGGGAGTACAGCAGGCGCTGCTCAAAATTGTGGAGGGGACGGTGGCCAATGTCCCTCCGGGCGGCGGACGAAAACACCCTCAGCAGGAATTTATTCAGATCGACACGTCCAATATCCTCTTTATCCTGGGCGGAGCGTTTGACGGTATCGAGCAGATTGTCGAGCGGCGCGTGGATTCCGGGTCGATGGGATTTGGCGGAGAGGTCAAATCCAAGAAGGAAGCGGATCCAGGCGATTGGTACGATCAAATTATTCCGCAGGATCTGGTGAAATACGGTCTAATTCCGGAACTTGTGGGCCGTATGCCGGTGATCGCAGGGTTGCAGCCTATGGATACCGACAGTAAGGTGAGAATATTGGTCGAGCCGAAAAACGCCCTGCTCAAACAATATGTTCAGCTGTTTGAGCTGGACGGTGTGAAACTGGAATTTACATCCGACGCCCTGAGAGCGGTGGTGGAAAAGGCCAGACAGTTGCAGACGGGCGCGCGCGGATTGCGTTCGGTGATGGAAGATCTTCTCACCAAATATATGTTTACCGTCCCCTCGGACCACACGATTGAAAAAATCGTGATCACGAAAGAGACGGTGGAAAACGGGGCAAAACCGGAGATGACTTTCAATCCGGACAGACGGCCTTCTCCCCTGAAGGTTGCCGTCAATGCCAAGAGTCCCAAACGAAAAATTACAGCCTGACCCCACCTGCCAAGACGAAATCAGACGGTTTTTCCTCGGTGTGGGGGTAAAAAGGCGCCGTCTGATTTTTTGTTTTGTTTGGAGGTGTGATGCATGATTGTGAGAAAATGTGAACGCCCTGCCGAGACGATGCCGCTGATGCCTTTGCGCGGAATGGTGATGTTCCCCAAAATCGTGGCGCATATCGATGTGACACGGGAGAAATCCGTTGCGGCTCTGGGCGACAGTATGCAGCGGGATCAAACCGTTTTTTTGGTCACTCAGCGCGATCAGGACGTGGATGACCCCTCGCAAAAGGACCTTTTTGCCGTCGGCGTCGTCGCCAAGGTGCGCCAGGTACTGCGCGCGGGTGATCATGTGTTGCGCATCGCGGCGGAGGGCATAACCCGTGCGCGCCTCCTGCATATTGTGCAGGAAGAACCTTTTTTGACCGCTCAGGTCATTTCTGTCCCGGAGCCTCCCGTGAGCGGCAAAGTGAGAGACATCGCCCTTCTGCGCAGCTGTATCGACCGATTTGCCGAATACGCGGATCTCAATCCTCAGATTCCCTCCGATCTTCTGGTTTCGGTGCGGCGTGCTCACAGCGCCGGGGTTGCGGCGGATCTCATTGCTTTTCACCTGCCCGTCTTTATCGAGGATAAGCAGCGCATACTCTCCTGCCAGTCGCTGACCAAACGTGTGGAGTCTCTTCTCGCTCTTTTGGAACGCGAATGTGATGTGCTGCGTGTAGAACAGACGATTCAGGAGCGTGTGCAGGATCAGGTGGAGCAAAATCAAAAAGAGTATTATTTGCGCGAGCAGATGAAGGCCATTGCAGAGGAACTGGGAGATTCGGACAATCCCTTGGAGGAGGCGGATGAGTACCGCGAGAAGATCGCCAAGACCGCGCTCACCGAAGAGACCGCCGACAAGCTGCTGCAGGAGACGGATAAACTCGCCAAAATGCCCATCGGTTCCCATGAGGCGACCGTGGTGCGCAATTATCTCGACGCGGTGCTGGATCTTCCGTGGGGAAAATATAGCAAGGATAAAACCGATCTCAGCCGTGCCCGCCGGCTCCTCGACCGTGAGCATTACGGACTAGATAAAATCAAGGAGAGAATCTTAGAACTGATGGCGGTGTGGCAGCTTACCGAGAACCGTTCGGGGCAGGTGCTGTGCCTTGCCGGCCCTCCGGGTGTGGGGAAGACATCTATCGCGCACTCCATCGCCTCCGCCATGGGGCGTAAATATGTGCGGGTTTCTTTGGGCGGCGTGCGGGACGAGGCGGATATCCGCGGTCATCGCAGAACGTATATCGGGGCCATGATGGGCCGCATCATGGCGGCCGTGAAACAATCCGGCACATCCAATCCTCTCGTTCTGCTCGACGAGGTGGACAAGCTCGGCGGCGATTTTCACGGCGACCCTTCCTCGGCGCTTCTCGAGGTGCTGGATACCGAACAGAATTTTGCCTTTATCGACCATTATCTTGACGTGCCGTTTGATTTATCCCGTGTGCTGTTCATCACCACGGCCAACGATGTGTCCGCCATTCCGCGGCCGTTGTACGACCGCATGGACGTCCTTGTTCTGGACAGCTATACGGCGGAGGAAAAATTTCACATCGCGAAGCGCCATCTGGTGAAAAAGCAGCTGCGCCAAAACGGACTGACCGCCAAGCAGATGCACCTGCCGGATAAGCAGCTTCGCCTGCTGATCGACGGATATACCAGAGAGGCCGGAGTGCGCGAACTGGAGCGTTGTATCGGGAAAATTTGCCGGCAGGTGGCCAAAAAGGTGGTGTCGGGAGAGACCGAGACGGTGACGGTGAACGATCTTTCGCTTTTCCTTGGCCCGGTCAAATATAAACCGGACGAGGAGGACCACGAAGATGAAATCGGCCTTGTCAACGGCCTCGCCTGGACGAGCGTCGGCGGGGAGATGCTGCCCATTGAGGTGGCGGCGCTCGAAGGTACCGGAAAAATTGAGCTGACGGGTTCTCTGGGGGATGTAATGAAAGAATCGGCGCGCCTTGCGATAAGTTATGTGCGCTCCCGGGCGGGGGAGTGGAATGTCCCCACCGATTTTTACCGCAACCGGGATATTCACCTTCATGCACCGGAGGGCGCGGTGCCGAAAGACGGGCCGTCGGCCGGTGCCGCCATGACCACGGCCATCCTCTCCGCCCTCGCCGAGGTGCCGGTGAAGGGAAATCTTGCGATGACTGGGGAACTCTCTCTTCGCGGCAGGGTGCTTCCCATCGGGGGACTTAAAGAAAAATTGATGGCGGCCTATACCCATCATATGCGGACGGTTCTGATTCCCAAGGGAAATCTCTCGGATCTCGAAGAAGTGGATTCCGTGGTGAAGAACCATTTGGATATCATTCCTGTGGAGCATATGGATGAAGTGTTGCGCTATTCTCTGGTGAACCCGCAACAGCTCGCATCCGGAATCTCACAGCCGGCCGCTCAGACACGACCTGTCCGCCGGGCGGGTATGCCGCAAGCGCCGCGGGAGAGAAAGGCATGATTGTCTACGGCGCCGAGTTTGAGTTGTCGGTGGGGGAGTGCCGTCAGTTTCCCCCAAGTACCATGCCCGAGATTGTCGTCTCCGGCCACTCCAATGTGGGAAAATCTTCTCTTATCAACACGTTATTGCAACGCCGCTCTCTGGCCCGCACCAGTTCGACTCCGGGCAAGACGGCAACCGTCAATTTTTACCGCTTGGATGCCTTTCGCTTGGTCGATTTGCCCGGTTACGGGTATGCCAAGGTTTCCAAGTCGGAGCGCGCGCAGTTTTCCGAGCTGATCGGCGGTTATTTTGCGTCGGAGCGCGACTGCCGTCTGGTGATTCAACTGTTGGATATGCGTCATACGCCCACAGAGGCCGACAGAAAGATGATCGATTTTTTGGTGGACGCCGCCGTTCCGTTTGTCGTGGCGCTCACCAAGGCGGATAAGCTGACAGCGGGAGAGCGTGCCCGGCGTGGGGCGGCTTTCGGCGAGGAATTTGCCGCTTTGGAGGGTCTGGCCGTTGTCCCTTTTTCCGCGATCACCGGTGAGGGGGCATCCACGATGATCGAGTGGATAGATGAGGTCACGGTGCCCTCGCGGGATGAAAAGCAAGAAGGAGAATGATGCGTTGGATCCGCACAGCATATCCGATGCCCTGGAGATTAACCGCCTCGGTCATCTGACCATAGGCGGGTGCGACACCGTGGAACTTGCCCGCACTTACGGCACGCCTCTCTATGTTATGGACGAGGATTCCGTTCGCCGAGCGCTTCGCGCCTATAAGACCTCCCTCGTGGAACAGTGTGAACACGGGGGAGCGGTGGTCTATGCGAGCAAAGCCTGTTCCTTTAAGGCGATGTACCGTTTGGTCCGCGAAGAGGACTGTTATACCGATGTCGCCTCCTGCGGAGAAATGCTCACGGCTCTGTGCGCCGGTTTTCCGCCGGAGCACATGGTTTTTCATGGCAATAATAAAACCGCCTCCGATTTGAAAATGGCGCTGGAGGCGGGGGTGGGACTTATCGCGGTGGACCATATGAGCGAGCTTGCGCTGCTTTCCGAGATAGCGGTCGCCTGCCGTAAGACACCGGCTGTTCTTTTACGCGTCACGCCAGGCATCGACGCGCACACCCACCGCTTTATCCGAACGGGTCAGGTCGATTCCAAGTTCGGTTTTACGTTGGAAAACGGAGAGGCGCTCAAGGGCGTGGGGGAAGCTCTGAAACTCCCGAATGTGCGTTTGGTCGGGGTGCACTGTCATATCGGTTCCCAGATTTTCGACGATCAGCCGTTTGTCCTTGCCGCCGAGGTGATGTTCGGCTTTATGCGGCAGGTTCGCGCCACTTACGGGGTCACTCTCCGTGTGCTCAATTTAGGCGGAGGGTTCGGCGTTCGCTACACCGGGAAGGATTGTCCTCTTGCGCCTTCGGAGGTTATGGCTCGGGTGGCGCGCGCCGTCAGGGCCAAGGCGGACGAATGGGATTTTCCGCTTCCGTTTGTGATGATTGAGCCCGGGCGTTCGATAGTGGCGCCGGCGGGCATCACGCTTTATACCGTGGGAGGTATTAAAATCGTTCCGGGAGTTCGCACTTATGTGAGTGTGGACGGGGGTATGGCGGATAATCCGAGGTATGCCCTGTATCAGGCGGAATACACCTCTCTCATCGCCAACCGGGCAAGCGCGCCAGCGTCTGAGATCGTAACCGTCACCGGGCGCTGCTGCGAGAGCGGAGATCTCATTCAGGAACATACTCCGTTGCAGCCCTGTGCAGAGGGAGATATTCTGGCGGTGCTCTGTACCGGCGCGTATAATTATGCCATGTCGTCTAATTATAACCGGTTTCCCCGCCCCGCCGTTGTGATGACGCATGATGGGAGTTCCCGTGTTGTGGTGCGAGGAGAAACATACGAGGACCTCATGCGAAACGATCTCGATTAAAAAGACAGCGAAAAAACGCCGCTTCCCCCAAATGGGAAACGGCGTTTTGCCCTTTCCGTTTTACTTTCAGACGGATGAGATCAGGTCGCTCATTTCATACCATCCCGGCGGGCAGGAGGTGAGGAAGCGCGCCGCGTTGATTGCCCCGACCGCAAAAATTTCCTTGGACGCTGCCGTATGGGAAAGAGTGATCACCTCGTCGTGTCCCGCGAAAATGACTTCGTGTTCGCCCACTATCGTTCCGCCCCGGATGCTTGAAAATCCGATCTCGTGCGGGTCGCGCTTTTGACGTCGACTGTGGCGGTCAAAAACGTAATGTGCTGGGTGCGGCAACCGGCTTTGGACGGCATCCGCCAGCATCAGGGCGGTGCCGGATGGCGCGTCAAGTTTTTGATTGTGATGTTTTTCCACAATTTCGATGTCAAAACCGTCTCCGAGAACCGCCGCCGCCCGGCGGGAGAGATCGGCAAGCAGACTGATGCCGAGCGACATATTGGCGCTGCAAAACACGGGAATACTTTGAGAAAGCGTATGGAGCTGCTCGATTTGGAGATCGCTGAAACCGGTTGTCGCTATGACCGCGGGGAGGGTGTGCTTTTTCGCGTAGGCCATCGTCCCGGAGAGAGCGCTTGGGTGAGAAAAGTCGATGATCACATCCGCTGTTTCGCCGCACGATTTGTAATCGGGGAATACCGGGTAGCCAAAGCGGGATGCGGCTTGTCTGTCCACTCCCGCCACGATGGTACAGTCCTCTCTCGCGGCGCAGGTCAGGCTGACAACCTGGCCCATTTTGCCGTTGCAGCCGCAAAGAATAATCCGCAAGAACGATCGTCCCCTTTCTCGGACCGTGCCGAACCGATTCTTTTCGCTTGCCGATGAGTTTTCGCCGGATATCGTCCCATCCCAGGCAACATAACCGGTTTTTTCACCGCGTTTTTCGTGGCATCCGGCAAATAGAGCCGTGGCGTTTCTCTTGCGGCAAGATTCGCGCGGCAGCGTGTTATATCAAATGATGCGCCCTCATCACGCCGGCCAGCTTTTCCTTGGCCGTTTCCTCCATGTCTAGGAGGGGAAGACGGCAGTTGCCCACATCGAGGCCCATGAGATTCATGGCCGCTTTGACGGGGACAGGGTTGACATCCGAGAAAAGCGCGTCGCACAAATCGAGCATATCCAGTTGAAGCCGCCGGCTTTTTTGAAGATCTCCGTTAAACCAAGACCGGCACATCTCGTGGGTTTCCCGTGGGCAGATATTCGAGAGAACCGAGATAACTCCTTTGGCGCCCAGTGAGAGCAGAGGAACGGTCTGGTCGTCATTCCCCGAATAGATGGTGATATCGCAGAGCGATGCCACTTTCACCGTTTCCGAGATATTTCCGTTGGCCTGTTTTATCGCGTAGACATACGGGTGTTTGCTGAGAGCGGCGATAGTCTGGGGCTGGATGTTCACTCCGGTGCGGGAGGGGACATTGTAGAGGATAGAGGGGAGCGCTACCGCGTCCAAAATGGTCGTGTAGTGCGCGATAAGGCCACGCTGGGAGGTTTTGTTGTAATACGGAGTGACGAGCAGCAGTGCGTCCGCGCCCATCTTTTTGGCTTCCTTGGAGAGCTCGATGGCAAACCCCGTGTCGTTCGAGCCGGTGCCCGCGACAACCGGCACTCTCCCCGCAGTCTGCTCGATGGCGCACCGTAGCACTTGAATATGTTCTTTTTCGGAGAGGGTAGAGGATTCTCCGGTGGTGCCGCAGGCGACGATGGCATCGGTGCCGCTCTCGATCTGCCAGTCGATGAGCTCACGGTATTTTTGAAAATTGACCGAACCGTCTTGGTGCATCGGGGTAATGAGAGCTACCCCGGCTCCGGTGAAAATCGGCTGCTTGCTCATAGCGCTTTACCTCCTCATATAGCCTCAACGCCTACATCCGCTCATTCGATATATCCTTCGGAGCACAGCAGTTCGGCGAGCAGCACCGCTCCCCCCGCGGCACCGCGCAGAGTGTTGTGCGAAAGCCCGACAAATTTATAGTCGTACTGAGTGTCTTCCCGCAATCGGCCCAAAGAAATCGCCATTCCGTTTTCCAAATGGCGGTGCAAAGATGCCTGCGGCATGGCGTCATCCTCAAAATAATGGAGAAATTGACTGGGCGCACTGGGCAGACGGAGTTTCTGCGGCAGACCGGAAAAACGTTTCCATATGTCGATAATTTCTCTTTTTTCCGGCTTCTGACGGAAAGAGCAAAACACAGCCGCAAAATGCCCGTCCGACACCGGAACCCGCAGGCATTGGGCGGTAAATTTCGGTGTGTCGGCGGGGACAATTCGGTTGCCCTGGATGGTGCCCCAGATTTTCAGCGGTTCCCGCTCGGATTTTTCCTCTTCTCCGGCGATATAGGGAATCACATTGTCTGCCATTTCCGGCCAGGTTTGAAAGGTTTTTCCGGCGCCGGAAATCGCCTGATATGTGCACACCAGAACTTTGTCCACTCCGAATTGGGAGAGCGGGAAGAGGGCGGGAACATAGCTTTGCAGCGAACAGTTAGATTTTACCGCAATGAAGCCGCGCCGGGTGCCGAGCCGTTTGCGCTGAGAGGGGATGATCTGCAGATGATCGGGGTTACATTCCGGGATCACCATCGGGACGTCCGGGGTAAAGCGGTTTGCACTGTTGTTGGAGATAACGGGACATTCCGCCCTGGCATACGCTTCTTCCAGCGCGAGGATGTCCTCTTTTTTCATGTCCTCCGCGCAAAAGCAAAAATCCACCTTATCGGTCACGGCGGAAACATCGGCGGCGTG
>CAZGXK010000053.1:0-9171 GCA_964529775.1 uncultured Eubacteriales bacterium
CACGGTTCTGTGGGAGGTCGGCTGGCCAACTAATGGCCAGCCTCCTACCCGATTGCGGCAAATGCCGCGCGGCGTTTTCCCGGCCGCCGCTTGCGGTCTTGCCTTAAGTAAAATGCCGCAGCCGGAAGGTGACCCCGAGTTCGCCGGCGAGCGCCTGGCAGTCCCGCACCTGCTGCGGGGAAATCACATCCACGGCCGTGACCGTGACGTGCGGGAGCATCGTACGACATTCCCGGACAAACCGCAGCATGGCGTCAAACGCGGCTTCCCCGAAAGAGGGACAGGTCACCCGCGCATAGGCCTCCGCCGTGGAGGCGTTCAAACTCACCGAGACGGTATCCACCAGACCGCGCAGCAGAGGGGGAACCGGCCTGCCGTTGGCCAGAGTCCCCAGGCCGTTGGTGTTGAGGCGCACAGGCAGTCGGCTTTCCGCCTTTATGCGCCGGCAGGTGGAGAGCAGAAGGTCGAGCGCCAGTGTCGGCTCGCCGTATCCGCAAAAAACCACTTCACGGTAAGTGTCAAGGTTTTTGCCGGCCAGGGCGTCAAACACTTCCCGCTCGCTCGGCTCGTGGTCGAGCCAAAGGGAATCGGCGTCCCCCAATCCCTCGTGCCCGCGGCGAATGCAAAAGCGGCACGCACAGTTGCAGCGGTTGGTCAGATTGACATACAGCCCTCCCTCAAGCTCGTAGAAAAGGTTCATCATCGCTTCGGTTCCCCTCTCCGGATGTGCTCTCAAAATCCCGGCCGAACGGCACATGGCTTCTCGACAGGAAGCGGACGCTTTTCCACGGCGGATCTTCCTGTTTCCTATCGAAGCCCTATGTTTTCAGCATATCACAGCGAAAGGGCAAAATCAACGAGAAGTTTCACAGCGCATACATAATTTATTCAACATTTCGCCGGCGTCCTTGTGTATGATAGGAGTGAAGAGAAAAAGGGGTGAAGCTCATGAATGAGAACGGATGCGTCCTCGTGTGCGTGACCGACCAAATCGGCTGCCAGAGGCTGATTCGGACGGGAAAAAGCCTTGCGGACAAGGGCGGTCTTCCGCTGAAAGTGGTCTCTGTTCTGCCCGTGCAGAAAGTATCCCGCCACACGGCGGAAGTACTGCAGGCACTGTACGATATCGCCTGCCGCAACCAAGCGGGAATGGAAATTCTCTTTAACGATTCTCCCGCGCTGACGGTAGGAGTCTATGCCCGTCAGTGCGGCGCCAAACAGGTGGTCATGGGTATGCCCGATTTCAGTACCAGCGAGTTTATCGAGACAATCCGCAAACTTTACCCGGAACTTCCGCTCGTGATCGTTGGGAACGAGGGGCAGTGCCATGAGATCGGCCCGGGGTTTACCCCGTGATTCCCCGGGCGCTGGGGATACACAATCTGCCGCGCCGGGTCTTGCCTTTTCACCCGAGAGGTGCTATACTAAGGGCGTCATAATCTCGCCAAACACCCTTACCTTTTCAAGGAGGAATCCATCATGTCTGTTCTGAAACGGCTGGGAATAACGATACTCACCGGAGCGCTCTTCACCTCCTGCCTCGCCGCAACCGGCTGCGGAAGCTCGAAGAAGACCCTCGACGGGGCGAAGCTGGTCACTTTCGGAGACAGTCTCACGGCTCTGGGAAGCTGGCCGGTGAGCGTTGCCAAGAGCAACAATATGTACCTCTTCAACGCGGGCAACGGCGGCAAGACCTCCGAGCAGGCCCTCGACCTTTTCGACCACTATGTGGCCAACCGCGAACCCGATTTTGTGACCATCAGTTTCGGGATGAACGACTTGATTATGGAGGCGCCCAATGTCCCCCGCGTCACGCCCGATGAGTACAAGGAAAATCTGCGCACCATCTGCGAGCGGGTCAGGGAACTCGGCGCCACCCCGATTCTGCTCACCGTGAGCTATCTCGACGAGGACAAATTCTGGACGGCTCAGGCGCAGAAAAAATCCGACTATGAGAAAGTAGGCGGCAGCCCGCTCGCCTGGCTGGACCAATACAACGCCAAGGTGCGGGAGCTGAGTGCCGAGGGCGGGTACGATATGATCGATTTGCGCGCGCAGTGCGATGCCTACAAGCCCTCCCAGTTTCTCTCGGACGGCATTCACCTGAGCCAACTGGGCAATCAGGTCTACACGGATACCATCAACGCCTATTTTGAGGAGCATTTTGCCCGCGACAAACACGCCGAAAAAATCGAGAATCTGGTGGACTACGAGTCGTCTCCCGCCGAACCCTCCGAAAAGCAGATCATCTCCTTTGAGCCGAGCGACTGGTATATTCCGGAGGAGGGGACGATGACCATCGAGCGGGATTCGTCCGGCGCGCTGCTGATCTCCAATACCAACAACCAGTGGCCGGACGCCCATTATCTGATGAGCAAGGCCTACCTCTGCCCTCTGGAGGGCAGCGAACTGGTGTACGATTTCTCCACCGGGAAAAACGCGAACACCAGCATCATCCTCTTTTTCGGTGAGGCGACGCCCAACGCGTACACCGACGGGCAATACCTGATCATCAACCCGGCGCTCGGGGTCAAGACGGAAGCGGGTTCCGGCGATATTCTGAAGGGTCAGGAGTGCAAGGGCTCCATTCCTCTTGCCGATCTGGGTATTCCCGAACCGTCGGTCGACGCCAACGGCAACGTCATGATAAGCGGAATCAAAATCTACTGCGCCGGCTCGATGAACGACCCCATTACCTTCCGGAAGCTCGCGGTTCAAACGTCCGGCGCACCGAAGGGATAAGGGTATAAAGGCCGTACCGACACGAATCGCCTGCAGACCGGCCGCTCCGGCACGCCGGCGAGCCGCCCCCAAGCCGAGGCAACCCGCGGAAACGGGTTGCCTTTTTTTCGTGAAAATGGTACAATCACGGCGAGGGGGTATGGCGGTGGTTATCAAAACTTTCGGAAAATATTTAAAGCCCTACGCTCTGTACTGCGTCATAGGACCCCTTGCCAAATTGCTGGAAGCCGTTTTGGAACTGATTCTTCCCCTGCTCATGGCGCAGGTCATCGACGGAGCGGTGACCGCCCGCGATACCGGCGTCCTGCTGTCCATGGGCGGAAAAATGCTGGGGATCGTCGGTATCGGTCTGTGCTCGGCGCTGGTCTGCCAGTATATGGCCTCTCTCACCTCCCAGGGGTTCGGCACCGAACTGCGGAAGGCGGTGTTTGAGCATATCGGCAGACTCTCCCCGAAACAAATCGACTCTTTTTCCGACGCCTCGCTGCTGACCCGTCTGACAGGGGATATCAACCAGCTTCAGGTGGCGGTGGCGATGCTCATCCGTCTGGTGATCCGCGCGCCGTTTTTATGTATCGGCGGCGTGGTGATGGCGGCTTCCATCGACTGGCGCCTCTCGCTGGTGATTGTGGCGGCCATACCTCTGTTCGCGGGCATTCTGTGGGCGGTTTCGGGCCGCTCGGTGCCCCTGCACCGAAAAGTACAGGAAAAGCTCGACAGGCTCACCCAAATACTCTCCGAGAATCTGTCCGGCGTAAGGGTCATACGCGCCTTTGCCAAGCGCAAAGACGAGCAAAAGCGCTTTGAAAGGGCGACAAAAGAACATACCGACGTCGTTCTGAGGGCATCCCGTCTCTCGGCAATCTTAAACCCCGCGACCACTCTGGTGATGAATCTCGCCATCCTGTGCATTCTGTGGTTCGGAAATATCCGCGTCGCCGCCGGCGGTCTGACCACCGGGGAAGTGGTGGCGTTTATCAACTATGTCAACCAGATTCTGGTGGCGCTCACCGTCGTCGCCAATATGGTCTCCCTCTACTCCCGCTCCTACGCCTGCGCAGGGAGAGTGGCCAAAGTTCTCAACACCGAACCCGAGCTGACCGACGGCAAAGGCGCGTCCCCCTCCCCCACGGCGGACGCGATGCGTTTTGACGACGTCTCCTTTTCCTACAACACCGGCGCTAACGACATCGACCACGTGAGCTTCACGGTGCCGAGGGGGAGCACCGTGGGGATTATCGGGGGTACGGGGTCGGGCAAAAGCACCCTGCTCTCCCTGATGATGCGGTTTTACGATGTGAGTGCGGGCTCCGTCACCGTCGAAGGCGCCGACGTGCGGGAGTACCGTCTGTCGCAGCTGAGAGAAAAATTCGCCCTGGTCTCGCAAAAAATCGAGTTGTTTTCCGGCACGGTAGCGGATAACATTCGTTTCGGCTGCCGGGATGCGAGCGACCGGGATGTGGTGGATGCCGCCGTGGCCGCCCAGGCCGACGAATTTATCCGTCGTCTCCCGGGCGGGTACGGCGCGCGCATCGAGCGCGGGGGAGCCAACCTCTCCGGAGGACAGCGCCAGCGTCTCGCCATCGCGAGAGCTCTGTGCCGCCACGCCCGTTTTCTGCTGCTGGACGACGCATCGAGCGCTCTGGACTTCGCGACCGAAGCCGGATTGCGGGCGGCTGTCTCCCGCTTGCGGGGGGAGACGACGGTGATCATCGTCTCGCAGCGCGTGAGCGCCGTGAAATCCGCCAATCTTCTTCTGGTGATGGACGAGGGCAGGCTGGCGGATGCCGGCACGCACGAGCAGCTCCTCGGCCGCTGCGCCCTCTACCGCGACATCGTCTCCTCCCAGGAGCAAGACGGGGAGGCGATCGGGGCATGAAGAACTGGTTCCGGCTGCTGCGCTTCACGGGAAAAGAAAAAGGGCTGCTGCCCCTGGTGGTTCTGCTCTCGCTCGGCGGCAATATATGCTTGCTGACGGTGCCGAGGCTTATCGGCAGAGCCATCGACTGTATGCTGCCGGGAAACACGGCGGAGCTTGTTTCCGTCTGCCTGACCATGCTCACCCTGTATCTGCTGGGTTCCGTGCTGCAGTACGCTTCTTTTTTGTGCGCGGCTCATACGGCCGCCAAAACGGTTCAGCGACTGAGAAACGCCCTGTTCGCCAAACTGCACCGCCTTCCCGTCAAGGTGTTCGACACCCGCTCCCGCGGGGACCTGATGGCCCGGTTCGGTAGCGACACCGACGCGATTGCCGACGGCCTGCAGCAGGGTATCCAGCAGTTGATTTCCGGGGCGCTGGCGGTGGTGATCTCGCTGATTTTCATGCTGAGCCTCTCCCCCGCCGTCGCACTCGTGGCGGTGCTGACCACGCCGCTGTGCTTTTTGGTCGGCTTCTTCATCACCCGTTACGGCAGCAAAAAATTCGCGCAGCAGGCCAAAGTGCAGGGAAATCTCAGCGGGTGCGCGGAGGAGATGATCTCCGGTATGCGCACGGTGCAGGCGTTCGGGTACGAAAAAGAGGCGTGCGAGCGGTTTGATGACGTCAACCGGGAATTGTACGACTGCGGAACCCGCGCGCAGTTTGCGTCGGCGCTCGTCAACCCCTCCACGCGCTTTGTCAACAACGTGGCGTACGTCCTGGTGGGCATAGGCGGCATTTTTGCCGGGCTCTCCGCCGGGATGGTTGCGAGCTTCCTCAGCTATACCGCGCAGTTTGCGAAACCTTTCAACGAGATCACCTCCGTCACCATGCAGCTTCAGATGGCCTCCGCCGCGATGAAACGGATTTTCGAGGTTCTCGACGAGGAGGAACTCACCCCGGAGGGGCGCTGTCCTCTGCCCGGGGGCGGGCAGGAAATCCGCTTTGACCATGTGAGTTTCTCCTATTCCCCGGATCGCCCGCTGATCCGTGATTTTACCCTCACGGTCCCCCCTGGGACGACGGTGGCCATCGTGGGAGCGACCGGCTCCGGCAAAACCACGCTGGTCAATCTGCTCATGCGTTTTTACGAGCCGGACACGGGACACATCACTGTCGGCGGCGTGGACACCCGCGATATCGCGCGCGACGAGCTTCGCTCCGCCTTCGGCATGGTGCTGCAGGACACCTGGCTCTTTGAGGGAACCGTCAAAGAGAATATCGCCTACGGCAACCCGCAGGCGAGCGATGAGCAGATCGCGGCGGCCGCCAGGGCGGCGCACGCGCACGGCTTTATTCAGAGACTCCCCAAAGGGTACGATACCCTCATTCGGGAGGGCACGGGCGAGATATCGGCGGGGCAAAAACAGCTTCTCACCATTGCGCGCACCATGCTGCTCGATGCCCCGATGCTGATTTTGGATGAGGCGACCAGTTCGGTGGATATTCTCACCGAACAGCGCACGCAAAAGGCGTTTCGCCGCATGATGAGGGGGAAGACCGCGTTTATTATCGCACACCGTCTTTCCACCGTCCGGGACGCGGATGTCATTTTAGTGCTGGAAGACGGCAACGTGGCGGAGCAGGGCACCCACGAGGACCTGCTGCGGAGAAAAGGGGCCTATTGGCGTCTGTACCGAGCACAGTTTGAGGCGCCGCCCCTGCCCTGAGGCGCTGTCTCAGGGCTTGACCGCGCACACCACGCGGGGTATTCCCGAAGCGTCCGAAAACGCCGTGATATCCCGCAGACCGTGGGCGCGGAAGAGGTCGGCGACCGCGCTCCGCTGACCGTATCCGATTTCCGCCGCCATCAGCCCGCCGGGTTTTAAAAACGAAACCCATGTATCGGCGAGCGCGCGGTAAAAGAGGAGGCCGTCCTCTCCCCCGTCCAAAGCCTCCCGGGGTTCACGGCGCACCTCGTCCTGCAGGCGCGGCAGTTCGGCAGACGGAATATACGGCGGGTTGCAGAGAACGGCGTCGCTGATGGGGTACGGGCGGCGCGGTTCGAGCACGTTGTCCCGCACCGCCTGTATGTGAAAAGAGGGGTACCGCCGCAGATTTTCCCGAAGATACGGCAGCGCCGCGTCGGAAAATTCCACGGCAATCCCCCGGCAGGCGGGGAGCAGACTGCAAACCCCGAGACCGACGCAGCCGGTCCCGGCGCATAAATCTAGAAAATCGCCGGAGAATCCGGCACCGAGGTATTTCGCCGCCGTTTCACAGAGCAGCTCGGTCTCCGACCGGGGAATGAGCGCGCCCTCCCCCACGGCGAGGGTGAGATTCAAAAAGTCCCACTCCCCCAGGATATACTGCAGCGGCTCACCACCCGCGCGCCGCCGCGCGGCGCTTTGCAGTGCGCTCCACGTCTCCTCCTCCAGCTCTTTTTCGTCCGGGCGGTGCCCCCGCGGAAGAGAAGCCAGGGCTTCCAGCAAACAACACGCGTCAAAGGCGGGGCTGTCGCACCCCGCCTTTTCCAGTTCCCGCTTGATCTGTCGGTAGGCAGCAAGACACGTCATCGTCATCTTCCTCTTTACCAGGTGTCCGCTTCCTTATCCTCCGGCACCACCGCCAGGAAAGCGGTGATGGCGCATTCAATCATATCGTCGCTCGGTTCCTTGGTGGTGATGCGCTGCATCCATTTGCCCGGCGCGGAAATGGCCCTGGTCAACCAGTTATCGTACCGACCGGCAAGTTTGAGCAGCTCATAGCCGATCCCGACCACCAGAGGAAGAGTGAGCAGCTTGACCGACGCGTACAGCCATGCGGGGAGGGACGCGGGGATAAACATGGCGACCGCAATACCGACAAACATCATCAAAATCATAAACGACGTGCCGCAGCGGGGGTGAAAGCGGCTCTCGGGGCGGACATTCTCCACCGTGAGTTCCTTGCCGTGCTCGTAGCAAAAAATCGTCTTGTGCTCAGCGCCGTGATAGCGAAAAACCCGCTTGATATCCTTGATCTGCGAGACAAGAATCATATAGCCGAGGAAGATCAGGATTTTGAGGATCCCCGTCACCAGCGCCTTGACCAATCCGTTTTGCCGCCACACTTCCGTAAGCATTTCCGCGGACATTCCGTTTCCCCCGCCGAGAGACACGGTGAGGGCCGCGATGCCGCGCACCGAGAGATCGTACACCACCACCGGCAGATACATAAAAAGAAATATCGCCAGCACCACGCCGAGCACCGCGGCGATCACCGTGACCGCCGGCATCAGTTTTTGGACGATACGGTTTTCCTTTTCCGCCTCTTCCTTTGTCGTCTGCTCGTCTTCCCCGATCTCTTCCATGCCGCTCATTTCCGCGGATTTCATCAGGCATTTGTAGCCGACGATCAGAGAATCGATAAAATTAAAGACTCCCCGCACAATCGGGATGCGCATGATCAGGGGCTTTTTGGGATTGTCCCATTCTTCGGTGCGGATCTCCCCGCTCGTGTGGCGCACCGCCATCGCCGTCTTATACGGCCCGCGCATCATCACGCCCTCGATCAGCGCCTGACCGCCGATCGATGTCTTTTTCGACTGCTTATCCTTTGCCATTCTTCCTGTTGTCTCCTCGATTCTCATGGGATTCTTCGCCCTCCGGCTTGGCCACCGGAAGGCGGATGGTCACGGTCGTGCCGATATGTTCCTCGCTTTGGATCTCCAGTGTGCCGTTGTGGCGTCGGACGATGTCGTCCGCAAGCGCAAGGCCGATGCCGGAACCCGGACGGGAAGGGTTGGCGCGGTAAAACCGCTCCTTGACGTGCGGGAGAGCCTCGGCGGAGATGCCCTCGCCGTTGTCGCTGATGATGATCTTGATGGTGGAGCCGATCAGCCGCGCCTCCACATGAACCACCCCGCCCGGGGTGGAATACTTGATGGCGTTGTCCATCACATTGATAAACACCTGGCGAAGCCTTCCGGGATCCCCGATGATCGGCGGAAGGGAAATGCACTCGATGTAATCGATGACTAAGCCTTCCCGCGCCGCCGGTTCGCGGAACAGAAGCACCGTCTCCTCGAGTTCGGCGAGCACGTCCATCTGCACCATGTGAAGCTCAAGCTGTCCGCTCTGCAAGCGGGAAAAATCGAGCAGTTCCTCTACAATGCCGGAGAGTCTGGTCGCCTCGTTGGAAATAACTTGGAGACCCTTTTGCATAATCTCCTTATCGTTGCCGCCGCTCTCCCGAAGCGTTTCGCTCCAGCCGGTGATGGCGGTCAGCGGGGTGCGCAGCTCATGGGAGACGGACGCGATCAACTCGATTTTCATCCGCTCGCCCTGGGAAATTCCCTGCGCCATCTGGTTGATGGTCTCCGCGAGCTCCCCGATCTCATCGTCGTATTTTTTCTCGATACGCGCCTGGTAATCCCCCATGGCGATGGTGTGCGCCGTCTGGCTGATTTCCTTGATGGGGGTGACAATGGAACTGACAAAATACGAACTGGAGAGCATCACAAAGACGATCAGCAGAATCCCCATCATCACCGTCATCGCAATCCAGGTCATCATCTGGCGGTCCACTTT